>JACNIG010000134.1 GCA_014383215.1 Candidatus Desulfatibia vada | reverse complement strand
GCGCCTATATAGCCGTCTATTAGAAAAGAACCGCTTCCGAAACCTCAAAACTTTTCCTTTGTTTTAGTCGTCTTTTTCTGGTGGTTTGAACTTTAGCCCAAAGATTAATACAATACAAATGCCAATGATTATAAATGGGGCCATATTTCTCATTTCTTCCGGATAGAAACCTTTGAGAAAGTATCGCCACCAGAGGGGAACTCTTGGGTCTATATCCCAAGCGGCATTGACGTCGGCAATAGCAAGATCGTTGCGCCCAATCTTTCTGAATGCTTTTGCCCTGGTTCTATAAGCATCGGACGTGATTCGCCCATCACCTCTTAGCTTTACGGCAATGGTGGAATCACGTACGGCCTCCTCATATTTACCAATTAAACGATAAGCTTCAGCCCGGTTTGCATAGGCGCTGGTCAGCCCGGATTCCATCTCGATGGCGCGGGTGAACCGGTCTATGGCGCGTTCATAAAACCCGCTATTTAAGTAACCAATTCCTAACATTCTGTAAGCTTCGGCTTTTGGAGGTGCCAGTCTAATATAGGCTTGGAAATCCTGAATTACATTGTCAAATTTTTCCTGAAAAAAATAGAGCATCCCTCTTTTTTCGTAAGCTTCCGCCATATTTGGATCCAGCTCCAAAGCCTTGGAAAAGTATTTAATCTTCGTAGGGGTTAAGTTACTTTTAAGTCCGAGGTTAAAGTAGTCCATTGCATTTTCGCCATGGACAGGGTGGGCCGACAGCATAAGGAATATCAGCAAGCAGATGATTTTTCTTTGCATGCACTTACCTTTTTGGTTTTCAAAATTATTTTCATCATTATTTTAAAAGATGAGTCTGTCCTGTTCGGACAGCATCGAAAAAAAGTTTTCCTGTCAACATTAATTTCCCAAATCTACCTTTCTTCCTCTCCATTATAATATCAAAAAGTTCTTCACGTGTTTGTGGTGGTATTACTTGGATAGGTTTTTTCAAAAGGGATATTGATTCAGTCGGGCAGTCAGAGACACAAACGCCGCATCCAAGACAGCGGTCCAGGTTTACAACAGCGTACTGTTCTTTTTCAGAAACGCTCACCGCACCGACCTGACAGCTTTCTTCACAATTGCCGCATCCTTCGCATGTTTTCTTGTCCACTACAGCATGAAAATTTGTGGCCCAAAAATCCAATGGTTTTGGTAGGTTCTTGTGAACTTCTAACATACCACAGCAGCATCCGCAACACGAACAAATGAATTCAGCAATTTTTGTATTTGAAGGCTGAAGAACTAATCCCTCTTTCTGATTCTGTTCTATTATCGACATAGTTTCATCTTTTGTGATTTTTCTGCCGACATCGTTTGCCAGGGCCATCTGAGCCATGCCGCCTATAGCGAGACAGGTTTCTTTTCGATCCGTTACCTTGCAAGACTCACCCTCCATGGATTTTTTTTTACGGCAAATGCATTCGATGGTGACAAAGGGTTCTTTGGCTTGCTGCAGCAGTGTCGTTACTTCATCATAAATGCTGACATTATGCTGCAGGTGGATGCTTTTGGCGACTGGTATGGTACGCATTTGTGGGAGTTCTGTACTCAAAAATTCGACACCAAAATTTTTGTCCGAAGTATAATCATTGAAATCCTTTATAAATTCAGGAGTTAGTCGATCAAGTTGAAATTCATACATCCCTACAACAAGAGGCGCATTGCAATAATGCTTTTTCCCGTTTTTTATTTTGAACTCAATTCCGCCCTTTTTCTGAATACGACCAAGAATTTTATCCAGTTCTTCGGGTGATTCAACCAGATGTTCGGCTCTGCTATAAATAATTTTAAACGGCTCAAATTTGTAGCTCAATAAAGAGGCAACCTCAGCCTCTTTGGGTGTAAAAATGTGTTTCAATATTCTTATCTCAACGCCTGTCTTAGTCGCTGGAAACCCGACAGCTTGATTATCCAGGTGTTTTTGTAGTTTGATATAAACCTGATCATTTTGATCCATGCTGCACCTCCTTCATCATAAGAGTAATGGGTTAGATAAAAGATAAGGCTCTATCGAATTGATAAGAAGTAACAACCAAAAGAGGATTCAAGCAGTCGAGATGTTAAATTCCGTATTAATCGAAATAGATATCTGTCCGGGTTAATCGTAAGGGACATAAGGGATGTCCGTAAATAAGTAAATAATCATGCTTAAAAAATAAGGCTCTTCTCCAATTTAGTTGGAGAAGAGGGTCCAAGGATTCAAGGATTCAAGGGGTCAAGTGTATATTTTTAATCGATTTTATTGTCGTTTTGAGTATCCTTTCTTCTTCAGAGGATGCATTTGCTATTCGTTATTTTATATAGATGCAAACATAGCCGATACAACTTATGCAAAACTATTAACGTATAGTTATTTTAAAGTATTTCACTCGAATCCTTGAATCCTTGGACCCTGGAATCCTTAAGATTACTCCAACTCTTTTGGAGATGATCTAAAAATTATTTACTTATTTATGGATGTCCCGCAAAACTTCTCAAAATCAAACCAAAAAAGGCAAGAGCAGACATGACCCCGGTGCGGTTACTCAATTGAGAAGGAATCGGCATTAACCGCCGGCGGTTTGCGGAAAAGCCGTATTGGCATACAGATACTCCATCTTTTCTTTATGCTTCAGCTCTTCATTGGCAATCTTGAGGAGCATCGTTTTGGTCTCGCCGTCAGGATGTAATCCGGCCAATTCCGTGTAAAAATTATAGGACTTGAGTTCCCTGTGAGACGCCAGCAAAAACACGTCTACCCTGCTCATATCCTTCGTGATTTCGGGTTCCTCCTGATGTTCCGAGATATTGTAATACACCACTTCACTCATGCGCATGGCTTCCGCGCCCAAATTACTATCACGGTAATCGACCAGAAACGCTTTGTGCTTCTGTTCTTCCGCTGCGACCCACTCTAAAGTCTCCTTGGCACTTTCATCATCGATTTTTCCATATAAATCCATATAAAATGCGTAGGCTTCCTCCTCCTTTTCGATAGCAATGCCGATAACCTCTAAAAGCTTCTGATTTTCCATCTTCGTATCTCCTTTTATGGTCTCTTTCGATTTCGCGGTGGTGTATCCATTTTTTCCTTGATTTTTCTCCAACCCGGCCAAAATGTTGGGATTTTGGGCATAGGGCGCCTGGTTAAAAAAATTCTTTTCCCATTTCAGCCCCTATGAGATGTCCATGTATCCCCTTGTTTTTCAAATCGGACTTACCAGTTTTCACCCAGCAGTTCGAAATAGCCCTGGGGATGTACACAGGCCGGACACTTATCCGGAGCTTCCAGGCCGGTGTGCAGATAACCGCAATTGCGGCAGCGCCAAACAACTTCCCCATCGCGCTTGAAAACCTTATCTGTCAGTATATTGGCCGCCAGGTCGCGATAGCGTTTTTCATGCTGCTTTTCGGAAACCGATATGGCATCCCATGTTTCGGCCGCCCGCTCAAAGCCTTCTTGGCGCGCTATTTTGGCAAAACCGGGATACAGTTCGGTGTGCTCAAACTTTTCACCTTCGGCCGACGCCAACAGGTTTTCATAGGTACTTTTAATAACCCCCGCGGGATAACTTGCCGTAATTTCCAGCTCGCCGCCATTGAAAAATTTGAAAAACCTCAGGGCGTGTTCACATTCATGCCCGGCGGTTTCTTCAAAAATGTCCGCAATCTGGATATATCCCTCTTTTTTTGCCATACTGGCAAAATACGTGTAACGGTTGCGCGCCTGGGACTCCCCGGCAAAACTGGCCAACAGATTTTGAGCCGTTTGACTTTCCCTGAATTTACCCATTGTTTCTCTCCATGGTTATTTGTGATACGCCATCGGTTTTACGAAGCTGGTCATTTAGTCATCGTCTTCTATCTCGATAGCATCCGCCCCGCATTCATCCGCGGCTCTTCTCACAATGTCCTTGTATTGTTCCGGTATTTCATCAAATTTAACGGCAGTCCTCAGTACGTCTTCATCGTAGGCAAAAACTTCGGGACAAATAATGTTGCAATTTCTGTCGCCCATGCAATTACTCGTAATTTTTACTTTCATCCTCTCCTCCTTAAACTGAAATTATAGGTTAAGTGTAAAATTTTGGGTTCACCTCTTGATTGGTGATTAGCCTCAATTCCTTACAGTCGCTGCGAAGCACTGGCGCAAGGCAGAACATTCCCTGCAGCTTGCGCAGGGAATGTCAAATAAATCAATATAAAAATTCATAATCACTGATCAAGGGTTTACCCACAAACTACGGCTAATTAAATATTCCACGGTTAAAAAATCCGCCATTGCAAAACATGATACGCTCGAGCGCCGGCTTCATAAAAAAGTCCTCGTAAACCTTGCATGCAAATATTTTTCTGTTTTTTTACCGGTAACGGAATGTCCTGTTCAGAGCCATTCAGGGTATATTCGGCCAGCAATTTTCCGAATACGGTACCCGGCCCAATTCCCCTTCCGTTATAACTGGTAACCGTCACCATATTATTGTCCAGTATGTGAAATCTAGGTATGTGATCAACCGTCATGGCAATACGACCGTTCCATCCGTACTCCAGCGTTGTTTGGCCAACCTGCGGAAAAACCTTTTTGATAGTTCGATGGGTCCACTTTTCATGTAGTGTATAAGCCAAATTCTCCACTTGGCCCGCACTTCCAACAATAAGGCGCCCAGCCTGATCAAGGCGATAGGACGATAAAATTAGATTGGTATCCCATGCACCCTGGCCCCCTGGCAAAATGGTTTTACGCACCTTCTCCGGCAAGGGTGACGTGGCGAACTGGAAGAAGTTAAAAGGAATAATAGCTTTCATGTTTTTTTTGAATGCATATTCCGGATACCCTTGAACGGCCAGAATTACCGCCTTCGCAACAATCTGACCAGAGGGTGTGAACAGCCTCCAGGCATTTGATTCTCGTATATAATCAATCACAGGAGAATAGCCAAAAAGATTGGCGCCTGCCAGTTGTGCCGCCCTGGCAAGCCCATAGGCATACGCCAGCGGCTGGACGGTTCCCGCCCGTTCATCCAAAAGTGCGCCATAAAAGGATTTGCTGCCGATTTTTGGCGCCGCTTCTTCGCGGCCAAACAGTTTTACAGGCGCACCCCTGTCTTTCCACTGCGCTTCCCGTTGTTGGAGTGCCCGATATCCCCCGGGTGAATGAGCACAATGTAAGGTGCCTTTACGAATTGACTCACATTGTATGCCATGTTTTTCAATAAGCTTGAAAACCAGATCCGGAGAATGACCGAGAACGTTGACCAGACGGCTTCCATATTCCGGGCCGACTTTTTTCTCTACCTCCTCGGGCATTAGCCACAAGCCCGCATTCACCAGCCCCACATTTCTGCCGGCTCCGCCAAAACCGATTTCCCTGGCTTCCAACAGGACCACGTTTGTACCTGCCTCAGCAAGGTGCAGCGTTGCAGACAATCCCGTGTAACCACCACCAATTACGGCAACATCCGTTTTTATCTCACCTTCAAGTGTTCTTAATAAAGGTGGTTGCGGAGCAGTGACCTTCCACAAACCATGACTTAATGGTGTATCCTTCAAAAGCCATCTTCCTTTATTTCTTATACCCCCTCAATAAGAGACATGAGTCCGATAAATCTTATGACCCCGGGATAGCGATACACAGATGCGGATAATAAAAATTGTTTGTTTACTCCAAGACATGGATGTTCTTCTTTGCACACATATCCTTGAGGATCTTCGGCCATACAGAGACTTCGACCTCCCCGATATGGGCCGTTCGCAACAGGTACATGTGGGTCCTGGACTCTCCAATACCGCCTCCGATGCTCAGCGGAATCTCATCATTGAGGATGGCCCGGTGATAGGGAAAATTGAGGAACTCTTCCTGGCCGGACATCTTTAGCTGGATTTTCAGCGTCTCCTTGGTGACCCGTATCCCCATCGATGTCAGTTCGTGGCGCCGTTTTGTTACCGGATTCCATACCAGGATATCTCCGTTTAAACCATGATACTGCTCATTGTCCTTAACAATGGTCTCGGTAGCCCAGTCATCGTAATCCGCAGCGCGCATCTCGTGGGGGTAGCCATCTTTTAAAGGCCAGCCAATACCGATGATGAAGATCGCCGCGGCTTTTTCCATAAGGGTCCGATTCTCTCGCTCCTTGCGCGGCAGGTCCGGGTACCAATCCATCATTTCTTCGGCATGCAGAAATGTGAGTTGCTCTGGAAAGTCGGGGTATTTATCTGTTTTTAGCTGGGGAAACCTTTCTTGCGCCATCTTGCCCGCACCCCGGATAACCTTCCAGAGCTTGTTAACGATATCCTTGAGAAAGTCAAGGTTGCGTTCGTCCTCGGTGATCACCCGCTCCCAGTCCCACTGGTCTACATACGCACTGTGATCGTGGTCCAGAAAATAGTCTTTGCGCACAGCTTTCATGTCGGTACATATGCCTTCACCCACATTACAGTCAAACTGCTTGAGAGCCATACGTTTCCACTTTGTAGCTGCCTGAACAACCTGGGCTTGTATCGGTTTATCGAGTCCAAGCCCACACGGAAACTCCACCGGTGTCCGCGAGCCGTCGCGATCCAGGTAATCATTCACACCGCTATCGCGGTCAACGATCAGGGGTACCTGCACCATTTGCAGATTAAGTTCCTTACACAGATTCTCTTCAATGTATTTTTTTACAGCAAAGACAGCCTTCATTCTTTCTTTTGGAGAAAGCAATGCTTCGTAGTCTGTGGGTAGAATCTTTTCCAAGTCATCATAGTTCCCGATACCGGGTCCGGCTAGGTCTGCTTTTTTCTTGTCCGTCATTGTCGGCTCTCCCCCTTTTTTTATTTTGGCAATGTCCGTTTGTGTTTACCAGGTTTTCTCATATCCGGGCCATATATTAACTTCCTGGTTTTGGAATAGAATTTTTATACATTAACTGAAAATCAACCTCAAGGCTTTTTAATTGCCCCTGTCCCTGTCCAAATAAAAAAACATTTTTAGCGACTTCCGGAAGTACAGCCTTCATTCTTTTGCAAGAACTTCGTTGATATTATCTCTGCTATTTCTTCTTGATCAAGTTTGTTGCAATCGATAATCATCTCGGCATATTTATTATAAAGAATTTGTCGTTCATTGTATAAGTCTCTGAATGTTTGGTTCTTTGCTTTTGCTATTCCCCTTGTCTTAAAATTATGAATCCTCTTTTTAATTAATTCGTAGTCCACCTTGAGGAATATTACCTTTGATATATTCAGCAAATGAGTCATTGCTTTTTCACTATAAGCCGCGCTGCCGCCAGTTGCAATGACATGATTCTCAATATTCAATTTTAGGATTTCTTTCTCTTCAATTTTTCTTAAAGTTAGGTAATCGCTTTCATCGATAATTTGTTGTAACGATTTTTGTTGGCTAATTTGAATGAGTACATCTGTATCAATGAAACCAAGCGACAAAAACTTCGCAAGTATTATTCCAATTGTGCTTTTACCTGCACCAGGCATACCGATAAGTGTTAAATTAGATTTCATATACCTTAATACGTTCCGGATAAAATTTTTCTGACTAAATGCGGCGCATATTTAACCGGGATTTATCCAGCCTGCCCAACCTGCCCTGTGCAATTCACGTCAGTGACAGCGAAGCGTATTTCACCGGGGTGGAATTAAGTTTTGGTTGTTATTCCATCGGGGCCTGCCCTGTTCAATCTGCGATAGCACTAGTGAAACGTATTTAACTGGGGTTAAATTTTTACCCCGTGAAATCCCGCAGGGCCATTTCACTGGGGCCAAAAGATCATTTAACTGTTACCTGACCCCCTTGTTTTCCACAGAAGCCGGTTGGATACATTTACCGCTATAACTTTTGTTTTTCATACAATTTCCTGATCCTAATCGAATCAGGATCTAAGTTGGTCAGGCCGTATTGGTCAGCCCAGCGCATGGCCTCCAGATATTCATTAACGTTAATCCGGCGCCAGATATCCGGATAGTCAAAGGCTTCGTAGTCCGGATAGTACTGATGCATGATGTTGACATAGGTTGATTTTGGAAGGTTTTCAGACACCCATCTGATGAATTTGTCGGTACCGGCAACCCGGTTGGGCATTACCAGGTGCCGGATCATCAGTCCGCGCACAGCGATCCCCCTGCTGTCGGCCCGGTGCAGTCCGACTTGCCGGTGCATTTCGAGAACCGCTTGCTGTGACATTTCAGGATAATCGGAAGCCTCACCCAAATATTTTTCGGCCTGATCGGCATCCATAAACTTCATGTCAGGCAGATAGATATCCACGATGCCGTCTAAGATTTTCAAGATTTCAAAGCGCTCATAACCGCTGGTGTTGTATACTAAAGGGAGACGCAGCCCTTTCTTAAAAGCGATTCTGACAGCATTTACGATGTGCGGCATGACGTGGGTGGGCGTAACCAGGTTGATATTATGGCAGCCGATCTTTTGAAGATGCAGCATCATTTCCGCCAGATCATCATCTCGAATCTCTTTGCCATATCCTTTGTGAGAAATAGGCCAGTTCTGGCAGAATACGCAGCGCAAGTTGCATTTGGAAAAAAAAATCGTGCCGGATCCTCCTTGGCCCACCAGCGACATTTCTTCACCAAAATGGGGCTGGGTGGAGTAAACCATCAATTTGGCCGATGCTTCGCAGAAGCCTTGTTCACCATTAAGCCGGTCTGCTCCGCACTGCCGGGGGCAAAGCTCGCATTCCTTTAAGCTTGAGTAGGCCTGATCAACTCTCTGGGCCAATTTACCTGCTTGTTCCAGTTTTCCATAAGCAGGATACCATTGGAGATCTTTTCGATTCTCAGCATAGAGGGGAAGATCTGAAAGGAGCAGAGAGCCGCCCAGAAAGAGTGAGCTTTTTATGAAATGTCGCCGCGTCAGCTTCATCAGGGTCACACCTTTTAAAACGTCCTACATGGTTGACGTTTTAGGCCTCGTATCCGATTTACTGCTCTATTAAAAGGGCCATCCAGGATAGGATAAGAGCAAATTTTCTGTTCATGGCATGGATATGGGTTTCAATTTTTGCCGGGCTGTTGCCCAAATTAAATAATTTTCATCCATAGGCAATCCAGGCCGTCCAACATGATATGAATTGCCAACCCGAATCCCAAAAGCCGGGTCTTTGGTACCGCAGCAAGCAGTGCATAAACAGCTATAGCCGGCAGCGAGTGCAGGGGATGAAAGTTTATTCCGCAGCGATTTGGATCATATATGGGGTTGGTTAATAAATGATCCAAGTCTATGATCATGGCTGATATCATCCACATCCAGGCTGTTTTCCATCGATCTGAGAACAGCAGTCTGGACACCACTCCGGGTGCGATGAAATGCAGGCCTAAATGCAAAATAGGACGAAACATGTGCTATTGTGATTTTTACTCAAGGAAAAAAACAACCATTTTTTCATAGAAAGAGGTGTTTTTTCCCTTGACCTGTCCTTTAATGGTGATCCCATTTCCAATTGGCGCGTCAATGGCATTTGATTATGACGAGTTGATCAAAGACTACCTCGAAATCCTGCTTTCAGACAGAACAATGACGCGTATGCCTATGTCAGGACAACAGAATCACAGCCTCTTGCATCAGTCGTCCAATCGGCAAATTGCGAGGACATGACCGTTCAGCTTCGCTGAAGTCCAACCGTGTCAAAAGCGCTCTTGTTTGGGTCGGCAAAGTTTCGAAGGTTAAACGTGCCAGGCCGAGGTCCTGGCAGGAATGGGCGTACATGAGGCAACGCATGACATCGTTGATCGGCACCCTTTTGGCAAGCACATCCGAACAAAGACGACTGCATCCGGCGCAGTAGTCTCCGCCGGTTTCTTCAGCGTATTCAGCTAACAACGCGCGATCAAGCTGTGAAAGGCGGATTTGGCCGGTTGCCGCGGCGGCGTTTGCTGCCAAAATGGTCAGATTGGGCATTTGAGAGCAGATGCTGGCGATACGCTTATCTTCCCAAACAGCCATGAGCTTTGCCTGATGGTCTG
>JACNIG010000068.1 GCA_014383215.1 Candidatus Desulfatibia vada | reverse complement strand
AGGTATTCTATCAATTTCAATTATAATTGCCCTCGCCAGAGGCGAGTTCCATAACTTTAGCTCACTTTAGGCAATTCAAACTTAAGGCACTTAAAAAGTCACGATTTGCATGAACAGGTGTCTTGCCATAAAATGCGTTGCCGAATAAACGAATTAGAACTCTAAGCATATGGATGAGATTTTAATCAAATACAGTCAGTTGGTTAGTATTTTTGACTATTTTTCTGTGGGTGTCATTATTATAAAACCTGATCGCAAAATTGTTGCTATGAACCGCTCGGCCGAACTTATCACAGGACATTCAGCGTCGGCGGCCATCGGGGAATATTGTCATCAGACGTTTAACGATTATTTGTGCGGCGGAGAGTGCAAGTTCTACCAGATACTGAAAACCGGTGAAGAATTGGGAAGCGCTGATTTGGAAATTGTTGATCAAAGCTATGAAGTACACAGTATTACAAAATTAATATCGCCGATCTATGGTCCTGACCAAAAACTATTGGGCTGCATAGAAATTTTTCAAGACCATTCGGCCTTCAAAGACCTGATTGAACGAGTCAGACATGACGACCGGCGCTTGAAAATCATCCTCGACAATCTTGATATCGGAGTTTTGACTGTAGACTGTAGCGGTCACGTATCCTTTTTCAACACTATGGCAGAGAAGATTACCGGATTTATGCGCAAAGAAATTCTCGGGAAGTCCTGTGCAACGCTATTCGGCAAAGATACTTTTGATGATGTTTTTCTACTGACCGAGACGATATCAGACGGCCGGCCGCGTTCGAATAAAGAAGAGGAAATCATCACCCATGAAGGCCAAGTCATTCCCATCAGGGCCAATGTCATGGCTTTGAAAAATGAAGAAGGGCGTATTGTCGGCGGACTGGCAACCATTGCGGATCTTTCCCTTAAGTATCAGCTCGACAGCGCGATCAGAGACCGCTATACCTTTTATGATATGATCGGCAAAGACCCGGCCATGCAGAAAATATTTGACATCATCCCTTTGATTGCCGCCAGCGACGCAACGGTGCTGGTTGAAGGTCCCACCGGCACCGGAAAAGACATTCTGGCAAAGGTTATTCACACGGCCAGTTCACGTAGAGAAAAGCCCCTGGTAAAGGTGAACTGCGCGGCTCTGCCGGACAACCTGTTGGAATCGGAAATGTTCGGATATGCCAAGGGTGCGTTTACAGGTGCAGAAAAGGATAAACCCGGCAGATTTCAGGAAGCCGACGGTGGTACCATCTTTTTAGATGAAATAGGAGACCTGCCATTATCTCTTCAGGCCAAGCTGCTGCGTGTTCTTGAGGATAAAGAGTTTTACCCTTTGGGTAGCAGAAAAACCACGAAAGTAAATATCCGGATTATTGCCGCTACCAATCAGGGTCTGGATCAACTGGTGAAAGCCAAGCTGTTTCGGGAAGATCTGTTTTACCGTCTCAATGTTATGCGTCTGGAATTGCCGCCCTTAAAGGACAGGAAAGGAGACCTTCCCCTGCTGATTTCCCATATTCTCAAACGGCTGTGTGTTATAAGAGATACCCGGGTCGATAAGATCTCGGAAAATGCCATGGAAATCCTGCTCAACCATGAATACCCCGGCAATGTCAGGGAACTTGAAAATATCATAGAGCATGCGCTTATTATTTGTCAGGAAAATACAATTGAACGCAAACACCTTCCCCTCGCTCTCCAAAAGAAAGACACCTTCCCAATGATCTTTCAGCAAGAAAAAATCGACCTTGATAAAGAAATCGGATCGAGTGAGCAAAACATGATCCGGGAAATGCTGCATAAGTATAACTGGAACCGCAGCAAAACCGCACAGGCCCTCAACATCAACCGTACGACGTTGTGGCGGAAAATGAAAAAATACAACATGGCTTTTTAAATCTTTCATAAAATCGTAACACGATTCTGTTTTTGCAACAAAATGCAACGCATGTTGCGTATTGTTGCATTGCCTTTTTGGCCGTGTTCAGCTCCCATGAAATACCATTTCAAACAACTAATCATTTTTATATATCCGATATAATAACAATTAAAATAAATCAATTCGATCTATTTATCTGCAAAGCCGCCGATGTGTCCACCCGTTGTGTTTCAATATCGCAACTAAAGGGCTATCTTTAAATTACACGCCTGTTGTAACGAAATTCATTAACCTGTTGAAATCATTTCTCAATTTAAAAAAATTCCAAAAAAATGTTTTTTGGCATGTTTCATGCTCATACAACTTAACACAAGAGTCATCCAATTACATTTGGACTTTCGGGATTTTGAAATGAATACGATCGCACTCAAACAAGACGGCTCAATTCTTCTAAACGGTAAAACCGTAGCAACAGAGCTGTTGAAGGTTTTAGGATTCCGAGTGGAACTTGAAGAGGGATACCCGTTAAGGGGTTACTTTGAGATGCTGGAAAAACACTCTTTGCTTATGGAGCTGAATGATTTCTTTCCCGTCTACAGGGAGGAGTTCCGCGATTGTCCGAAAAACGGATGTTGCTTTAACGGTATTGACTATCTCGAGTTTAGCAAAACGATCGAGATGATAGGCTTTCCCGGGAAACGTTTAGAAATCTACACCTCCCTGATGGGAATTTACGGCAAAGAGACCTGTGAGATCAAATCCTTGCAGTTGGAAAACCTGCTGGATTTGCCGGTCAAGCTGGGCAAGTTAAAACACGTAATTTTCGGAGACCGGGTGGATATATTCGAATTTGATACGGTGTACACTCTTTTTGAATTTATTGACGGGATTGCATGGGAACTCAGCTTTCATGGAACTCCGAAGCAATGTGAAATAAGGAGGTGACCAATGTTTAATAAAATATTATTTGCAACTACCGCTTCCCCCACCTGTGATAATGCCGCTAAAGTAGCGTTTGATCTGGAATTGAAGTGGGATGCAAAACTCTACATTTTCCATGTCCTGGGGATTCCCACGCGGGGATACAGTTCTTTTGTGACGGACATTCGAACGGGTGACCAAGTCGAGTATGATGAGGATTATCTCGAATGGGTAAAAGACGAGATGAAAAATACCTATAGCACCTTACTAAAAGACAGTGAAAATTCGGAGATTGATGCCACTGTCGGAAATCCCCATCGCGAAATTCTGCGCAAAGCGCGGAATGAAGACGTGGACCTCATCATTATGGGGGCCCACACACGCAAGGAGGATGTCGGTGCCACCAGGTACAGAAGTGTTGTCGGCAGCAATATGCAGAGAGTTGCCAAAGCGGCGCGTTGCCCGGTGGTCATTATCAGCAGGCCCTGTACAACCTGCTGGAAGTTGTTTTCCAACATTGTTTTCGGAACCGATTTTTCCAAAGCGGCTGACTCGGCCTTTCTGTTTGCATCCAAACTGGCCAAAGAAGTCGGTGCCAGGCTTCATCTTTTCCATGCTTGCGATATCAATGTTGCTGATGCCAGCAAAGTCAAGAGCCAGCCGGAGATCGAAGGCATGCTTTTAGAGGCCCGGGAAAAGATGGAAAAGCGCTATGGTTCCCAATTAAAAGATTTTGATAATTTTGACATCGAGATCCGGGAAGGAACGCCCTATATTGAAATCTTAAAGTACCAGCGTGAAAAACAGGGCGATCTGATTGTTATGGCTCACCATACCCGTGAAGTTGATCCTGAACTGGCGGTGCTCGGCAGCACGGTTGAACAGGTGGTACTAAGAGCGTCATGTCCGGTGGCCAGCGTGAATCGTCCGGATAAGGTGCAATAAAAGTGATGCTCGATACTGGATGCTCGATACTGGATTTTTTTCAAAAAGCACTTTTTTTATCCGGTATCCAGAAACCCGTATCGAGTATCTGCGTGTTACCGGCACCAAAGTTTCATACGAAAACGTGGCATAAATTTTGACATGTCTGTTTATAAAAACGGATAGAGTAACTACCGATCAGGGTAATGGGATTGGCAAAATGAAAAAGAAGAAGATTCTTATCGTAGATGACGAGCTGGACATGAGAATCTTCCTATCCACACTGCTTGAGACAAGTGGGTATAAGCCTGTAATGACGCGGGATGGAAAAGAAGGTCTTCAGAAGGCAAGAAATGTCGTGCCTGATTTGATTATCCTCGATATCATGATGCCGGGAGAAGGCGGCGTTTACATGTACCGGCAGCTCAAAATGGACAAAGTGCTTAATAAGGTTCCGGTGATTATGCTTTCGGCTGTGGCCCACAAAACATTCAACCATTATATAAAAATGCTGAATGTACGCCAGGACAGCGCCATACCGGCCCCGGAGGCTTACATGGAAAAACCGCCTGAGGCGGAAGTGCTGCTTAGAATTATTGAAGATCAACTTGCGTCAGACACTAATTGTTCTTTGGGAGAGACGTTTTGAGAAGAAACAGCATCAGTCAAGATTTGTATAGCGAGATAGAGAAACTTGGAGCCAAAGATATGGAGATTTGCATGCAGTGCGGCAACTGCAGCGCCGCATGCCCTTTGTCCAGTGGAACAAATACTTTTCCACGACAAGTCTATCGCTATCTGCAAATGGGGCTAAAAGACAGGCTGCTTGAGTCGCCCGAACCCTGGCTCTGTTATTACTGCGGGGATTGCAATACAGACTGTCCTCGCGGTGCCGAACCTGCCGAGACAATGATGGCCACCCGTCGCTGGCTGACCACCCAGTATGATTGGACCGGGTTAGCCCGTCGATTCTATGCATCACCGGCTTGGGAAGTAGGCGCTTTTCTTTTGGTGGCGCTGAGTATTATTACACTTTTCATTTTTGGCCACGGTCCCATTGTCACCGACCGCGTCGCCCTCAATACCTTTGCTCCGGTCGCCTGGGTTAAACTCGGCGACAAAATCATGCTCACCGTCCTGGGGGCTCTATTGCTATCCAACGGGTTTCGAATGTACAGCCACATCATGCGGGACACCAAGATTCCGCTTCTGACCTACATCACGGAAGCAAAGACCTTTGTCCTGCACTATTTTACACAGAAACGATGGCGCAAATGCGGCACCGGACAAAGAGGCCGATGGTGGCGACATTTCCTTCTGTTCTCCGGTTATGTGACCATGGAAGTATTGGTGATCGGCTTTTTAGGATCATTCCAGACCGAAATCGTCCATCCCATGTGGCACCCTACCCGCATTTTCGGATACTACGCCACTGTCGCTATAATGCTTATTTCAGCGGACATGCTCATCAGCCGCTATAAGAAAGAAGAGAAACTCCACCGGTATTCAGATTTCACAGACTGGTTTTTTCTGGTGCTTCTGTTTCTAATGGCGTTTACCGGAATTTTCATTCACTTCTTCCGTCTTGCCGAATGGCCCCTTGCAACCTACTTTATGTACGTAATTCACCTTGCAATATGTGTGGGCATGCTTAGCATCATGATTCCATTTGGAAAATTGGGACATCTTTTCTACCGACCGCTGGCGATCTTTTTGACTACGGTCAAGGAAAAGGCGACCAAAGACTCCCATATCGACATAGAGGCATTAAAGGATGCGGTTGAAGAAACGTTTATGACTTGCCTGCAGTGCGGTACCTGCACGGTTATGTGCCCGTGGAATCAGGTTTCATCCTATAACCCGCGTCAGATCCTGCGTTATGTCTGTCTGGATACGTGCACGGAGCAAACCGTTGATACGGCCGTCTGGAGCTGTGTCACTTGTAACCAATGTGGTCAATACTGCCCTCAAGGCATAGACATTATTGATTTAATTAAAGAAGTGCGTGTACAAAACATAGATTCCGGGAGGGTCCTCAAGCAATTCGAGGCACCCCTTGGCAGTCTCAAAGAGAACGGCAACCCCTGGAGTGCCCTGCGTGAGAAGCGCCTGGATTGGACCGAAAATATTGACATGCCCGCCTTTGCACAGGGCAACGAGTACTGCCTGTTCACCTGTTGCACCACGGCCTATGATACCAGCCCTGACCGGGGCAGCCAAAAAGCCGGTCAGGCGCTGCCCCGTCTGTTAAATATGGCAGAGATCTCTTTTGGTACTCTCGGTACAAAAGAGAGTTGCTGCGGCGACCAGGCCCACAAGATCGGTGCGCAAGGTATATTCTCGGATCTTGTCCGCCAAAACACGGATCTGTTTTTGGGTGCCGGCGTACAGAAGATCCTGACCACTTCACCACACTGTCTGAACGCTTTCAAAAAAAACTATAATGAATTGCAGGGGGCTGTCGGTAGTGAACATTATACGGAACTTCTCGACCGACTCGTTGCCAATGGCAGTTTAACACCGGTGCAAAAAGTAAATCGCATTGTCACGTATCACGATCCTTGCTATCTGGGACGGCACAACGGCATTTACGATGCGCCTCGCCGGGTGTTGCAAAGCATACCGGGATTAACGCTGGTCGAGATGTCCGGTAATAAAGAAAGAAGTCTCTGTTGCGGCGGTGGCGGCGGTGGTGCCTGGAATGACACCCCGCGTGACCAGAGCTTCGGTGTGCTGCGCATACGTGAGGCTATTAACACAGGTGCTGATATAATTGCTACAGCCTGTCCATACTGTATCCGCATGCTTAATGATGCTGTCAGAGAAATAGGTGTCACGGAACAAATTGCTGTCCGGGACCTGGCCGAATTACTTTTGGAGTCGGTGGGGGTGTCGGATCAAGAGGATAAAAACGAGAGTTTCATTGCGAGCTTTGATCAGGAGGAGTGTCATGTCTGAGCGAATCGGATTCTATAACTGCCACTGCGGCATCAATATCGCCGGCCGGGTTCGAGTTGAGGAAGTTGCCGAGTTTGCGGCGACCTTACCGGATGTGGCGATTTCCCGTGATTACTTGTTTATGTGTTCCGACCCGGGGCAGGAGCTTATCGAAAAAGATATAAAAGAGCATAACCTCACCCGGGTGGTGGTGGCGGCCTGCTCACCGCGAATGCACGAAAAGACGTTCCAGGCCGCTTGCCAGCGTGCCGGGCTCAATCCATACTACTTCCAGATGGCCTGTGTTCGCGAACATGTTTCCTGGGTTACCGCAGACGAAGACGAGGCCACGCGTAAGGCCAAGACCCTTGTGGCCGGGGCCATAAACCGGGTCAATTATCATCAGAGCCTCGAGACCCGTGAAGTAAGTGTCCATCCGGATGTCCTGGTTGTAGGGGGCGGTATTGCAGGCATGCAGGCGGCCCTGGACATCGGCAGTGCCGGCCACAAAGTATACCTGGTGGAAAAAGAGCCCACAATCGGCGGCCATATGCTTCAATTTGATAAAACCTTCCCCACCCTGGATTGTGCCGCCTGTATCGGTACGCCCAAAATGGTCTCCGTGGGCCAGGATTCCAACATCGAGCTGCTTACATACAGTGAAGTCGAGGAGGTCAGCGGCTTTGTCGGCAATTTCAAGGTCAACGTACACAAAAACGCCCGCTATGTTAAAAAGAATTGTACCGGGTGCGGAGATTGCGAACAGGTTTGCCCGGTTGAATTCCCCAATGAATGGGATGTGGGTACCAGGATGCGCAAAGCCATCTACCGGCCATTCCCCCAAGCAGTTCCCATAACATACGCCATTGATAAGATGTCAACGGCTCCCTGTACAACTTCCTGCCCGGCAGGAACCAATGTGCATGGATATGTACAGCTGGTTAGAGTTGGGAAGTATCAGCAGGCCTTAAATCTTATTATGGAACGATTGCCGCTGCCCGGAGTACTGGGAAGGGTATGTCCGCATCCATGTGAAAACGAATGCAGAAGATCTTTGATAGATTCTCCGATTTCCATCAAGAATTTAAAAAGGTTTGCCGCTGACAATGCCAGGCTTGAAGACGTGCCGCTGCCTGAAGTCGAGCAAAGAGATGAAAAGATTGCCGTTATTGGGTCCGGCCCCGCAGGTCTTACTGTAGCATATTACCTGAGGTTGAAAGGATTCAAGGTTACTGTGTATGAGGCCATGGAAAAACCGGGAGGTATGCTCAGAACCGGTATTCCCGATTACAGGCTTCCGCCAAAGATACTTGATCAGGAGATAGACCATATTCTTTCCACGGGAATTGAGCTTGAAACCAATATGGCTCTGGGAGATGATTTTACCCTGGCAAGCCTTAAAGACCAGGGTTTTGATGCCATATTCTTGGGGATCGGCGCCCACTTGCCTATTAAAATGAATATAGAGAACGAAGATATTGACGGCGTCGTGGATGCGATTCCTTTTCTGCGCAAAGTGAATCTTGAAGGCACACAAGAGGCCCAATCAAGGGTGACGGTTATCGGCGGCGGCAATGTTGCCATGGACGCCGCCCGGGCCGCCATACGTTCCGGTGCTGAACACGTCACCGTTATTTATAGAAGAACCGAACACGAAATGCCGGCATATGCAGAAGAGATTGAGGGGGCAAAAGAGGAGGGGGTTGAGTTTTTTCACCTTGCTTCTCCCGTTAAAGCGGTTCAGGAGCAGGGCCGGGTAGTGGGAATCGAATGTATTAAAAATGAGCTGGGACCTGCTGATGAGAGCGGCAGAAGAAGGCCGATTCCGGTTGAAGGCAGCGAGTTTGTGATTGAATGCGATATGATCATACCTGCCATTGGCCAGAGGGCCGAGACTGAACCCATCGTACGAGAAAAAAATATTGATCTTACAGCATGGGGAACATTCAAGGTTGATCATCTCACCATGCAGACATCTGAAGCCGGTGTTTTTGCAGCCGGCGATGCGGTAACAGGGCCTGCAACAGTTATTGAGGCTATTGCCGCCGGCCATAAGGTTGTAAAGGCCATTGAAAGATATCTCAATCAAGAGATGGAAAAATATGATGATGAACGTGAAGAGAAAAAAGCCCCTGTAGAAAAGGATTACGCACCTGTTCCCGAAGATGCGCTTATAGTTGAACGCGCCAAACCCGGGTTCCTTGATGTTAAAGCAAGAGAAAACTCCTTTACAGAAGTGGATCTGGGATTAGATGAGGCATCCGCATTACGTGAAGCTGAAAAATGCATCAACTGCGGTAAATGTTGCCAATGTAAGCTCTGTGAAAGCGTATGCAAACCGGAAGCGATCGACCACGGCATGCAAGCTGAAACAAAAGTTGTTGATGTGGGGTCGATCATTATAGCAACCGGGTATGATCCCCTTGACCCCACTCCGATGAAGCAATACGGATACGGCAAGTATGCCAATGTTTTCACCAATTTTGAATTTGAACGTTTGTCCAACGCCACGGGTCCAACCAGCGGAAAGCTCCTCAAACGGGATCCGGACAACCGTTTAAAGTTCACCGATCCGCCCAAGAGTGTCGCCATACTGCACTGCATCGGCAGCAGGGACATAAATTACCATGAGTACTGTTCACGCACCTGCTGTATGTATGCATTAAAGTATGCTCATC
Source organism: Candidatus Desulfatibia vada (assembly GCA_014383215.1). Taxonomy (GTDB): domain Bacteria; phylum Desulfobacterota; class Desulfobacteria; order Desulfobacterales; family UBA11574; genus Desulfatibia_A; species Desulfatibia_A vada. Next base: position 721 of record JACNIG010000068.1, on the reverse strand, counting down.
TACTCAAGGAGAAGTGTGGTCATGACACCCAAATTTATAACTTCTACATCGACATGCGTTGTTTTGGTAAAGGATATGAGGAGTTCTTCAAACGGGTGCAGTCTGAAGGCGTTCGAATGATAAGAGGTAAAGCTTCCCAGATAAACGAAGAAGACGGAATGCTGGTGGTGAAAGCAGAGGATACGCTCTCCGGCACTTTACTAGAGGTTCCGGTGGAGATGGCTATTCTGTGTACGGCCATGGAGCCTCGATCGAATGCAACTGAAGTTGCCCGCAAATTCGGGATAAATGTCGGAGCGGACGGTTTTTTTCAGGAAGAACATCCCAAGCTGGCACCGGTTTCTACCCCATCTGCCGGGGTTTTTCTCGCTGGAACCTGTCAGGGCCCCAAAGATATTCCGGATACAGTCGCCCAGGCATCCGCGGCGGCCTCCAAATCCCTAGCCCTGGCTACCCGGGGATATGTCGAGATTCCTTCGGCCATTTCATGGATCGATCCGGATGTTTGCGCCGGCTGTCAAACCTGCATTAATCTGTGTGCCTACTCGGCCATCGAATTTGATGAGCGCCGCCAGGTGTCGGTCGTCAACGAGGCGCTTTGCAAAGGGTGCGGGAGTTGTTCGGGCTTTTGTCCGAGCGGCGCGGCCCAGATAAGGCATTTCAATGAAAAACAGTTGTTCGCAGAACTTGAAGGGGTCTTGGATGCAATCCATGCGGTGGG
>JACNIG010000212.1 GCA_014383215.1 Candidatus Desulfatibia vada | reverse complement strand
CCGATGGGAGCCGTCAATAGAATCGACATCACCGCTACCGCCAGAATCACTTCACCGGAAGCAACGCCGGCGGCCAGGGGAACCGCGCCGATGGCGGCCTGAACCGTTGCTTTGGGGATGTAAGCCACCACGCAAAAGAGCCTTTCTTGCCAGGTAAAGGGTGTTCCCAGCAACGACAGATATGTTCCGACGCTTCTGAAAACCAGACCGATAAAGATTACCAGGGTGCCGGCCAGACCGGCTTTCCAGGCCACATGGATATTTACCTGCGCCCCAACCAGAACAAAGAGCAAAAGTTCGGCAAATACCCACAGTTTTTTCAGTTTCTGGGAAATCAGATGGGCGATGGATTCTGACTTTTCCAGGATGATGAAACCGATTGCCATTACCCCTAAAAGACTTGCTATGGGCACATGCTCTTCGCAAACCGCTTCCAGCCAGGTGAGGATAATGGCGACCCCCATGACAATCATCGTGCGTTTGGGGGGGCGCCAGTCATATTTGGTAAAGAGGAGGTATAGAAAATAGCCGGGAATAATCCCTACAATGATTCCTAAAACGATCGATATGGGAATATCAGCCAGTTGTAGTAAAATATTGCCCTGTTCACCGCCGTACATTCCTAAAAATACGGTGAACAGCACAATTACGAAAACATCATCCAGCGAAGAAGCCCCAAGGATCATAGTGGGGATCCCTTTTTTCGAACCTCTTCCCCGGTCCATATAGTCGATCATCAGAGGTACAACAACCGCCGGAGATACGGCCGCCAGAATGGAACCCAGGATGGCGGCCTCAAGGTAGGTCATATGCAGCAGCTTGGGAGCCACCAGCATTATACCGGCGATTTCAAAAACCGCCGGGAGGGCGCTCATGATGACCGCTGCCCGCCCGACCCGGTGCAACGCATCCCGGCGCAGTTCAAACCCGGCGCGCAGCAGAATTACAATCAGGGCGATCTTTCTGAAATCACCGGAAACTTTCATCATCTCCGGCGCCATCATGTTAAGCACATAGGGACCTGCCAGAACCCCGACAATGAGCATCCCGATCAGACCGGGCAATTTCATTTTTTTGAACAGATAATCAGCAACCAATCCAACAATGATAATAAGTGCTATGCTGACAGCCATATGTCCCTCATTATTTAAAAACCCCATCCGGCTGATCCCGGATAGGGTAAAAGTACGCGGAGACTTCTACCCTTGCAAGTAGAAGTCATCATCCCCTGGACAATTTGCACGGGCGGTTCAGGCAGACTTCATTGCCTTTGAATTATTGGCATCCTACAAAATTTTGGTTTTTGATGTCAAACTGTTTTTTATCCTGCATATTTCCACAGCAATTAATACCTGCGTGAAGCGATGCTTTGACTTTCCTTTGCTAACTTAGTATAAAAGATTAATCGGAAAATGATTTTTCAGGAAAGACCGCTATGAAAAGATTTTCAAAATATTTAGCTTTGCTTTTATGCGGCGTTTTCTTTGCGTGCGCAAGTGGAAACTCTGCCCCAAAACGGCCTAAGCACCTAACCGCCGGCATGGAAGCAATAGCCGAAGGGATTGCTATATATAACATGGGGTGTTATCAGCGCTCTTTAGAACACTTTTTCAAGGCTCACGAGCTGTTCTCCGCATCCGATCAACTAAATGGTGTTGCCATGAGCCTCAACAACATCGGCAACATTTACAGAACCATGGGCAACATTGACAGTGCAATTCTTTTTTTTGATGAATCTTTAGGTATCTATACTGATATCGCAGATCATAAAGGAGTTGTCCAGATTCTATCAAACAAGGCGGCCGTATTAATTCAAGGCGGCCGGCTGGAAGAAGCTGACAAGGTGTTGAGCACGGCTGAAGATATGGCCCTGAAAAACAGACTGGTTTATAATCCCCTTTTAACTAACCGGGGCATCCTTTTTACCACACAAAAGGATTACAATCGTGCTGAAAAGATGCTGGAAACAGCGCTTGCCAAAGCCGATCGGGCTAACTTATCTGAGTTTTCAACCGCAAACTTTGCTTTTGGAAAGCTCATGCTTGAAACCCGGCGCTATGAAGAGGCGGTTGAATTCTTTGAAACAGCACTGGCTGTTGATCGTACATCTGGATTCTACAAAGGTATCGCCGATGATCTGGCGGCAATTGGTGCAGCCTATTTGAGCCTGGGGAAAAACGAACTTGCTGCGGATTTCTTTAAGCGCAGTATCAAGATTTACGCCCTTATCGAGAACGGAAAAAAAGTTGAAGACATACTGGAAAAATTAGAAAACATATCAAAAACGAACAAGATTGATATCAGGGTAACATTACATTTTGTAAACCGATGGATCGAAGGGGAAACCCTTGAAAGTCCCTGCCGATAAAAAAACACCAGGTCGCGAACACAATAATTCAAAGATCTCTCAAACTTCAATTTCTTCAGCACTGTTCATCTAAGGAATTATAAACTCCGCCACAATCGGCATATGATCGGAGATATGGAGCGTACCGTCTCGAATGACGCGATGTTTCCCCAACTGCAGCCTATCCGCATAGAAGATAAAATCGATGGTCCGGTCCGGCTCCGTGATCCAGGGGTCGTTGGAAAAGAAGGTATACCATTTTTCCGGAAAATTGCCGTTAACTTCTTTCAGGCTTGGAACCGATCTATACGCTGAAGTTAAGGGCTCAATTTCGGTATTTTCCTGATAATACTCTTTATGATAATCCGGCAGGCGTTGATAGGCTTTGCCGGGCGGCAGAAGATTAAAATCACCCCCCAAGATCCAGGCCGGTCCATCTTTTGTATATTGATCCATCAGCATTTTGAGATGCTCTATTTGACGCTGCATGGTATCCTCACCCTGGGCGAAGGCCGACAGATGGGTGTTCATTACAATAAAATCGTTGCCGTCTTTGGTTGGCAGGCGGGCTTCGATAACAGCCCGTTTCAGGTCAAAGCGCTGCCTCAAAGCGCTTATTTTTCTTAACGGCAGTTGATGGCGGACAGCACTGGCGATGTTAAATTTGGATAGAATGGAAAGTTTCATGCCCACCTTTCCCATGATTTTGGGATGCGGAACAAAAGAGGATTGCCAGTAAAAGGCCGAAGCATGAAATTTGTAGTCAGCGGGAAGCAGCTCCAGCAAACGCGCCAGCTGATCTTCATAGTCGGTTCGGCGGGCATTGTCGTCAACCTCCTGCAGCATGACAATATCCGGATTCTCCCGGCGGATCACCCGTGCCACCTCCTTCAGGGTAGAAGTGATGTCTTCTGCCGAGGGGCGCCTGTCCGGCCCGCTGCCGTCAAGCAGATCGTAAAAGAATACATAATTTTTTCCGGCCATATACTGTACGTTCCAGGACATGATTTTAACTTTCTGCCCCGGTTTCAAAAAGGGTTCGGAGCCGGTTCCAAAAACCTTTTCAGGCTGGATGGCAGCCGGATTGAATGCAGCACATGCCGCGAATATAAAATTGATCATGGCAATGGCGTATAGTTGCTTGAAGATTCCACCAGTCATTTTACATATCGTACAGCTATGTCAAAGCGTAACAATGGTCACACTGGGTGTATTTTGTTTCGCATCTCTGCTGAATCCCCGTACAACGAGAATGGTTTGACCTTCGACAGTTAATCCGAGCTCCTTAACAATTCGTTTTGCGAGCAAATTTGGGTTGTCAATCTCGGCCGGGTCTGCTGTTACCGGAATTACACCCCACAGGAGACTTGCAATGCAGCTGGATTTATAATCGGGACAGATGCCGATCATGGGTGCGGCCGGTCTCGATGAACTCATAACCTCCAGGGAACGGCCCTGTATGGATATTATCATAATTGCCCGGGCGAGAAGGTCGCGCGACAATTGCGCCATTGATTCCGAGAGGGCATCTTCAATCGGAAACGGCCTGGCGGCTTCATGATTGCGGGTCAAGGACCCGAAGGCACCCTGGCGCCAAAGGTATGCTTCGGTCTGTCGGGCGATATCATCCATCATCTTGACCGTTTCAACCGGATACTTTCCTAAAGCTGTTTCGGCTGAGAGCATCACCGCATCAGCGCCACTGCGGACCGCATTGGCCACGTCTGAAACTTCAGCCCGTGTGGGTCGTGGATGATCAATCATGGATTCGAGCATTTGGGTGGCCACAATTACAGGTTTTCTGTGCGTTCGCGCCAGATCGATGAGTTGATTTTGGGCATTGGGGACGACTTGCGGCGGCAGCTCTACCCCCAGATCACCGCGGGCCACCATGATTGCATCAGCGGCTTTCATAATCTCATCGATATTGTCGAGTGCTTCCGGTTTTTCAATTTTGGCAACAATGGCGACGTGAGAGTTGGTTGCCGATATAAGTGCGCGCAGTTCCTCGACATCTGAGCCTCGGCGGACAAACGAGAGCGCCAGAAAATCCACCCCCAATTGTAATGCAAAATGAGCATCAACGCGATCTTTTTCCGTTAGTGTCGGAGAGGAAATATTAACTCCGGGAAGGTTCATGCCCTTGTGGTCGCTGAGCACGCCGCCACTGACTACTTTACAGGTGATTTCGGTTCCCTCAACCCCTTGGACGAGGAGTTCGATATTGCCGTCATCCAGGAGTATGCGATTTCCGACCTCAACATCATCGGCCAGTGCTTCATACTGCGAAGGGATGAGCTCCGGGCGGCCGATGACGTCCCGGCTGGTCACCGTGACGGAATTGCCGGTAACCAGCTCAATGCGCCCATTGTGAAAGGTTCCAACTCGGATTTTCGGGCCACATAAATCCGCCAGCACTGCTATGGGTTTTTCGAGTTTGTGGGCTGCTGTACGAATACGCTGATAGGTATCGCTGTGCTCGTCGTGGGTACCATGTGACATGTTGAGCCTGAAAACGTTGATACCGGTCGTGATGAGGCGCTCGATGGTCCTGCTGTCATTGGAGCTCGGACCCAGGGTTGCCACGATTTTGGTTCGACGGTAAATGAGGAGCTTTAAATCGGTATCGATCCGCATTGTTCTTCTCCTTGGAGTATGGTAGCCCAAAGTATAACGCAGTCTCTGTGCCTTTTCTGTCGCAAGAAATACATATCAGATCGGTCTAGGTCCAACGGCCGGGTATCACGGTCCGGCAATATTTGCAGCGCTCGCCGTCCAGATCATAGGTCGGGATGATGTATCCGAGGCGCTCGATCAACAGCTTTTTACAATTATGACAATAGGTATTGTTGCCCTCGCGATAGGAGGCATTACCCACATAGACATAGCGAATGCCCTCATCCATGGCCAGTTGCCGGAAGCGGATCAGGGTCGAAAGCGGGGTAGGCGGCAGGCGGTCGAGTTTGTATTTGGGAAAAAACCGCAAAAAGTGCAATGGATAATTGGGACCAAGGTTTTCCAGGATCCATTGGCACATTTTTTTGACCATGTCTTCATCATCAACATATCCGGGAACCACCAGATTGGTCATTTCAAAATGGACACCCTGTTCATGCAGCGTTTTAAAAGTGTTGAGCACCGGTTGCAGCCGGCCGCCGTTTAGTTTGCGGTAGATGTCATCGCTGAGCGATTTGAGATTGACATTGGCGCCGTCCAGCACCTTGCAAAGTTCCAAAAGCGGCTTGCGGTTGATGTAGCCGTTTGAAATCAACAAGTTGTGCACGCCGTTTTCACGGGCCAGGCGCGCAGTGTCGATCATGTATTCAAAGAAAGTGATCGGTTCGGAATAAGTATAGGCAATCGACGGGGTATCATAGCGCAGCACCGCGTCGATCACATCGGCCGGATAAAGTTCGCGATGGCGGACTTCATGGGGTTTGGCCTGAGATATTTCCCAATTTTGACAGTTCAGGCAGCGAAAGTTGCAGCCGGCCGTGGCAATGGAAAAAGCCTTTGTGCGCGGTTTAAAATGAAAAAGGGGTTTCTTTTCAATGGGATCGATATTTACGCTGCAGGGGTTGCCGTACGTCAGCGTGTACAGGATGCCGTCCATGTTGACCTTGCTGCGGCAAACACTGCGGTCGCCCGGAGACAGCTTACAGCGGTTGGGACAGATATCGCATCTTACTTTGTTGTTTTCCAGTTTTTTGTACAAAAAACCCTCATGGGACCACTCCCACATTTTTTTCGGGGCATCACCCTTGAACACTTTACCGCGGATGTCTCCGGTAGCGGAGACAGCGCTCTTTGTGATTGCAAGCGGCCAGAAGGCCTTAGCCGTTGCGGCGCTGCCAAGGTACGCCGCGCTACAAAAGAGAAAATGACGTCTGTTAAGTTTTTTCATGACTTGTCGCTATTACAATCAGGCTGGAAAGCTTCAGGCCGATCAAGGCGACTGCCGTCCAGATAATTCCAAAATAGGGAATCAACACCACATTGGTAACCAGGGTGCCGCAGGCTGCGCCCATGAGATCGGCGGAAAAGGTTTGCGTGACCGCCGAAGCATCACCACCTCGCAAAAATAACGCCAACGGAAATTGAAAGCCGCAGGCCAGTGAAACTGTAAAGCCGAAACCCAGAAAAAAAGCCACCGGCAATCGATCGGCCCCGTATTTTATGGCCAGGATTAAAAGTATTGTCAAGGCTATCAGCAGACCGTCGGTCAACATCAGAGCCCGATTTCGGTGGTGGCGCAGTCTTTGCCCGTACCAGGCGCCCGGCAAAAGGCCTGCCAGGAAAAACGTGACAATCAAACCGATCTGCAGATAAATATAACCGAAAAAGATCTGAAATGCAAAGATTACCAGAACTTCGCTGCCCATCACCATGCAACCTGTTGAGAATAGAACATATTCTTCCCGGGTTATTCGCAACAGATAGATTGCGGACAGCACCGTAAGGGCCAGGATGAAGCCGGTCGGGGAGGTGGCAAATTTGGCAAACCACTGGGAAAACATCAGGCGCATCAGCATTGGAAAATCATCGCGGTTTTGGGGTGTGGCGGGGTCCAACATGTCATTTAAGCGCGAAATTCTTTCCGGGGTCAGGTTACCGTAGAAATAGCCGCTGATGTAAGCAGTGCGGATCCCTTTGCGATGCAGGCTTGCCGGGATGTCGGTTTCAATGGGCCGGGAGCTGCACAGAAAAATAATCTTTTGCCCGGGGAGCAGCAAAACGTGGTCGAAATACTGTGTTACGGTATTGTAAAGAGAAGACAGTTTCTGACGCTGAGGTTCAGCCAGGTAATTGTCAAATCCTTGCATGGAAAAGCTCAAAACTCCGTGGGGGGCGAGCCTGCGTCTGGCCAGCGCAAAAAAACGGTCGGTGAAAAACCGGTTGACTTGAAAGGTGTCGGGTTCGCTCAAGTTGACGATAATGGCATCGTATTTTTTTTCAGACCGGGCCAGATAGGCGCGGCCGTCCTGGTGGATGACGTTCAGACCCGGAATGGTTTTGATCAGGCCGAAGCGGAACTGGACTTCGGCAACCTGGGGGTCGAGTTCCGCATAATCGACCGCATCCGGCCGGTACTTATGCAATTGTGTCAGCATACCGCCCTGGGCGGAAATCAGCAGAATCTGTTTGGCCTGGGGCACTTGGGCCAGGGGGTAATGGATGGTTTCTTCGGCCATGACCAGGTTTTGACTGGAAAAAAGCGGAGTCCCGCCAATGAACAAGGTAGATTGCTCCTGATCCTGGTGAACTTCAATCCGGCCGTAGCGGGATTCGCTATAATGAACCAGCTTTCCTTCAGCCGGTGCCAGGGAAGACGGTTCCGCAAACACACAATAAAGAATTATGGCCAGTGTTATTCCCGCGCCCAAGATTGCCAGGATGCGACGGTGGGAAGATAACCCCAGGAGTAGATAGGTTGCTGCAAGGAGCGGTAAGTTGGCCAGCAATGCAGCTTGCAGGGGAGTGACCATATAAACCAGGGCAAAGGAGAACAGAGCACCGCCGGAAACGTCACCCAGGTTATCGGTGATATAAATACGTGTGCCGGGAAAATCAGGGCTTTCAGTCTGGATGACAAACAAGCTGTAGGGCAGCACAAAGCCGAGCACAAGACAATAAGGCGCAAGTGTAAAAAACGTATAGGCTAAGGTGGGATAAAAGCCCACGGATGTACCGTGGATAAAAAATACGTCGCGCAGCTCGCGAATCGCCAGAATCTGTACAGCCGGCAATCCCGCCAGCAGCAGGGAAAGTCCGCCCAGCCGGTTGACGGTGGGCTGCCAAAAACGCTGAGTGATCCAGCGAGCCAGAATAGTGCCGAGACCGCCTAAAAACAGCCAGTTAAAGAGTATCAGGGCGATGATGAACTCGTTGCCCAGAAATTGGGCTAAGAATTCGCGGATAATCAACAACTGGGTGACCACCGAGGAGATGCCCGTGGCGATGACTACCCGCGTTACGGCGCGTTCAGTTTTCTTCTTCAAAATATTGAACCTGGTAGGTCAAGATTTTCAGCTTACCTTTTTCCCATTCATTTTCAGGTAAGCCGGCTTTGCGGCATAGATGGGACAGAAACTTTTCAGGCCGGGGCAGCTGTTCCCAGACTTGAGGCAGAAAAGTGGCGCTGGCCGATCCTTTGCTGAGAATGACGCCGTCCACATGCGGGCGCAGTTTGGCAAGCAGGTCCTGGCCGTCCCGGTATTCGAGGGGCTGCGGATCGGTAAGAATACTGACTTCGATCTCTATTTTATCGAGCTCTTTGGCCTTCAGCTTGGAAAAGCGGGGATCATGAAAAGCGGCATTGACGGCGTTGCGCCGGACGCCTTCCAAAATTGATGCAGTGGTCTCTAAACTGCCTATACAGCCACGCAGCTGGCCGTCAATAGTGAGGGTTACGAACGTGCCGCGGCTTTCCTGAAAGTCCAGATCTCTTAAGGAATCAGGATCGATTTTGTCAGAAATGTGTCCGAGTTTTTGCGATATGGTCTGCCGGGCAAGTTTTATCAGCGTTTGTCCCTGATGCTGACTCAAATTTCGGGAAGAATCGTTGTTGCCTTGCATAGCTGAACCTCCGTAAAAGGCGATGGCAGTATAGCCGACTACCCGCCGGTGGTCTCCGGCAGTGTCTCCGCTGTTTGAATAATGGAGCAGCAGCGGTTGCCAGCCGTATCGACGGGCCATGCTCATCACCATCAAAATCGGTATTTTGCCGCAGGCGGCGTTATCACGCTCAAGCAGATTGTCGATGTCTAAATTTAAAATCATTTGGATGGTTGCTTGATCCCGCTCGACGGCTTGGGAATACGGTAAATAGTGGGACAGGTCCGAACTCACCACCAGCAGGGTGCGTTCATCCAGCAACGGATCGATTGCATCCGCCATCCCGGCGATATTCCCGCGGCCTACAACGATAGGGACGAGCTCGAAGTTTTTAAGATAGGTTTGCAGAAAAGGGAGAACAATCTCCAGGGAGTGCTCAAGACGGTCCGACGCAGGAATAGCCTGAAACAGGTCTGACTTGCGACGCAAACCGGCTGCATCGTCATGCATTTTGATCAGCCCCAGGGGGGTTTCATACGCCACCACATCGCTGACGGCACAGCCTGCAAATCCGATCTTGTGGTCCGGGGCCATTACGGCGACCTTGTCAAATTGGTTTTTCTTCAATACCAGCGAAGCATATGCTGCGGTTTGTCCGGAATATTGGTAACCTGCATGGGGCATAATCAGGGCCTTAAGGGATGTATTCGGAGGCTTTTGAACCTGGCCGGTTTTTACCTGGCGGGTCAAGCGGTCAATCATTTGGGCCAGCTCAGATCGTTCTCCAGGATACCAGGAGCCGGCATACACCGGCATACGGATAACCTCGGCTTTCACTTGACTGCCTGAAGGAAACAGTACCAGACAGAAAGTTATAAAAAATTTGATTAATGGATCGATACGCAGCTTCATGATATTTCCATTAGAAGTAAAGACAAGGCATGCAGAAAGTCAGTTAAAACTCAATTAGTCAGTTGTTTGTTGTCCGTTGTCAGTTGCAAATCTAACTCGGTTTATCCGGATTTATGATAAAACTTTGGCTGAAGATTTATAAATCAAGACTTTAATCCCTCTAAATTAGCTACGGACAACGGACAACGAACGACTGACATCGAGCGTTTCGCTCGATTAGGGTATAAATACAATGGGCGCCAAATAGTGTCAAACAAAAACACT
>JACNIG010000198.1 GCA_014383215.1 Candidatus Desulfatibia vada | reverse complement strand
GTGACCCTAAACGCCTGACGCTCCCGTGGATGTTAGCCCTCCCTTTTATCGGAAAAATCGGTCGTTATTCCATCAACGGATGGGGGCGTGAGCCTGTTGTCAGAAAGGAGTAAGGGTATTGTGGAAGACTTTGACAGGTATCGCCCGGAATTCCTTTTTTACCAGCATCCCTTTAGCCACATCCCGCAAGGCGTGGGATTTTCGGCAGAATGAGGCCAGGCCATTGCACATGAGAATGGATGCCGTTTGGTCGGTTGAATTTCCTACTATTCTACCAGCGTTTCTCATATCACATCCTGCTTCAGGCAGGCATTCGTCATCTGATGAGTCTATGTCTAAATGAAATGGGTTGAGCCAAAAAAACCCGATCAGTTGCAATTTGACAATAATATTCCCATTACTGACCAAACTATAGTTTTAAATTAAAAACAATAGTTGACAAATTAGAACTATAGTTGTATTGTCTGTGCGGGTAAATACTGGAAAGGTGGAGAATTTACTATGCGTCCAATTGTTTCTAAACAGGATACGTTACGCAACCCATTGAATGAACTCCTCGGTACCCGAGCCCATGTGAGACTGCTCAGAGTCATGGCAAATGAGGTTGATGGCCCTCTTACCGCTTCGGATGTTGCCAAACGTGCCGGGCTGACTGTACCTGGAGCTCAAAAAGCACTGGGAAGACTCTTTAGGTCGGGTTTCATCTCCCGTGTGGGAGGCGGTCGCAACCACCAATATGAAATTCGTTGTTCGGATAGGCTCATGCAAATCATATTAGAATTGTTTCAGGCGGAAAAGGAGCGATATGAACAACTGGTCATCGCGATCAAAAAGAAAATCAAAAACCTTACACCGCATCCACACGCAGCATGGATTCAAGGGTTCCCGAAGGAAATCGGCGAGCCCCTTACATTAGGGTTATTGCATGAAACCCGCCATCTGACGAATTGTGTTCGCCAATTGCGAACAAAACTCAATCAGATGGAAAATGACTTCGATCTTACGATTGAACTCGAAGGCTATACAAAAGCGGATATTTCCGAGCTGAAGTTTGGTGACTTTACCGCTCTTTACGGAGTCATGCCTTCACTGGACAGCTCTGAACGGCACCGGATAAAGAAACCGTTGACACACAGGGAAAAGGATCAACGGTTGCACGTACTATCTTCTAAGTTGGCCAAAGCGATCGAACAGGATACATCTCTCTTACGGCGCGCAAAAGAACATATCGATCGTTTGTTAAAGGAAGATCAAGGAACGGCTACCAGAGATTTAATTGAGTGGCGTAACATCCTCGATATGTATTCTATTCAACGTCTGTCCCGGTTTTTCACCTCATCCAGCGAACGGGCCAACCGCTTACGCCAGAGTAACCCCTTTTTTGCCATTTTAGACTCCGATGAACGGGCTCAACTGGTCGATGACCTGGAGGACAAAAATGACACGTGATCAACTTGAACACGCAATCCGGGCAGCCTGTGATGTCTCAAAAGACACCGAGTTATGGATATTCGGCTCTCAAGCGATTCTGGGAGAATTTCCAAACGCTCCGGAAAGTCTTCGCGCATCAATCGAAGTTGATGTTCAGCCAAAGAATAGACCGGAAACCGTTGATGATATCGATGGTACTTTAGGTGGATTGTCCTTGTTCCATAAAACACATGGTTTTTATGTCCATGGAATATCCATTGAGTCTGCAAAACTTCCCGACGGTTGGGACCAGAGAACCGTACCAGTCAATGACCCAATATCGACTCACGGTAAGACAGGATTAGAACCCTCAAGATGTGTGGTATGGCCAAGGCCGAAATGCGCTACTTTCGATGACCTTTTCTCACTCGATGCCTTTCATGCTCACCTATCTACCTGTGATATACCCTTACCAAAGACTGCGTGCCGGTTGGAAAATCACCCATATCATCGACACTCCCCTGTCCATCCAACGATTTCAGCCAAAGATGGTGACCCGGATGCAGAAAAACCGGACCCTTGGGGTCGTTCGCCGTTCGCTGATTATTGGAAAAAAGAGATAAGGGTTGGCCGCGCCCGGACAGTGGAGACAATGGGGCCTCCCGTTTGTAGTTTCTGCCCACTGACGACTGACCCCTGATCACTGACAACTGTCATTTCAGTTGACTTCTGGAAAATGTCTGTGTAAAAAATAGGCAATATTTCCGAGCGCATTCAAAACCCCGGCACTATTGGTAAAGAGATCTTCTCTTTTCAGCCCCCGAGAGGGAAAAGAGGATTTGAAATGGTCCACGGTCACCCAGAAACCCCGTTACTCTGAACAGGTGGAGAACGGGGTTTTGTATTTTGTGGCCCAGCTTAGTAGTTAAAGGTAAATCAATCAAAGACCCTCTAATTGATCTGTTATAACCATCTGCTGCAAGGGACCGCACATTCTGCGCGGCCCCTGAACAGCCCGTTATATTTTCCATCCCGTCCCGCCGCTTGCCTTGGGTTGTAAGTCTGTAAATAAGAGAGGATATTTATGCCACGACTGACTGAACAGGAACAACAAGAGATCGTACGCTATATCGAAGCCGACAAGCCGTTGCCGGAGAAATATCGTTTTCTGCTGTTCGAGGAGAAGCGGGAGGTGGAACTGGTCTGGAACGGCAAGACGAACGAGGTCTGCAATATCGTCCTGCCCTTTCAGGTGATCGAGCAGGTGGACGAGCCTCGTGCGGAAAAGCCGGAAGATACATCTCCGCAACTGGATCTTTTTGACGCCCGAGGCCGGCAGCTCAAGGGTTGGACCAACAAGCTCATCTGGGGCGACAACAAGCTGATTCTCTCGTCACTGAAAAACGGGCCACTGAGGGATGAGATTGAAAATCAGGGCGGCCTCAAGCTGATCTACATTGACCCGCCCTTTGATGTGGGCGCGGATTTTTCAATGGACATTGAGGTCGGCGACGACACCTTCACCAAGAAACCCAACATCCTGGAAGAGATCGCCTACCGCGACACCTGGGGCAAGGGCGCGGATTCCTTCATTGCTATGATCTACGAACGGCTCGTCCTTATGCGTGACCTGCTGGCCGAGGATGGGAGTATTTATGTACACTGTGATTGGCGAGTGAATAGCTATGTACGGCTGCTCTTGGATGAAGTGTTTGCATCTAACATGTATCGAAATACTATCACTTGGCAAAAAATCCGTTCCTCTAAGGGGCAAGCTAATTCATTTGGGAATGTCTCTGACACCCTGTTTTTCTATGCGAAGGGCGACTCGCCCATATTCAATAAGCTCTTCACCCCTTTGTCTGGTAAACGCGTTGAGCAACACTACTCTAATGTTGAGCCCCATACCGGGCGGCGGTATATGCTGGACAATTTTGCACAATCTGGGGCTGGTGAGCCCCGTAATTTTGGGGACCGAGTTCTTGAACCGTCTCCAGGAAAGCACTGGATTTGGACTCAAGAGCGCATTGATCAAGGCATGACCGAAGGGAGGATTGTTATCTCAAGCAGTGGTATGCCCAGGGTAAAACGTTACCTTGACGAGTCTCATGGAAACCCTATTGAAGATATTTGGGAAGATATTGCACCTATAAACTCTCAGTCACTGGAGAGGGTTGATTACCCCACGCAAAAACCCGAATCTCTGCTTGAACGTATAATCAAAGCGTCATCCAACGAAGGCGACCTTATGGCCGATTTCTTCTGTGGCTCCGGTACCGCCGCCGCAGTATCCGAGAAGCTCGGGCGGAAGTGGATAGTGAGCGACCTGGGCAAGTTCGCCATCCACACCACCCGCAAACGGATGATCGGTGTACAACGTCAATTGAAGGCTGAGGGCGGGGACTACCGCGCCTTTGAAATCCTAAACCTGGGGAAGTACGAGCGCCAGCATTACATCGGTGTCAACCCGAACCTGCGCGAAGCGGAACAGCAAAAGCAGTTGGAAGAAAAGGAAGCCGCTTTCCTTGACCTGATCCTACGCGCCTACCACGCTGAAAAGACCGACGGGTTTGCCGCCTTCCACGGTAAAAAGGCCGGGCGGTTAGTGGCGGTAGGGCCGGTGAACCTGCCGGTGACGCGCCTGTTTGTGGAAGAAGTTATTCTGGAATGCCGGAAAAAGCACATCACCCGCGTGGATATCCTGGGGTTTGAGTTCGAGATGGGGCTGTTCCCCAACGTGCTGGACGAAGCCCGCGCCAAAGGCATTGACATCGCCCCCAAATACATTCCCGCAGAGGTGTTCGACAAGCGGGCCGTGGACAAAAACCAGGTGGTTTTTCATGACGTTGCAGCCATCGAGGTCAAACCGCATATCAAGAAGAACAGGGTGGCGGTGGAACTGACCGACTTTTCGGTCTTTTATTCGCAGGATTCCATTGCCAACGCCGAGGTGTCCCTCAAAAAGAAGAAGAGTAAAATCGTGGCAGAAAAGGGGCAGATCGTAAAAGTAACCAAGGACAAGGACGGTATCCTCAGCCGCGAGGTGCTCACGAAAAAATGGACTGACTGGATTGATTACTGGGCCGTGGATTTCAACTTTGAGAGCAAGCGGGAAATCGTTCGCGTGCAGAACCCCGACAACGGCGAATGGGAAGAGGTCTGGACCGGGGATTATATCTTCGAGAACGAGTGGCAATCCTTCCGCACCAAAAAAGATCGGTCAATTGAACTGATTAGTGTCTTTAAGGAATGCCCGCCGGGGCGACGTAAACTGGCCGTCAAGGTGGTGGACATCTTCGGCAACGACACCATGACCATTGTTGAGATCGCAGTTTAAAGGAACCGCTGATAGACGTCAATAGACACGCATTGATACTGAAGGATTAGATATCCCGGAATTTCAATTATGGCGAATTTGCCACAATTAAAGGCGGATAAAATGGCTAAAAAAAGCAAGAAAATAGAAGTTCAAGGCACTGAAATCACCATTCTTGTAGGTAAGGAGCGAGATTATATTTCCTTAACGGATATGGTACGCAATATGGAGAATGGCTCTGCGCTGATCGAAAAATGGTTACGAAATAAGAATACCATCGAATTTTTGGGCATCTGGGAAGAAATCTATAATCCGATTTTTAATTCCCCCGAATTCGAGGGAATTAAAAATCAGGCCGGATTGAATCGATTTGTTCTTTCTGTAAAACAATGGGTTACAAAAACAAAGTCAGTAGGGATTATCGCTAAAGCAGGCCGTTATGGTGGCACTTTTGCGCACAAAGATATTGCCTTTGAGTTTGCATCATGGATATCCCCTCAATTTAAAATATATCTTATCAAGGAATTTCAACGGCTCAAAGAAGAGGAATTCAAGCAACTCGGCTGGGATATCAAAAGAAATCTGGCAAAAATCAATTACCGCATCCATACCGACGCAATCAAGGAGAACCTTGTGCCGGCGGAACTCACACCAAAACAGGTGAACCTGGTTTATGCCACAGAGGCGGATGTGCTGAACATGGCACTCTTTGGACTGACCGCAAAGGAATGGCGCGAGAACAACCGTGACAAGAAAGGTAATATTAGAGATTATGCCAATGTCTCCCAACTGGTCTGTCTCTCCAATCTGGAAAACCTCAACGCCCTTTTTATTAATGAAGGCTTGGCCCAGAGAGACCGGCTGATAAAGCTGAACACCATTGCCATTCAGCAGATGAAGCTTCTTATAGATGACCATGGCATCAGAAAGCTGGAAGGAGGGGAATAATGGCGCTACACAGGAACTTCCCCGATTCGCCGCATTCCATCCTCGATCCGGACATCCGCTGGTTTCCGGCGAATGAAGCCTTGCGGGAGTCAAGCTCTGAAAAGCTGATGCCGCCCTTAGTTTCACAACTGCGTAAGAAAGTTAAGGAATGGCGGAACAGCGGCTACGTGGGGGCGACCGAGACCAGCAAGAGCCTGCTCAACTGGTGGTTCAACACCCCGCACCTGCTGCCACAGGTCGATGGCACAATGGCTGAATTCCAGTATTACTTTGCGCAACGCGAGGCACTGGAGACGATCATCTATCTGTATGATGTGGTGGGTGTGCAGGATAAATATGACCTGATGCGTTTTGACGGTTCCGGTGCGGTTTCCGCCGGCATGTTTGACGAGACCTGGCGGCGCTTTGTGGTGAAAATGGCGACCGGCACGGGCAAGACCAAGGTGCTGAGCCTGACGCTGGCCTGGAGCTTTTACCACAAACTGTACGAGCCGGAGTCTACGCTTTCGCGCAACTTTCTGGTGATCGCCCCCAACATCATTGTGCTGGACCGCATCTACAAGGATTTCCAGGGCCTGCGCATCTTCTTTGAAGACCCAGTCCTCCCGGACAACGGCGTGGACGGGCGCAACTGGCGCGATGATTTTCAACTGACCCTGCACCGGCAGGACGAGGTGCGCATCACCCGCCCAACCGGCAACATCTTTTTGACAAACATCCACCGTGTCTATGCTGGCAATGACATTCCCGCTTCGCCCGATGATGAAGACACGATGGACTATTTCCTGGGCAAACGGCCCAGCGGCGCGACTACCGATTCTAAAGTGGACCTGGGCATGATCGTGCGCGACATTGACGAACTAATGGTCCTCAATGACGAAGCTCACCATATTCACGACCCTCGTATGGCCTGGTTTAAATCGATCGAAGACATCCACAACCGCCTGAAGCAAAAAGGGGCAGCCCTCTCCCTGCAAGTGGACACGACTGCCACACCTAAACACAACAACGGCGCGATTTTTGTGCAGACCGTGGCCGATTACCCGCTGGTGGAAGCTATCTCGCAAAATGTGGTCAAGCATCCCGTTCTTCCCGACGCCGTTAGCCGAGCCAAACTAATGGAGCGCCAGAGCGCTAAATACACCGAGAAATACGCCGACTATATTCACTTAGGCGTGATCGAGTGGCGCAAAGCGTATGCCGAACACGAGAAGATGGGCAAAAAAGCCATCCTGTTCGTGATGACCGATGACACCCGGAACTGCGACGACGTAGCGGAATACCTCGAAGGCAACTATGCCGATCTGAAAGACGCAGTGCTGGTCATTCACACCAAGAAAAACGGTGAGATTTCCGAATCAACGTCAGGCAAGAGCAAAGAAAAGCTGGATCAGCTGCGTGAGCAAGCCAACACGATTGACGGGGTGGACAGCCACTACAAGGCCATCATTTCCGTGATGGTGCTTAAAGAAGGCTGGGACGTGCGCAACGTCACCACTATTGTGGGCCTTCGCGCCTATTCTGCCAGGAGCAACATCCTGCCTGAACAGACCCTGGGGCGGGGCTTGCGTAAAATGTATCCCGGAGGCGTGGAAGAATATGTCAGCGTGGTCGGCACCAATGCCTTTATGGATTTTGTGGAATCCATCCAAGCCGAAGGCGTGGTGCTGGAGCGCAAACCGATGGGGGAAGGCACGCAGGCTAAAACGCCGCTGGTGGTGGAGGTGGACAGGGAGAACGAGAAGAAAGACATTGACGCGTTGGATATTGAAATCCCGGTGCTGACCCCCCGCGTTTACCGGGAATACAAGAACCTGAGCGATCTAAATGTGGGCGCGCTGGGGCATCAACGTGTATTGTACTTGAAGTTTAGCGAGGAAGAACAACGGGAGATCGTCTTCAAGGATATTACCACAGGCGAGGTGACGCATACCACCATTCTCGACACTGCGGGTATTGCGGATTACCGTAGCGTGATCGGCTACTTCGCGCAGACCATCATGAAGGACTTGCGGCTGGTCAGCGGCTACGATGTGCTGTATGGCAAGGTCAAGGCGTTTGTCCAAGAGGAATTGTTTGATCGGCCGGTAGACCTGGAAAGCCCGAACGCTTTACGCAACCTGTCGGAACTGGTCGCCACCAAAACACTGTTCGAAACGTTCAAGAAGGCGATCAACGCTCTAACCGTGCAGGACAAAGGCGATGCCGAAATCCGTGACACCATCAAGCTGCGGCAGACGCGGCCCTTTGTAGCCAAAGATCAGGGCTACCTCGTCCCCAAAAAGAGTGTCTTTAACCGCATTATTGGAGACAGCCGTTTTGAACTGCTGTTCGCCGGCTTTCTGGAAGAGTGCGACGATGTGGTTTCCTACGCCAAAAATTATCTGGCGGTGCATTTCAAGTTAGACTACGTGAACGCGGACGGCGACATCTCCAACTACTACCCGGATTTCCTCGTCAAGCGGTCAAACAAGAGAATTGTCATTGTCGAGACCAAGGGGCAGGAAGACCTGGATGTGCCGCTCAAAATGGAACGGCTGCGGCAATGGTGCGAAGACATCAACCGGGTCCAATCGGATGTGACGTATGACCTTGTTTACGTCGACGAAGAGAGCTTTGAGAAATACAAGCCTGTCTCATTCAGGCAATTGGTTGATGGGTTCAGGGAATATAAGTAGAAAATATAAGAGAAATTGGAGCAATTGGGGTCATCTTAAAATTGACTATTGAATATTGAAAACTGAATATTTGTGTCCCGCCTGGCGGGATTCGATCGGTTTAAGGTGCTGCGGTATAGGCGCTTTTTACGACAGGTAGGCGTCAGAACTGCTGAAGCTGAACAGTGAATCCAGGGCACTCTACGTTGTGGCAACAGGACCGGTAAAGTCCCTTCGTGGAAAGGGTTTCTGAAATATATGAAGAAAGGAATGAAAATGGACTACCGGATAACAAGAGGGGCTGGAGGTTTAAGAATGGAATCAAAAAAGGAAAACATTATGAAGCAGACGCTCCCCTATCTCCTTTCCTTTTTGTTATCGTTTTTTCCACTTGCGTGCAGCGAGAAAATCGAGCCGGGAACCACCGAGCAACCGCCCCAGACAATAACGGGGGTATCTGTGGCAACAGCGCACATGACGGATCAGCCAATATTCTATGACGCCGTTGGGACGGTACGTGCCGGCATCAGCAGTAACCTGGCCAGCAAATTCCTCGGCACCATTGAGGCCATCCGGGTCCGCGAAGGAGACCGGGTGAAAAAGGGAGACGTCCTCCTGATCATTGATCAACGCCAGGTAAAGGCAGACGTCCGAAAGGCCGAAGCAGGGCTTTCAACAGCCAAAAAAGTACATGCCTCAACCCTGTCTGCCCGTGACGCGGTGCGTGCTGAAAAAACCTTTGCCCATGCTACTTACGAAAGATATTTGCAGCTTAAAGAGAAAAAAATGGTGAGTTTGCAGGCATTCGATGAAGTTGCGGTCCGGTATCGTAAGGCAGAGGCTGATCTTGCAAAGGGGGATGCCCTGGTAGCTGCGGCCACTGAACGGGTCAAACAGGCTGAAGCGACCTTGGATGCAATGCGCATCACCAAGAAAGACGCGGTAATTATTGCGCCACATGATGGGATTATCGCGGGGAAACTGGTTGATAAGGGGGATCTTGCTACACCGGGCACTCCTCTGTTGACTTTAGAGACCACCCGCGGTTTCTGTGTAGATATGATACTTCCGGAGACATACATTGGATTTGTCAAGCCCGGGCAGAAGGTATTTGTGACTGTACCGGCCTTGAAAAGCGGGCCCTTGGAGGGGACTGTTTGTACGATCGTACCAAGCGGCGATGCGAAGAGTCGCTCTTTTATCGTAAAAATTAACCTGCCCATTGATAAGTCGGTCATGTCAGGCATGTTTGCACGGGTCCAAATTCCCACAGGCGAGATAAGAAAGCTCATGATAGAGCGCCAAGCCGTAATTTCCCGGGGGCAACTTACCGGGATTTACCTGGTGGATTCGGACCATATAGCCCACTTTCGTCTCATCCGTCTCGGCAAGACCAGGGGGAATTCTGTTGAAGTCCTTTCCGGGATGAAGGAGGGAGATCGTTACGTCGAAGAGCCGCCGCCAAAACTATCGGATGGCGATCGGGTGGTTACTCAGTAGTAATTCGGTAGTCAATTAACAATCCCAAGGATCATTCAATGGTCAATAATAATTCAACAATCAACAATCCCAAGATGGGTCCGGCAGGGAAAATCGCCCGGTTTTTTATCGATTCCAAGCTAACGCCCATCACTATTATTGCCTCTATTCTTTTGGGTATGGCAGCCCTCTATGCCCTCCCCAGGGAAGAAGAGCCCCAGATCATTGTCCCGATGATCGACGTTTTTGTCCGGATGCCCGGCGCAAGTCCGGAAGAAGTGGAACAAC
>JACNIG010000055.1 GCA_014383215.1 Candidatus Desulfatibia vada | reverse complement strand
ATAAGTTTATTTCATTTCATTGCCGGCAATAGTCGGTGGGGCTTCCGGGACATCCATAAATAAGTAATTAAATCATGCTTAAAAGATAGTTGTTTACTTATTTATGTCCCGCATTCCCCGCGGTTGATCGTTGATTTGTGCACTTTTAAGTAGAGGGCCATCTCAGTTTGTGAAAAACCAGCTTTCAATAATGCGCGAATCTGATATCGTTTACCTCGAGTTAACTGCGTGTATGCTCGCATAAGTGCTCCTTTCTCTTGGCGGTTTAAGGAACACAGAGTATACCGCAGTTAACTCATTCCTTCACCTCCAAGGGTGTTGCACTTATGATTTGAATTCACAGCCTTATTTGACGCATTTTATAAACGTTTTATCTATTATATCAAGATGTTTCTGTGGCTCGACCCCCATTTATCCCATTCTCATAACATAGACACTTATAATTTAAGGGGACCCGGAATTCACTCAGGTCACCAAAGCTAGAATCGCTCCCTCGTTCTATCGAGGAAGAACAATCGTAACGACTTTGCCGCCATATTCATGTACTGAATCGTGGGCACGAACTGTTACTCTACTGATTCCTTTGGGTATCTTCACTCCTGACAGACTGCGCGTAAAGGGTTGCTCATCGACATGAGGATGATATAGAGTCCGTGTACCAAAAACAGTGCCGTCCGAATCCACGACATCCCATTTGTTGACATAGTGATTCCAGCCCTCATCGTTGTGAGACACTGTGACGTCAAATTTGTATGTGCTATCGCCAAGCTTCATACCCTCGACGGCAATAACATCAGCTTCTCCCGCGTAGGCCCCCATGAGCGGAAACAATAGAATCAAAACGGAAACTACATATGTCCTCATTGGTTATCCCCTTATCTTGATAGAATTGCGGAAGTCTAATTGTTTTATTGGGCAGCTTTATAGGGATAAAACTTAATTCCCGATTGAATTATTTTAACTTTTAAAAGAGAGTTTGAAAAATGGGAGGCCCTTTATCCGCCAAAAGCCGACAGAGCTTTTCTTGCGATTTCTTTACCCCATTCCTGTACATAATGTCCGGCTTCAGAATGTTCATATGGTTCGGGACAACTCCGTATGTCATTGCGAAGGGCCTGCATCACCGGTGGGCCAAGCACCGGGTCTTTCATCCCGATGGCCATGAATACCGGCCCCGTCCATTTGCTGCGCAGCCACTCGCGTGCTCCGCGTGACAACTCCGCCCCGGGTGCGTCAGGCCGATCAGGAACCATTTCAGGGAAGCGGCGCACGCCGGCCTTATAGTTGATATCGGGGAATGGGGCGTCATAAGCAGCACATTCTTCCTCCGACAGATGCGGACACGTTAGTTTCAGCAATCTCCCGGCAACCATATCAGGATTCTTCCCAGCCCAAGCGCGCCAATCTAAAAACCCTTTGGAAAGTTGAACGTCTCCGGTGCCGAGAGTTGTGTTCATGACCAGCAGGCGGGAAAAACGGTCCGTCATATTCATGGGCAGAGTGAGCCCAAGAATTCCGCCCCAGTCCTGGCAAACAAGGGTGATGTTCTTGAGATCTAAATATTCAATAAAGGCAATTAGCGCATTACGATGAAAGTCAAAAGTATACACTGCTTCGTTCACCGGCTTGTCCGAACGCCCGAAACCGAAAAAATCCGGAGCCACTACCCGATTACCCGCAGCCGTGAAAATTGGTATCATCCTCCGGTAAAGGTAACTCCACGTTGGTTCGCCGTGTAGACACAGAAAAGTGTGGTCAGCATTTTGAGAGCCTTCATCCACGTAGTGCATCCGCAAGCCTTCAAAGCTTTTCAAATCATCTATGTAAACTGGGTTGTAAGGAAAATTCGGAAGATCGAGGAACCGTTCCTCCGAGGTTCTTAACACTTCTGTCATGGTAACACCTCCTGTTAAGATGTTAACCCTGCGAGTAACCAGCGGGACTAAAAACTTACCGTGAACCACAAATTTTAACGAAAACCGCAGAGTTTCTTCCCGTCTGGTTCACTCGCTTTGTTATGTTTTTAATCTTATTTTTTAATCTTTTTTAGAAATTTAAAAACGAACCACACGACCAAAAAAGCTGCTGCAACGTATGGGGCAATAACTTGTTTATAGTTTGCTGGATCAATACTAAAAGTTCTGAACATGAAATCCGCTTCATATTGAAGCCATTTTTCTTGATAAAGCACGCTTAAAACGAATAATGCTAAAACTAAAATAATTGCCAAGGCTAATTGTATTTCAAATCCACTTGGCATTTGGACTTTAAAAGGAATTTTAATTTCAGATAATGCAAATTCTTTAAGATCTTCTCCAGTCGTGATTATAATTTCTCCACAACTGCACATATGCTTACCTTTTGGTAACCATTTTAATTCCTTATGACAGTTTGGACATTTTAAAATGCTTTTATCAGACATGCTTTTATTTATTGGAACATAACGGCGCGGGTAACCAGCGGGCGTAAAACTATAGTGCCTGCAAAGATTTTAACGGTTCGCGCCTCGGCTTCTTCATGCAACAAATAGGGTCGGGCCACGAGAACTTGTTGATATTTATGAAATAACGCTCCAAAAATAGGTGTTTTCAGCCTTATTTGACGCATTTTTAAAAGGTTTTGATCGTTATATCAAAATGTTCCTGTGGCCCGACCCCCATTCTCCGGCTTTATATCTAGTAAAGGCGTTCCATTAAGACAGTCAAGACCTTTCACATATATAATTTTGTTCTCAATTTTCTCAATTTTTACAACAGCAGCCCCTATTGGATTTGGCCGGTTGGGTGTTCGTAGCGCAAAGACTCCAGAAAATTCGGCCGTTTTTCGTGAGTTTTGCTGCAGTCTTTTGCGGTCTACATTTTCAAACCAATAAAGAATCAATATTTCCTGCCCTGCACTAAGCCCCAATAAGCCGTCAAGTAATTCTTCCTTGACAACCAAACTACAAAGAGGGCCGTTTGATTCAATATTCCTGGGACATTCATCAATATATTTGTATGGAGTTTCTATGTGGCCAATAAATTTAACAACTGCTTCCATGATTTCATCTCTCTTGCCGGCTTGCAAGTATTGAATTAAGCGCTTCGCGCAGTTAATCTCTAAACAATTGAAGTACCCTGCAGATTGCTGCAGGGAGCTTCAATCTTTCAATCATTTTTTTTTCATATCCCTCGTCAGCGGACAATGGAAAAGCCCAGGCGCACAGCCTCGGTACGCTCCTGGTAATTGAGCAAACTCTCCGCCAAAGCGTTTGTATACTGGGCCTGTAAGTAAAAATCGAAATTGCTGAACGGAAACCGGTGAATCGGGTAGGTTAGGTCCAGTTGCACCGACGCCCCTTCATCCGCCCATCGAAAAAAAGATCCCAGCACGAAACTGTCCGGGGTCCCCAACTTGATTTCCAGCTCGAAGTAGCCTCTGTAGTCATCAAGATCTGGGTTGGTTTCCTCGTCGTTGTTGATGTATGCCCACATCTTAGGCGCGACCTGCAGCCCGTAGCCGAGTTTGGGGTCGTAAAAAATGAAAACCGGTTTGGCGTAAAGGAAATTCGTGCTGCGTGAAAATTCACCGTCACGCCCGTTGGATTCATGCTGGAAGCCGGTCTGAATGAAAAAGCCTTTAATCCAAGAAGGGCGACTGTTTATGTTGGGTGACAAGAAAAACAGTTCCGGCTTGTAGCTGGTATCTTTAAATGGTGCGGAGTTCGACTTCAAATCCCAAAACGACGTCTGGGTGTATCCGAAATGCAAGCCTTTCGCCAGCGGCGCTTCAGTGTTCATAGGTCGGTACTTGAAGCTGATCTGAAACTTGCTTTTTCTGGGATCGGTTCCGACCAGAAAGTACATCGGCTCATAGGCGGTCAGGTTGGCCAGATAAGGTTGGTACAGAGTGAACAGCGAATCGAGTGTGGCATAAGCTTCCGGCGATTCGGAGCCGCCGGTATCGGGGACTTGTGTTTTTGGCTGTGCGGCAGCGGCAACCACAAACATCACCCCGACCGCGTCAAACTCGCTGACCGACATGCGTACCGGCCCCTCGATACCTGTGGGGACGGTAAACGCATAACGCCCTTTTACAAATCCGTTTTTCCCCAAAGCAGCCGGCACCTCCTGAAATGGATGGGCTGCGTCTGCAATCGCCTCTACGGTTCGGCCGTCCGACTCAACGCGGCAGGTCAGTCGGTTTGGAAGCTGCACTGAAACAGTATCATCCCCGGTGTTGTGAACGTAAACAGAAAATTCCGCCTTCTGACCGCTTTGAGGCATCCCCGCCGGCGGCGCAATGATTGTTTCTATATTGCCGGCAAACACCGTGGTACCGGCAATCAGTATCCAAAAAACGCTCAGCACTCTCATTTGGCCCTCTCATCCGCGCATTGAGCAGGTCCGGTTGATTCCCGATCCCTGCCCCTATTGTCCATCCATAAATGGCCTTTTTTTACCCTGTTAGGCAAATGGTATCAAATCTTGAATAGAGAATAAACATGATCGAATCTTTCTTTTAAACTATGGTTCTGCTCCATTCTCAGTCTTATCGACCTTACGATATGGCTGACCGAGGAATACGTCATGCCGAATAAACGGCCGATCTTATCATTTGTCAACACACCGGTTTTCCAAACAAATAACACCAATATATCGCGATCATCTCTATCCGCTTTTGTTATTCTCGGCACCCGTCTTAAATGATCGAGGTCACAATCAAGCATCCGTGCGGCTTTCTTTAATTTGGCAACAGGGTCGATGCCTTTGGCCAGATCGCGTTAATGTTAGAAATCGACCAGTATTAGCCGTCTGAGTTAAGCGTATTGTTGTGCCTTTTTTAACCTTATAGAAACATTCTATTAATTTCACTTTTATTATCGATATTAACTATTTGACCTTTTCATATCAAGAGCATAATTATGTCTCATTTAAATAAACCCATGTCGGAGACATAACTATGAGCAAATATCTTTATTTAATTGCTGTAATTACTTTTCTGATTTTACCCTCTAATGTATGGGCTAAGACAGCTTCAGGGAAAATTATAATGGAGTTCGATTTGTCAGCCCATGACCATGACAAAGAAGCACGGTTATGGATACCATATCCAATAACTAATAAAAATCAAACAATAACCAATATTCACGTAGAAGGAAATTATTCATCATCTGGAGTTTACACAGACAGCACGTTTCAAACTCCAATGTTATATGCTCGCTGGGATTCTGGAATCAAAAACCGAACATTAACATTTTCATTTGACGTCAAAAGGCAAGGAATTGTTTCTCGCCCTTTTCCTGAAAAAGAAACCGCTTGGGATCCCGCCGATTATGCTTTATATCTTGCCCCTACACGCCTTGGCCCCATTGATGGCGAGGTAAAAAAACTTGCTGAAAAAATTGCAGCAGGACAAACCACCGTGCTGGGTAAGGCCAAAGCCATATATGACTGGACCTGCGAGAATACATATCGTAACCCGGAAACCCGTGGTTGCGGAATTGGAGATGTGTATAAGCTTTTGAAAGAACCGGGTGGTAAATGTGCAGATATAAGTTCCATTTATGTTGCATTAGCTCGGGCTGCCGGAGTTCCGTCCAGAGAAGTATTCGGTATTCGCCAAGGGAAAAAAGCCGTGGAAGACATCAGCAAGTGGCAACACTGTTGGGCTGAATTTTATTTGCCAGGCTATGGATGGGTTCCTGTTGATCCTGCAGATGTCCGAAAAATGATGCTCAAGCAAAACTTTACCCTTTCGGACGCCAAGACAACCGAATATCGAAAATACTTTTGGGGCGGTATTGACCCTTATCGTATCAAACTTGGTGAAGGGAGGGACCTTATCTTAAATCCTCCCCGATCTGGCCCGCCTGTAAATTATCTTATGTATCCCTTTGCTCAAGTTGGTAAAAAGACTCTTGACTGGCTCGAGCCTGAAACTTTTAAGTATAAAATAACATATAAGCAAAAATAGAGATAAGTTTTATCTTTCATATTTCTAAGATTTCTTTGCAACGATTGCAAATTCCCCAGATTCCGGGCTGAAGATTGTACCGACAACATCAGAATAATATTCTTCAATTTTAAAACCGTTTTCCTCAAATTCTTTCCTGAGAGATTCCGGACTGAAATACTGCAGCCAGTTGTATACTGTCTGTGTTCGTGCCTCTTCGATTATCGTGTATTTATCAAGGATGACTTTTTCTTCGTCATATTTGAATGTATTCAGAAAACCGTAATAATTTTCAGCTGACCAAAAACTGTTGAGTTGCATGTATTCGTAGGTTGAAGTCTCTTCTCTCTGATCAAAAGCGTTCAGTGAGTACACATCAAGCAGAACCGAACCGCCGACATTCAGAAGCCTGTAAAACCCAGCAAACATTTTTTTTCTTTGCGTCGGGCTCAGAGCGCAAAAGTCACACATGATCATCGTGATCAGGTCAAACTTCTTTTCTGTCTCAAATTCAAGATAATTCTGACACACATAGTCAATGTTCAATCCCTTCCGCGCTGCCGTTTCTTTTGCATACCGTATTGATCTTTCAGAAAAATCTATACCTGTAACATCGGCATTTTTTTCTGCAAACTGAGTTGTATACAGACCCGGTCCGCATCCAAAATCAGCAATAACTGTATTCACGCCTATTCCAAAATGAGAAACTATCCATTTTAAAGAACGGTCAATGAAATCTTTGTTTCGAGATGACAGATCAAGGGATTCATTTAAATGACACTCAAGCATCTTCTTTGATGTATGTTCATCGGTCCATAACTCCTTTGCTGTATAGAACTGAAAAGATGCAGGACGTGAGTTTATTTCTTCTAATTCTTTAAACATTGATTAATCCTTTCTATTTTTTGACACATAACGGGCGCTTCAGCGGCGAGGCTTTGCCGAGTTCGACTGAAAGCGCGATGTTATGCCTGGTCATTCATAATGAGTCCACATCCGAATAACTTTAACCACTTTTTCTTTATCGAGAACCTGATAGACTATCCGGTGTTGTATATTTATCCGACGGGAAAAGGCCCCGGATAAATCACCTAATAACTTTTCGAATGGTGGAGGAAACTGGTAGGGATTCTCCCGCAATATTTCAATCAGCTTTTCGGCTTTTGGACGTAGCCCGGCAGCAGAAAGTTTTTTGGCGTCTTTTTGAGCCTGTTTTGTGAAAACGACTCGCCACATTACCAGTCAAGATCCTGAGTACATTCCTCGATTGGAGTGGCTAATCCTTTTCGAATTGATTCCCTCATACTAGGAATATTCAGTAGGTACATGGTTTCCTGGATAGCGCGCCAGTCATCCTCGGAAATAAGCACAGCGCTGCCGCGCTTACCCTTTATGATAATTGGCTCGTGGGAAGACGCTGCCTCGTCAATAAGTCGATAAAGATTTGACCTTGCTTCAGTGGCTGTTAGTGTCGGCATGATTCTCCTCTGATTTAATGGATTTTCTATGCCCAAATAGTACGCCATAGCGTACGCTTTGTCAAGTTTTATAATTGAGGCGTTCGTGGCGGTGAGGGGCTGGCGTGTTAATGGCTACTCAGGCCATATAATGAAAATGTTTCTTTACCACTGAGAACTCCGCACGCGCACTTAATAGCCAGTCCCGCTCCACTGCATGGTTAAGCGCAGTCGTTTTTACAATGCGCCGGATCAATCTCGAACTTATTTTTTTCTAATGACTCAATTGCTGTAAATGTATCAGGTGCAGTTTTTTTAATTTCATCCCATACAACTTTGAACGCCGGTTTAGAAAGATTGTCCTTTATTCCAATATTCCAATCTTTCCATCTATTTTTGCTGATTCTCTTTATTTTCCTGAGATATATTTGCTCATTACAAAGGTCGAGGTAGTTATAAATAATTTCACGCAACTTACCGCTCTCATCATCTACAGGTTTACCAATTAAGGCATCAACTGGAATATCCATGGCAAGATTCCTGTATTGTTGATCTAGCCCATCTTCAAATGAAGTTTGAGCAAGTTTTTTACTATCCCGAATTTGCCATGCAGCGATACAAACACCAATAGCAGTCGCGACAGAAGCTATTGTATCCCAATTCATGATAAATGATTTCCTTATTATATTTGGCGCTTAACGCTGCGGATCAGGCGCGGCTATCTATCGTCGCCTGCATCCGTCTTGTTCGGCGCGGTCGGATCTGCCTCTGAATATTTGCGAATAAATAGAAAATCTCCACCGTCGTGCCCAGCTTTGTGGATCACCCCATATTCTGGAATTTGATCGGCATTCCATATGACACGTTTTCTCAGCTCCGAAAACAGCCCGGCAGCATCAAGGACGTTTTGGTTTTCATTGAGAACTTTCAGCAAAGCATTGACAAATACCGAATGGTTTCCTTCTGCTCCTCCATCGAGCACAGGTTCTAATCCTCCAGAGGAAATGACTACTCTCGCCCGACGGTGTGCAAGTTTTGATAAACCTTCACGTATAAACCCATCAACTCGTAGTCCCCGCGTCAACTTCCCTGAGTAGCAACTGTCAGCAACAACAAGTACGTGCTTTGCCCGAAGTGCTTTAAGGGCAGAGGTGATGGTTGCGTTGGAAATCCAGTTGACGGGATCATGCTTCGACGCATCAACCGGAAGCCAATACCCTGCGTCGGCGTCGGTATCAAGCCAGCCATGCCCGGCATAAAAGATTAGCAGATTGTCTTTTTCCGTTAGTTGTGTTCGTAACGACGTCAGTGTTCGGATGATTTCGGCTCTTGTGGCGTTGTAAAGTGTTGTTACACGGAAGCCATAGTCAATGTGTAAAAGCTTCGATAAAGTATGTCCATCGTTTTTCGGCGTCCTCAACTCTGGAAGCTCACTATAGGCGGAGTTGCTTATTATAAGAGCGTGGCAGATCCCATACTCAGATTCAGTCAGTTTATCCTCAACTGGTGGAGTTAGTGTTGTGCGGCTGGTAGTGGGCGTTGTATTAACAAGTGTGGCGTCGGCAGCAGCCTGATGGGCTGGAGGTTGAATTCGCATACCGGCTGGGAAAGGTTTAACTTGGGATAGAGTTGCGGCTCGTTTGCTCGAGGTGCCTCCTGGGAAAGTGAAGGTCATAGGATACGCCAAGGTAAGTTCATATTGGTGGCCTGCTTCTGTCATGATATCCAATGGACGAAATGAAATGTTGTTGAGCGTATCGAAAACATCAATTTTCATAGGCCCCGGAAGCCGTGTCCATTCTATCTGTCCCCCTGGGCCGAGCACACCAATTTCTTTTCCATTATCCCTGACTTCGAGACCACATGCTGAGCCTACAAAAGATGACTGTCTTTTCGCTTCCACCAGAACGCCGTGATCTGAAATGGTGGCCTCGGAGGGATGCGGCACGAATTGCCTCGTGGAAGCACAACCAACACCCAGAAACAGCGGAACTGTAAGAAGTAAAATCATCTTCATAAACTGGTGTGTTAATGAAATCATTCTTTACTCTCCGCAGAACGTTTTGCATGAGGGGTGCGAATGGAGCGGCAGCGAAATGAGCATCCTACTCAATGCAATTGTTCGAGATTTGGTATTATACTTTCTGGTTTGTATGGCCCAAACCATCTTCCTTCTGGATCTTTTGGCAAATTTCCAATTCTTTGTAATTGCTTAACGTGGTCTGTTAAATTTTCGATCTGACGATTTGTTGGACTAGAAAGATAGTCCTTCATTGAAGCTACATAAATCAGGAGTTCATCTGGATCAACATATCTTTCTTTTTTCCAGTCATCGACGCTGATAGGGGGTACTAAGAAACAATATGGTTTAGATCCCCAGTGGAATGTGGTCAAACCTTGATCCTTGACTTTAACTGATCGTATTTTCGCCTCATTTCAGTTTGCCTCGACATTTCTGACTTGACAATAACGGCCCTTCGGCTCACCGCAGAATAAGTTAGATTAAATAGATCCCCAATTTGTTTATTAGTATATAGACCTGTCTCCCTTAAAAAATATAATAAGATATCCCGGTCCTGAATGTCTTTTTTGAAAATTCTATTTGATCGCCTGAGTTTTTTAAGGTCAAAATTTATTGCCTTTGCTGCACGCTTCAAAGATTTAACCGGGTCTTTGTCCTTTATGATCCGATTAAGCTGTGGAAGTTCTGCGTCAGATTCATTCTTAAGATGGTTTTTTTTAATCTTGTCCAAATACCTCTTCGTACCAAAAACAAGTC
>JACNIG010000283.1 GCA_014383215.1 Candidatus Desulfatibia vada | reverse complement strand
TTTTTGTTGATCTCTTAAGAGCTTGGAAACTGTTTTATACAGGCTTTCAGCGTCTTGCACACGGAAAGCTCCTCCTGCTGCCACCAGCATATTCGAAATTTCAGCAAAATCGCTCATATCATATCCGAATATAATCGGTTTGCAAAATACGGCCGGTTCAAGCGGATTGTGCCCGCCGCAAGCGACAAGGCTTCCACCCACAAATGCTACGTCAGCCAGAGCATACAGTTTTTTTAAAACCCCCAGGGCATCGACCACAATTACATCGAATATGCTATCCGGCTTTACCTTGTTGGGATCTTTCATAAGAACAGTGTAAAATCCGGCGGATTCAAAAATTCGCTGAACAGATCCGGCACGCTCCGGATCTCTGGGGGCAACTATCAAAAGAAGCTCGCTAAATTCTTTTTTCACCTTCGTAAATACTTCGGAAAGTATGGCTTCTTCTCCTTTATGAGTGCTGCCGGCCACTATAACTCTTTGTGACGGCTGTATGTGAATCGATCGCCTTAATTTTTTAATTTCCGGTGCCGGCAGGGGTTGACCGGTCTGCTCAAATTTAATGTTTCCGGTAACCTTTATCCTGCCTGACGGAATACCAAGGGCTCTGAAGCGTTCGGCATCCTCCGTGGACTGCGTACAAATGCCTGCAAAAGACAAAAATACTGGTTTAGAAAAAACCGCCAGGCGTTTATATCCCCTAAAAGACCTTTGGGACAGTCTCGCGTTGACAAGCACTACGGGGACATTGCGCTTTTTCATTTCATATAAAAAGTTTGGCCAAATATCCGACTCAACGATAACAACAAAGGCCGGATCTATTTTTCCAGCCATGTGTTTAACGGACAGGGCCAAATCATAAGGATAAAAAAAGACGGCATCCGCCGTGTCTTTAAAACGTTTATTGGCAATCTCAAATCCAGTTTTAGTGGAAACAGAAATAAAAACTTTTCTGTTTTTGAAATGATTGCTTATTCCCGCGACCAGAGGCTCAGCCGAAAGAACTTCTCCCACCGATAAGGCATGAACCCATATGGGCTTTTTATCCAGGCAGCAGCTTCTGTTTAGCCTGGTGGCTTTAACTACTTTTTGCATTCCCAGTCTTTGAAGCACAGTCTTCCGCCGCTTGTCTGATATAAGAACAATCGGAAGTATCAGAGGAAATCCCAGAATGATCACAATTAAAAACAAGATATTATACAGAACAATCATGCGTTGCATTTTACTACAGCCACCAACCCGAGTAAACCGGAATCGAAAAATATTTGCCACAAAGGCACAAAGGATATATTTATTACTCTTTCTTTGTGCCTTGGTGTCTTAGTGGCCAAAAAAAACTGCCACAAAATACACAAATTTCATACATAGGAAATTAACACGCTTTTAGTCTGCATTTAACAATGTCAAAGTTCCAACACATAAAAAAATAAAATTTGCCGTCCAGGCGGCAAAAAAAGGAGGCAGCATTTCTCCATAACCAAGCGAAATACATAAACTGTAGAATATCCAGTAAAGAAATGTTATGCCGACCCCATATGCGATGCTCACCGGCAAGCCTTTTGTAACACTGCCTCTAACAGCTATACCTGCACCCAACATACACATGATGATGCAAACCATCGGAAAAGCTACTTTGGCGTAAAGGTCTACCCGGTAGACGGCTGCATTGTATCCTTCCAATTCAACCTTTTTGATATATTCAAGAAGTCCCTTGAAACTCATCTCTTCCGACTTAATAATCACCTGACTTAAATTGTCAGGCGCAAAATCAAACGTCTCGCTCAGCCTTTCGTGAAATGATATTTTGTAGCTACCATCTTCTTTATTAAGATTTTGCTCCATAACATGATCAAGCAGCCATGGGCCTTGTTTGAAAATACCTTTTTCAGCATCGACTCTTCTTATAAGTCTGAACTTCTCATCAAATTGATAAAGGGTGATTCCATAGACGGTTATAATTTTCGGATTGAAATATGCTATATGTGTGATCGAACGGTTACCCTTAATCCAAATGTTTTTTTCCTTTGAAATTACAGCTAATTCCTTTCTAACATCCCTGAGCCATATCTGGTTGGCTTTTCCCATGGTGATGGGAACGATCACTTCGGAAAAGAAAAAAAGAAGAATACTGAGAATAAATCCGATCGCAATAACCGGTTTTAACAAGTAAAAGATGCTAACGCCGCTGCTTTTTAAAGCAACGATTTCATTGTTCCTGGCCATAAGACCAAAGGCAACCAGAACTGCAAGCAGGATACAGACCGGAAGAATCTGGGTGATAATAAAAGGCGTCTTTAAGAAAAAAAAGGTTAAAGCTTTCGAAAGCGGCAGCTTAGCTTCCATGAAATCATCGATTCTTTCAAAAAAATCGACGGCAACATATATGCCGACAACCATTGCCAGCATCATCCCAAAGTATTTAAAAATCTGTATCGTCAGGTATTTATATATTATCGACATGATTTCCTAATTACTCGTTTAAGCAATGCCGGTAAATATCTGATATTCACCGGACGCTCTTTGGCCGTTCTGTCTAACAGAAACAGACCCAACCCACCCATAACAACATTAGGAAGCCACATACCTATCACCGGAGGATAGACCCCGGTTTCACCAAAAACCCACCCGGCCGACAACATCAAGTAATAAAGCAAAAAGAAAAAAAGACCCAGACCCAATCCAAATGATCTTTTAGCTAACTGCGACTGTATTCCCAAAGGAACGGCCAGAATCCCAAGGGCAAAACATGCAAAGGCGATTGAAAATTTCTTGTGAAATTCTGTCAGTGCAGTAAAATATCGGACATCTTTTTTTGAAAAGGTTTGTATGTGCTGACGCAGTTCAACAAGATTCATCTCTTTTTCGTCTTTGGATCGTCCCTTTGCCGCAGAAATTGTCCTCTCTAAATCGAGGTTAATGTCATAGGTGTCAAATTTGATAGAATGAGTCGCCTGGTTCTTGATATCTACCTGATTGATACTTCCGTCATACAATCGCAAATGAAAAGACGGACTATCAGGTTGATTAAATATATTTCCCCGCGGGGCGACCACGGTGCTAACAATGTTTTTATTTCTTTTATCCTCAATAAAGACATTGATAAGAATTTTATTTTTTAAATCGATTTTACTCATATACAGCATAACATCCTTAAAACTATCATTAAAAGTCCTTTCTTTGAGTCCAATCTTGGCATTAGATGAAACGACTTCAAGTGTCAGGTCTTTAAACGACAACCTTCCCCACGGCACCCCGTAAATAGACATAAACCCGGTAAGTAAAAATCCCAATAAGCAAAAGAGCATCGCCGGTGGAAGCAGCCTGTAAATACTGAACCCGCCGGCTTTTAAGGCGACGATCTCATTATCGGCGGACAATCGAAGAAACGTCAGAAGTATGCTCATCATAATGGACAGAGGTATCACAAACTCAAGGAAATGAGGTATGGAATAGAGCAGCAGTAAAAAAACCGAGGATATGCTGATCTTGTAATTTACAATCATTTTGGTAATATCGAGTATTTTTGCCATCAGGAATACAAATGTGAAAAACACTATATTGAGGGTAAAGGGTGGAATCATCTCTGTAAAAAAATATCGATTTACAATTGAGTTGATTTTCATAACAGGCGGGTGTTTGTCAGTCGATTTAGCGATTTTTGCACGAGTTAACCCGGATTGTTCCGGATACCTTCAGGCTGATTCATATTGTCCTGATTGTTGCTGGACTGCATTTGGTAGAGTTTGAAAAATTCCCCTTGCCGTGCAATCAGTTCCTCCTGTGTACCCTCTTCCACCATCCGGCCGTTTACGATAACGATGATTCTGTCGGCATAATCGATGGTTGAAAGTCGGTGGGCAATCACAAAAGTAGTACGTCCCTGCATGAGATTCTCAAGGGCCTTTTGAACCAGCATCTCCGATTCCGCATCAAGAGAAGAAGTGGCCTCGTCAAGAATCAAAATGGGAGCATCCTTCAAAAGTGCCCGGGCGATACAGATCCTCTGTTTTTCTCCTCCGGAAAGGCGCGCGCCCAGTTCTCCGACATTGGTTTCAAACTTGCCGGGAAAGCTTTGAATGAAATCATAAGCATAGGCGGCCTTTGCAGCTCTTCGGATTTCTTCATCCGAAGCTCTGTAGTTGCCATAGGCGATATTGTTGCGCACGGAATCGTTAAAAAGTATAGGTTCCTGGGTAACGATTGCCATCTGATCCCGCAGCGAAGATATCGATGCCTTGCGAATATCGTCACCATCAATCAAAATCGCCCCTTCAGTGACATCATAGAACCTGGGTAACAGATTGACCAGAGAGGTTTTTCCCCCACCGCTCATACCGACCAGCGCTAAAATCTCGCCGGCCTGCACATCCAGATTGATGTCTTTTAATATTCTATCCTCTTCATATTTAAAAAATACGTTTTCGAAAGTTACTCTGTGTGGTCCGCGTTTAAGTACTACAGGGTTTTGGGGCTCTTTGATTTCTGACTTTGTCTCCATGACGTCAAAAACTCTGTCGACGGCAGCAAGCCCTTGCTGAACCGCGTTATTGAGACCGCTTAACTTCTTTATCGGATCATACAGCATTAGAACTGCAGCCATAAAAGAGAAAAAAGTTCCGGCGGTAGAAGTGCCCGCAAGCACCTTAGATCCCCCGTACCATATAATAAAAGCAATGCCGACTCCGCCCAAAAACTCCATGATGGGTGAAGACAATGACCGCGCGACAACGGCTTTCATCTCCAGTTTAAAAAGCCCGAGTGTCCTTTCGTAAAAACGCTCCTTTTCATAGTGCTCCATTCCAAAAGCCTTGACGATCTTGTTGCCTGCAAATGTCTCATGCAGAAAAGAATTTAAGTCGCCAATGGCTTCCTGCCAACCGGTACTAATTCGCCGCACCCGTCGACCGAACTCTACAATTGGGTAGAAAGCCAGGGGTAAAATGATAAAAGCAAACAGGGCCATTTTCCAGTCCCGGTAAAAGATAACGATGCTTAAGCCCACTATCGTAAAGCAATCTTTTAATGAGCCTGTAACCGCAGTCGAAACCATGGTTTTGACAATACCGACATCGCCGGTTACACGCGACATTAGTACACCGGTCTTTTCTTTGTGAAAAAAGGCGACCGGCAGGTCCTGTATATGGCTATAGAGGTCATCGCGTAAACGCCTGATAATGCTTTCACCCACATAATTCATCAAATAGTCCTGCCCGTACGTTGCCAGACCACGGAGCAAGTATATCAGAATAACGGCCAGCGGAATTATCTTCAGCATCATGGTGTTCTTATTAAAAAAAATATCATCCAGTACCGGTTTTACCAAAAAAGCAGTGGCCGAGGTTGCCGCAGCCATGACCAGCATACATACCATTGCCAAAAATAGACGGAACCTGTTTTCCTTGATCAGAGCCAGGATCCGTTTGTGTCTATCTCTTAAGACCGGTTTTGATATTTTTTTTAAAATCGCCATTTCTTTAAAACGTATAGATGACCCGGATTTTTTAGTTTCTTAATTGTGAATTTTGAGTATTTTGTGACAAACAATTAAAGTCAATCACGAAATTTTATTAATATCTTTTTTCGTGTTTTCGTCATTTCGTGCTTTCGTGGTATTTTTTTTCTTTTCCAGCCTGTCCCCGTGCTCGACGCTTGTACGGGTTATGTAATAGCTTGGTCAAAGCATATTCAGGGCTATATCAGCAACACGCTCCGACGCTCCCGGCTCACCCAGCGCATCTCTTGTGCTCAAAAGCTCATTTCTCAAACGCTCCAAACCGGGAACGTCATTTAACATCTCAAAAACTGTATCTGCTATCTTACTGGGAGAGGCTTCCCCCTGCAGCAGTTCAGGAACAATCCTTTTACCTGCTATAAGGTTAACAAGGCCGATATGTTTTACACGGATCAAAATCCGGCCCAACCAGTAGCTAATCGGGGACAGCTTGTAGATGATTACCATCGGTGTGCCGGAAATTGCAGATTCCAGGGTAACCGTACCCGAAGCGGCAACGACCAGTCTGCATTTTTCGAAAACTTCATCCACCCCGCCTTCAACCATCTCAAAGTTAATTAAAGCTTTGTGTTTTGCAATGAGCGCTTCCACGTATTGTTTTTCCACAGAAGGAGCAAGTGAAATCACAAATTTTATATTCTTGATCCGTTCTGCCAATATCCGTGCAGCACCCAGCATCACCGGCAGATGCCTGGCAATCTCCCGGTCACGGGAGCCGGGGAGTAAGCCGACGGTAGGATTAGGCTCGGACGGCCTTTCCAAGGCAGCGGCAGGGGAAGAATGGTCATTGTCGAGTAAAGGATGGCCGACAAATGTCACAGGGATCTGATGCCTTTTAAAAAAATCTGCCTCAAACGGCAAAATAACCGCCACATGATTCACTAATTTTCCTATTTTTTTAACACGGCCCGACCTCCAGGCCCAAACCTGGGGGGTGATATAATAAAGCACGGGTATTTCGAGCTTCTTGGCAGTCGCAGCGACATTAAGGTTAAAATCTGGAAAATCGATCAAGATGAGCAGGTCGGGATGCATTGTTTTAAGGGCTTTTTTGGCAACCGACAGTCCTTTTAATATACTGGTTATTTTGTATAAAACCTCCGTAATCCCCACAACGGCAAGTTCGGAAGCATCAACTAAAATCCTGACACCCTCATTTTTGAGAGACTGTCCGCCGATGCCGCAGAAAAAGAGCGCATTGTTTTTTTTTTGCATGGCATTTACCAGTTTGGCCCCGTGATGGTCGCCGGAAGTTTCACCTGCAATTATCATTACACACTTTTTTTCGGAATGCGAATTAATCATTTTCTAAAGTCGGACAGTCGGCCGGCAGAATTTTTGATTTGCTCCATAATATTTAAAGCTATTTTTAGGGCATCACGTCCCATCTGTCCCGTAACCTGTGGTACTTTACGGTTTGCGACCGATTGTACAAAAGATTTTATTTCATCTTCCAGGGCGTCACCCTTTGTAAAACAAAGCTGCTTAATTTCCATGCCCGGAATCAAGCCGTCATCTTTTTTACTATTCTGCTGGATAACGGTAATTTCCTGGCTCGTAAAATCAACTGACACATAGGCATCTTTTTGGAACAGTCTAATTTTACGTTCATTTTTGGTCGAAATGCGACTGGCGGTAACATTGGCAACACATCCGCTTTGAAATTCAAGACGTGCATTTGCAATATCAACGTTTTCAGCGATAACAGAAATTCCCGCCGCACGGATTTCGCTGATTTCGGATCTGACGAAGTTCAAAATAATATCGATATCATGAATCATAAGGTCAAGGACTACGCTGACGTCGGTACCGCGATCCTTGTAGATACTCAAGCGGTGCGATTCGATGAACATCGGCTGCTGAACGATATCCTGCAGAGCAATAACTGCAGGATTAAATCGTTCAAGGTGCCCCACTTGAATGATCAGACCTTTTGAATCTGCAAACCGAATCAGCTCATCAGCCTCTTCCAGTGTGGTTGTCATGGGCTTTTCGATGAGGACATCAACATCATTCTCCAAAAAATCCATGGCGACCGCAAAATGGGATGGAGTCGGAACAACGATGCTGACAGCATCCACTTTCCCAAAAAGGTCCTGATAGGTTGAATGTGCTGTGGTACGGTACTTGCCGGCGATACTCGCAGCTTGTGACATGTTGGTATCGGCGACGCCAACAAGGTCTACCGCATCCATACTTGCATACTTTTCAGCATGAAATCTACCAAGATAGCCGACACCGACAACACCAACGCGGAGTCTTTTCATAAACCTCCTTAGAACATTACAAATGATGAATTCGTAAAAAGTCAAATTCATCAAGTGTTTGGTGTTTAGTATTTAGTGTTTTGTTTTAAATATATGCTGACATACCATCTTGTTAAATAACCAAACACTAAACACCAAATACAAAATACTATCGTAAAAAGGTCGTTTTTGTGACTTTTTACGAGTTGATCACCTGGTAATCCCGCGCTGAGAAGATTTTATGAATTCTATAAGGTTTTTTACCTCGGGTATCTGATCGACCTCAGCGCGTACTCTCTCGATGGCCTCATTTAGGGTTAAGCCGATACGAAAAATGATTCTGTATGCTTTTTTTAGTTGCAATAAAGTTTCTTGGGGAAACCCTTTGCGTTTTAAGCCAACATTATTTAAACCGTGCAGACTGGCCCTGTCGCCTGATGCTATCACATAGGGCGGAATATCTTTGACCACCGCAGATTTTCCGCCCACAAAAGCATAATCTCCGATCCGCACAAACTGATGAATGGCCACAAGGCCACCGATAACAGCATAATCACCAATAATAATATGCCCGCCCAAGGTTGTATTATTGGAAAGAATTACTCCCCGGCCGGTAATACAGTCATGGGCAACATGTGAGTAGGCCATCAACAGATTCTCTTCACCGACTTCGGTAATTCCGCCGCCTTCTGCTGTTCCCCGGTGGATAGTAACAAATTCGCGCACAGTCGTTTTAGCGCCGATCTTGACAAACGACTTTTCGCCTCCAAATTTCAAATCCTGGGGAACAGTTCCGACGGCGGCATACTGAAAGATTCGACAGTCCGGTCCAATGCTCGTATACGGATCGACAACGACATGGGGTCCAACAACCGTTCCTGACCCGATAACAACATTGTCGCCGATAACTGAATACGGACCGATGACTACATTGGAGTCGACTTGCGCTCCCGAATCGACAATTGCCGTGGCATGTATCATGTTTTTTCTCCAAAAGTAGCCATCAGCTCCGCTTCGGCCACACGTTTATCATCAACGCTGGCGATGCCGGACATCTTAAAAGCTTGAGATCGCTGTTTCAGAAATTTAATCTCAAAGATAAGCTGGTCACCGGGAACAACAGGTTTCCTAAACTTGACCTTATCCATCCCCATAAAAAAAATCAGGGACCCCTTCTTTTCCAGATCCATGGATTCAGCAGCCAGTATAGCCCCGGCTTGGCCCATGGCTTCGATAATCAATACTCCGGGCATAATGGGCTCTCCCGGGAAATGGCCTTGAAAAAAAGGCTCGTTAATAGTTACGTTTTTCAAAGCCACAACCTTTTCACCGAGCACAAGTTCAATGATGCGATCAATCATAATAAAAGGATAGCGATGAGGCAACAATTCCATGATTTTCTGAATATCATAAGTTATCTTCATATTTCCTCAATTTTTTTTCGACTTCTGCCAGTCTCTTTTTAAGTTCAGGCAACGTGGGCAGTATCCGTTGCAGCTTCAGCCATATGCGATGAGGCATCGCCGCCGATCCTGAAACAATTTCGCCACTCGGCACCGACTTGGCAACGCCGGCCTGCGGGCCGATGATTGCATTATCCCCGATGTTAAGGTGTCCGGCAACGCCGGCCTGCCCTGCAAGTACGGCGTGTTTCCCAATGGTAACACTGCCTGAAATTCCGACTTGTGCTATCAGGATCGAATTTTCACCTACAGTAACATTGTGCGCGACATGAACCAGGTTGTCGGTCTTAACGCCTTTTTGAATCCAGGTTTTGCCGAATGTACCCCTGTCGATAGCGTTGAGTGCACCGATTTCAACATCATCATCTATTTGAACATGGCCGATGTGGGGAATCTTGTAATACGTTTCCCCGTCAGGAGCAAAACCAAAACCATCACTGCCGACAACCGTCCCGGCATGAATAATAACCCTGTTCCCTACTATGCAGCCTTCTAAAATCGCTACGTTGGGATGTATCTTCACATCATCCCCAATGACAACATTGTCTCCGATAAAAACGTTGGAAGAAATAGTAACACGCTGCCCTACGGTAACATTGTTGCCAATTGCTGCAAAAGGCGCAACGGAAACATCTTGGCCGCATGTAAATTCCTCTCCGATATGAGCCTTTGAACTTATGCCCGGTTGCGGTTTTAAAGGTGGATGAAAAATTTTAATAATTTTAGCAAAAGCGACCTGAGGATTTTCCACCAGCACCAGGTTTTGCATAGACGCCTGAAAATCAGGGGGCACAATAACCGCCCCTGCATCGGTTGTATCGATCCGTTTTAAAAATTTTGGGTTTGCGGCCAACGTTATTGCATCACTGTGGGCTTCGTCAAAAGGGGCTACGTCAAGAATTCGTTTGTGAACATCCCCTTTAACCTCACCTCCGACAATCTCAGCAATTT
>JACNIG010000244.1 GCA_014383215.1 Candidatus Desulfatibia vada | reverse complement strand
CCCCTTATCACCCATATCTGTTTCTCCTTGTTTGAAAGTGAATTGTGCCGGACTGGCACAGTTTGTTGGCGGTGTCCAGCCTGATGACGATCCCTTGCGGAAATCGACTTCCTTGCGCAGGTTAAGAATAACAAACAGGGAAAGAATGATCAAGTTGTAAGGTGGGATTAACCTTCTTTAACCCGCCGTAAAATTATTTTTTCTACTTTTAAATCGCTTATTAGAGCGCCTGAGAAGGTAATTGGCCGGGACCGGAATAGCCATTAATTAAAGCAGAAGGTACGGACTTTGGATGTTGCGGCCCGGAGAATTTTTAAAAGATGTTTGAGAAGATGAGCAAATGCTGTCCGGGTCAAGGCGATGCCCCTGATTTTTCCGCCATGAAGGGCGCCATGATGAAAAACATGATGGGAATGTGCTGTGCGCCAAAATCAACCGATACTAAAGGGGAGACGGAATCCACTGAAAAGGTTCAATAAAGTTCTCGGCAATTAATCCCTGGGCGACCCGGCGCACGCCCGGTCATCAGGAGCGCACGATGTCCCATGTGGCAGCTTCTCCGACTGCTTGGACGACCGTACCGGCACCGAAGACAATATGGCCTGCCGTGGCAAAGGAAAATTGTATGGGTTTATTCGATCCAGTTTAAGGTTCGCTCAACGGCCTTTTTCCAACCGGCGATGCCCTTAGCGCGTTGTCCCGACGCCATCTGGGGCTGCCAGGTCTTGTCCATGGCCCAATTGCTTTTTAGTTCGTCCCAACCACTCACAAAACCGCTGGCCAGGGCAGCGGCCGAGGCGGCGCCTAAGGCGGTGGTTTCCGTAATTTTCGGGCGCACGACCTGGACGCCCAAAATGTCGGCCTGAAATTGCATCAGCAGTTCATTGGCCACCATGCCGCCATCCACACGCAGACTGCTCAGTGGGACGCTGGAATCTTTCTGCATGGCCTCGACCACATCCAGTGTCTGGTAGGCAACAGCTTCCAAGGCAGCGCGGGCAATATGGTTGCGGTTAATGAAACGGGTCAACCCAACGATTACCCCCCGTGCGTCCGAGCGCCAGTAGGGCGCAAACAGACCGGAAAAGGCCGGTACGATGTAAGCGCCGCCATTGTCCTCTACAGTGCGCGCCAGGGGTTCGATTTCAGCCGCGTGCCGTATGAATCCGAGGTTGTCTCGCAGCCATTGCACCAGGGCGCCGGCAATAGCGATGGAACCTTCCAGGCAATAGATCGGCTTTTCCCCGCGCATCTGATAGGCGACCGTGGTGAGCATGCCGTGGCGGCTGGACACCGCCTCCTCGCCGGTGTTGAGCAGCAAAAAGCATCCTGTGCCATACGTGTTCTTTGCTTCTCCGACTTCGAAGCAGGCTTGCCCGACCAATGCGGCCTGCTGATCTCCCAGCGCCCCGCACACCGGCACTTCAGCACCGAGGGGGCCATCCTTGCGGGTGGTGCCCCATGTGTCGGAGTCGATGGAGGGTACGATGCCAGGTAATATCTGGGCCGGAATCTTGAGGGTTTTACAAATCTTTTCATCCCAGGCGAGGGTGTGCAAATCCATCAACAATGTACGGCTGGCGTTGGTCACGTCCGTAACATGCGCACCGCCATCCGGGCCGCCGGTGAGCCACCAGATAATCCAGGTCTCGATGGTGCCGAACAGGGCGTCACCCGTTTCAGTACCATAGCGCGCAGTCTCGACATTTTCTAAAATCCAGCGCACTTTGGGACCGGAAAAATAAGTGGCGACGGGCAGGCCCGTTTTGGCTCGAAAGCGATCCTGGCCGCCCTCTTTGGCCAAATTGCGACATATCTCATCGGTGCGGGTACACTGCCAGACAATGGCGTTCATATACGGCCGGCCGGTGCGTTTGTCCCACATGACCGTGGTTTCACGCTGGTTGGTGATACCGATGGCCACAATGTCGTTGCCGGTCAAGCCGGTTTTGGCCAACGCCCGGCGGATGACCTCGCCGGTGTTGTGCCAAATCTCCATAGGATCGTGCTCCACCCAGCCGGCCTGGGGAAAAATTTGCGCATGCTCTTTCTGAGACTCCCCGACGATGCGGCCGCGTCGGTCGAAAATGATAAAACGGTTGCTGGTGGTTCCCAAATCCAATGCACCGATATATTCGCTCATAGATGTCTCCTTTCCTTTGATACGTTGGCCCGTTATATCCTTAAGCCCGTCTGCCCCAGCGCCTCGCCCGGCAATCCGAGCGCAACGCCCAACAGCTGGGACACCAATACGGCCGGCAGGTCGTTGTTAGCCGCCGTGTCTGACAGGAGTTCACTGCGGACCGGCCCGAACTGAAGCTGGCAGTAAGTACACGCTGTAATCAACGCCTGGGCGCCCGATTCACGGGCATCGGCCAGTTTTTGTTGCATGAGCGCCAAGGACAATTGGTTGTTCTTCTCCCATAGCGGATAGCCGCAGCAATCCAGGCGCAGCGGCCACTCAACCACAGTTGCCCCGGTGGCCGCGACAACGGATTCAAAAATAGTCGGCGCCAGCGGGTTGTCGAATTGGGTTACATCACCGGGTCTGAGGGCATGGCAGCCGTAGTGCGCCGCTGCCCGGTAGCCGTGCAACGGATGTTTGACTCTGGCCTGCACATGGACAAGTCCCAGATCCTCTGTCAATGCAGTCAGCAAGTGGCGAACGACCACATCCTTGGACCATTGCAGGCCGTCCTCTTGAAGCAGACCATTGACCCGTTCACGCAGTTCGGCATTGCGATGCATCCAAAAATGGGCATGCTTGAGGTTGCCGTAACAACATTTGCAGGGGGTGAGCACGGGCAAACCCTTGCGGGCGGCCATGGCCAGGATGCGAGCGCCGGAGAGCATGGCTGCCGTGAAATCTACGTGGCGCACCGGGTAGCCGCAGCAGTTCAGCTCGGTCTCCTCCAACCCGACATCAAGGGTCGACAGCACGGCCCGCGTGGCGCGATCATACTCTGGCAGAAACGGTTTTATTTTGCAACCGGGGAAGTATAGGTAGCGCAATTTGGCCATGGGGTTAGGCTCCATTTTTTTGTGCTCCCGAATCGGTCGCCAAAATATGTTGTTCAGAACCGGGGTCCGAGGCTTGTACTGCAGGGGTCAGGCGCCGGCAGGCCTCGTTGCGCAACTCGTAGAGCACATCGGCCACACGAACTCCTTGGGGACAATGCTCCTGGCACTTGTAGCAAGTCACGCAATCCCAGACCATGCGGCTGCCGATGGCCGTCTCTTTGAGCTGCAGGCGCATCAGGTTCATTACCTGCTGGGGGGTCAGCTC
This sequence comes from Candidatus Desulfatibia vada, assembly GCA_014383215.1. GTDB lineage: Bacteria > Desulfobacterota > Desulfobacteria > Desulfobacterales > UBA11574 > Desulfatibia_A > Desulfatibia_A vada. The sequence goes on along the minus strand of JACNIG010000244.1, from coordinate 40,404 downwards.
CAAATCGCGCAGAGGATCTTCCGAGACGGCGACGACGGGACACACATTGGTGCAGGTGGAGCATTGGACACAGGCCCAAAAAGTGTCTGGATTGTCTGTGAGTCGCAAAGGCGTTTCGCGTAATGGAGCCTGCTCGCCCGAAGTATCCGGGCACGTCTTGAGGATCTCCGCCCACTGGGGGGCTGAATGGCGACGCATCCAGCCGTGGACCTGAGGATAGCCGCTGCGATTCAAATCAGATATTGACGCAGCCCACATATCCTGCAAGTCGATGCCGGACGGACACCACGCGGTACATCGACCGCAGGCAGTGCAGATAAAGCTGCCCTCGGATAAACGTGCTTGGGCGTGGGCACTGCTGCGACCTGCCGCCATCCGGGCGACGCTGTGCAGCTTTTCCGACGGCAGAATATCAGAATTGGGGATGACTTGGAAAATCGGGCCCACGGCGCAATGCAGCGTACACACCCCGCAATGGGTGCAGGCGTCCAGCCCCAAGGCGCGCCGGGTCGGACGGTTCACAGGTCGATCGGTGGCAGCGCTGCCCAACGCGCGGCTCACCAAGCTGAACGGAGTGGACACCAAATGGAACGATTTGCTAAACGGCAGCAGGGCCAGGGCCAGGCAGCCGATCAGATAGTGGGCGTACCTTAAGGCTGTTTCCAGCCCGATATCGGTGATCCGAGCAGAAAACGGCTTGAGGGCCAAGGCCAGGGGATAGGAGAGCACGGCCGAACCCGGTCGCGAATGGCATACCGCACAATACTCTTCATGCAGGCTGCGGCCTTCGTCCAACAGCTCGGGATCGTCTGTAGACGGCATCGGTGCAAATGCTACATCGAATTTGGCAGCCCAATAGGCCTTCAAGGGGGCGATCTCTTCCGGATCATTGCTGTCCATGTAGTCGACCACCATTTCATCGAACAGAGTCGGTGAAATGATCTGGACCGCCTCCAGTGCCGCGCCGGTGAGGATGATGCCGGAAAGCAACACCAACAACCAATGATCCGCACCGCGCGTGGTACGCCGCAGCGTCCGGTCCGCCCGGCGACGCACCCAAGCAATTATCACTCCAACCATGACCAGCACACCCAGTAGATCGCGCAAAAACATGAACGGATTGAGGGTTGAGGCGTAATCGGGAAAAAGGCGGGCCGTGATCCGATCGTCGAAGACATGCATCAACAGCAGCAAGAGCATGCCGTAGAACAGGGCCATGTGCATGACCCAGCGTCTTGGATCCTGGCGCAGGATGTGGATTTGCAGGATCACTTCCATAAGCAAGGTTCTTAAAAGGGCGATCAGACCCCTTGGCTGCAACAACGCCTTGGCCACAGCACCGAGGGCGCCCAAGGCGCGCTTTGCCAAAGCGGTATCTTCGGCCTCCGGCCCGAGGGGCAAAACCAGCCAACGCCCCATGCGATACCCGATGCCGACCAGGCAGATGATCAAGGCACCATATGCACAGTAAGTCAGGAACATGTTTGTTTCCCCTTCAGTCCAGCATGCGTGTGCACGCTCGGACAGCCCCATAGGCTGTGGCAATGGCCAATCCGCTGCCGCATTTCTGGCGCTTCCAATCCTGATGGGCCAGAATGGAGCCCGCGGCAAAAAGATTGGGGTAAAGCATTTGTCTGTTTGCATCCACCGGATGGAATTGGCCGTCCACAGCCACGCCGGCCCGGTTGATCGGATGGCCCTCACGGTGCAGCAAATCCTTATGGTGCCAGGCTGCGCGATCCTTGGGCTGTACGACGGGCAAGTCGAAAATGGTTTCACGAATACCGTGCCTGTCGGCATGCAATCCTTTGCCGAAAAAACGCCCGCTGCACATGATGGCGCTGCGTGCCGTGATTCGAAAATCAATGTCGGTCCGCCCCACGTCAAACCGCCATTGCCCGTCAGCCAAGCGCTGGGCGTCCATGACACGCTGTTGGAAAAAGAGGCGGATTCCCATAGCCGGTAAGCGTTGCTCAAAGATCTCTCGTAAACGCAAACCGGTGACGGCCGGCAGCATGGTGGGAATTTCAAAGACAGGTACGCCCAATCCTTGCTGCAAATCTTCCATGACGCGGACGGTGCGGTACATGCCAAGCACGGCCGGCAAGCCGACGACCTCGGCAGTGCCGATATGCGGACGGATGGCGGCAACGAGCTTTTCTCGACTATCAGCGACATCCAGCGCCCGCGCCATATGCTCGGTGTACAACTCGCCTTTGGCATCAGGGAAACCGATGCGTACCGGATGCAGCTCCGGCCAGCGCTCGGCCAGACTCAAGGCGATTTGCCGTGCACTGTAACCTTTCAGGCCGTCAAAGTCCACCAGCAGGCACGATGAGCGATCCGCCAGAGCCGAAGGCCCGCGACGCATGGTGTGCGGCACGGCATAGGTGGGTTTTAGCGTGCCGGCCGGGGTTAGAACCTCCATGTTTCTTTGTAAAAGTGTAAAATGCGGGTAACCACTTGTTGTTAAAAAAGCCAAAACAATATCCAGAGACTCGCGGATCGAGGCAATATCGAGGAGAGCATAGGGATGCAAAGGTTCGTCCCGGCAGAGCCGGGTGATACCTTGCCAGGGATCGTCCAGCACCTTTCCCTGGGCCACCGGATGCACACCGAGCAGATCTATTAAGCCGCTGGCAAATCCGAGTTCGCCGATGAGTCCCACCTGCACCGTATCGATGCCTTGTCGGGCGGCAAACAGGGCCGCGGCCATGCCGGCCATGCCGGTACCGATGATCATCAAATCGCAGGTGGTCTCTTTATTATTGGTGTTCATGGCATTACCGACTAATGATGCATGAGCTCAAAGCAGTGAATCGTATATCGCACAGACTGAACATCGAACATCGAACGTCCAACGTTGAACATCGAATAATGATGTCGCTTCAGGCTTCGCCTTCGGCTACGACCCGACAGGCCGCTCCGCAATGTAATTTCATTCGTTTTTTTATTCACCATTCGATGTTGGACGTTCGACGTTCGATGTTTATCTTTCAAGTAAATTTCTCCCAGCCCTCGGCCTTCAACTCAAGACAAAACAGCCCGCAATGCATGGCCTCCAGCAGTTCGGCCTGGGCCAGCGGCAAATCCCACAGCAGGGGCTGCTGTCCGCGCCAGCGTTCGCGCAAAAAGGCCCGCATTTCCGAGGGCCCCCGGCGATTATCCAAATGCTGCCGGTCATACAGGTAGGCCGCTAAACGCTGGCTGCAGAAGGTTCCCTGACAGGGGCCTTTGCCAATGCGGCTGCGCAGCCCGATCGCCTTGAAGCCAGGCCGGCCATCCAGTTCGCGTATAGTGCCCACTATCTCTTCGACCACGCTTTGCGGTACCATTTCACATTCGCAGAGCAACACGTCGTTGGGCGCATTGTTGCGCAGCCACATATTGGGCGCCAGTCCGGGTTCGGTCCAGCGGGCATCCACTGTGTCGGGCAGCGGTTCCAGATGGGTCCGGCAGGGCGCATGGACCCCCAGGCGCCCACACACCAGATCGGCTGTTTTCTCGGCCATCAAGCGATAGGTGGTCAACTTGCCGCTGGTAATGGTGATGAAATTGGCAAGTTTTTCCGGTTCCCGGGCGTGATCGATCAGCGCGAATCCGCGGCTCACCGTCCGGTCGTCATCCCCTTGCGCCTTTTGGCTGCCGCCGCCCAACAAAGGGCGTATACCGCAGAAGGCACGGATGTATCTGGTGGCCGCCAGTTCGGGTATCATAGCGGCACATTCGTCGATAATATGGTCGATTTCATGAATTTCAGGGTAGTACAAGTCCGGTGATTCGGTACGCTCGGAAGTGGTGCCAAGAATGGAGACGGTCCCTCCGGGCACAAGTATGTCTCCGTCAGTGGGGTGACGCAGCCTGTTTACGACCCGTTGGGTGATCCGGGTATTGGTGACCAACATGCTGCCCTTGGAATAAAGCATGCTTATCCGGGCTCCGGCCAGGGCGGCAACCTCACTGGCCCATGCACCTGAGGCATTAACGATAATTTCAGGTTCGATGGACATCTTCTTCCCGGTCATCCTGTTCAGCAGAAGAACAGACCGGATCTTACCATTGATAATCTTGAAATCCACTGCTTGCGTGAAACGCAGCAAGCGAGTGCTCAGTTGTTGGGCGTGGGCGATATTGCCAAGGGATAGTCTGAAAGGATCGATTGTGGCATCTTCAACGTGGAAAGCGGCTATAATTTGATCCGACAGGGCAGGCTCCATCTCCCGAGCATCTTGGATATCCAGGAAGTGGGCCGGAATTCCGTATTGGGTACACTTTTGAGGAAAATCTGCGATATAAGTTTCATCATCACCGGCTACGGCCACGAACAGGCCGCCCGTATCTTCAATACAATGGGCCGCCAGTTTTTTAAGCAGCCGGCCTTCTCGCCGGCACTCCACGGCTGCGCTCGGATCGGAGGCAATGTAACGGGCGCCGCTGTGCAAGAGCCCCTGGTTGCCTCCCGAAGCACCGGCGTTAATATCCTGTTTTTCCGCCAAAACGCAGTGGATACCGCGCAGGGCCAAATCCCTTGCCAGACCTGTGCCGATAGCACCGCCGCCGATGATCAACACCTGGGTCTTCAAGGGGCGCCTCCTTGGCAAACGATCAACATATTAGGTTCCAAATACTTAAATTCGGCCATTTGTTTATTTCACTTGCGAAAAAAATCATGAGGTGCTAAAGGGTTGTGAACGAAATAAATCATATAAATTACGTTTATACGCATTCATTAGCAGAACTGAATCATTTTGTCACCAAAAATTTTCTTTTAACAACACATTGCGGCATTAGTTTTCTATTTCGAACATTTGTAACATATAAGTCAGGCAGGAAGCATGAATACAGAAAACAGCAAGAGAGATGAAACATCTTCCGGTACCAACGGCAATGACAGCCCAGGAACAAACGGATATAATGGAAAGATTGGACCGGTGCGCCAACGGCATGATAAGATCCGACAACTGGTTCAAAATAACGGTTTTGTAACGATCGAATATCTGGCACAAGAGTTCGGAGTAACGCCTCAGACTATTCGGCGTGACATAAATATTCTTAGTGAAAACGGGTTGATTAACCGGTACCACGGCGGAGCAGGAATAGCAACCAGCACCGAAAACGTCGCATATACAAAACGTAAAGTGCTGTGTTTTAAAGAGAAACAAAAAATTGCACAGATGGTCGCCGAAAACATCCCGGATCACGCCTCGCTTTTTCTTAATATCGGCACCACCACCGAGGAGGTTGCCAACGCGCTGTCCGATCACCGACGCCTCAAGGTGATTACGAACAACCTCAATGTTGCCTCAATTTTGGGCAGGAACGAAAATTTTGAGGTCATTGTGGCGGGCGGGTTGGTGAGGCCTCGCGATTGTGGGATTATCGGCCCTCTAACGATCGATTTTATTGAGCAGTTTCGGGTCGACTATGGCATTATCGGGATTAGCGGTATTGATCTGGACGGAACATTGCTCGATTTTGATTATCGAGAAGTCATGGTCGCACGCGCCATTATCGATAATTCCCGTAAAGTGTTTCTGGTCGCTGATCATACCAAATTCGGCCGTAACGCCATGGTGCGGCTTGGCAACATCACGGAGATTGATGCGCTGTTTACTGATCAGACGCCGCCATCGGTGTGGACCGAGCTTATTAACAGCGCAGGTGTTCGATTGTTTTCAGCAAATCCATAAGCGCAATACGAACCCGGGCCTGGCCAAACGCAGCCGCCATTTTCACGAGATTCGGAATAATGGAGTCTCTTGCCGGAGATTCAGGTTGAAAAGAAAATTAAGCCTGCATGCTGGAAAAAGAACAATAAATATATATAAATTTTCATTTGCGAAAACTATTTAAAGGATGATATGGGAATTTGCATAATCGCTGCCTATGGTTAGGCATCTGCTTTCCTGTACAACATCCGGATGCGCCGTTACACCCAGAATTTTGAAATAGGAGACAGTTAATGGGCTTGTCACTACAAAACATTGACAAGATTGTTAACCGAGAAATCCATCTCAAAGATATCAGCCTTGAATTTGAATCCGGTTCCCGCAATGTGATACTTGGCCGCACACTGGCCGGCAAGACCTCCCTGCTGCGTATCATGGCCGGCCTGGATCGCCCAACTCACGGCAATATATTTGTAGGCGGTAACGACGTCACCGGCACCCCGGTGCGCAAGCGAAGTGTCGCTATGGTCTATCAGCAGTTCATTAATTACCCGTCCTTAACCGTTTTTAAAAATATTGCCTCCCCCCTGAAGACAATTGGTCTGAATAAAAAAGAAATAGACCGGCGCGTGCGCGAAACCGCCGAAATACTGCACTTAGAGAGTCTGTTGAATCGCTTGCCCTCCGAGCTTTCCGGCGGACAGCAGCAGCGCACCGCCATCGCCCGGGCCCTGGTAAAAGACGCCGATTTGCTTCTGCTGGACGAGCCTCTGGTGAACCTGGACTATAAACTACGCGAAGAGCTGCGGGTTGAGCTTCAGGAGATTTTCAAGCAGCGCAGGGCGATCGTCGTGTACACCACCACGGAACCGACCGAGGCCCTGATGTTGGGAGGCAATATTGTGGTAATCGATGAGGGCCGCGTTCTGCAAACCGGCTCCACTGCGGAAGTGTACCACAACCCGACGACCCTCAAGGTGGCCGAAGTATTCAGCGACCCGCCCATTAACTACATTGGCGGCACAGTCCAGGGGAGCACGGCCCGACTGGGGCATGATATAGAAATTCCATTAGACGGCCATATGAAATCCTTGCCGGCCGGGAAATATAAATTCGGTGTACGCTCCCATCGTTTATTTCTATCAAGGACCAGTGAGAAGGATAGCGAAATTCAGGCCAGAGTAGAATTGTCGGAGATAAACGGGTCGGAAACGTTCATTCATATCAGCTACAACAATGCTCGGCTGGTGGTTCAGGAAACCGGGATTCAGCCTCTCAGGATCGGCGCCGAAATATCGATATATGTCAACCCGAGTTGTTTCTTTGTGTACGATGAGGCCGGAACCCTGGTGGCGGCACCGTAGCGGGACACCATTAAAAATGGCTGAAGTAGGAGACGGTTATGGCACAAATCGAGTTAAATGAAATTTCCCACAGCTATATCCGCAACCCGAAAAAAGAGTCGGATTATGCCCTGAAACGGATTCACAATACCTGGGAGGATGGGGGTGCCTATGCCCTGCTGGGACCTTCAGGCTGTGGTAAAACCACATTGCTGAACGTCATTTCAGGTTTGCTGACCCCCAGCAGCGGCCGGGTGTTTTACAACGGTGAGGACGTCTCCGGATTGCCGCCGGAAAAACGCAACATTGCCCAGGTCTTTCAGTTTCCTGTTTTGTACGACACCATGACGGTGTTTGGAAATCTGGCCTTTCCTTTGCGAAATCGAGGCGTTCAGAGTAGCGAAATCACCCAACGGGTACACGAGGTGGCCGAAATCCTTGACTTGACCCCTTTTCTTGCAATGCGAGCGTCCGGGTTGACTGCCGACGCCAAACAGAAGGTTTCGTTGGGCCGGGGGTTGGTCCGCAGTGATGTGGCGGCCATTTTGTTTGATGAACCGCTGACCGTGATCGATCCGCAACTGAAATGGGACCTGCGGCGAAAACTCAAAGAGATCCACGAACAGCTTAAGCTGACCTTTATATATGTCACCCACGATCAGGTGGAAGCCTTAACTTTTGCCGACAAAGTGGTGGTCATGTATGAAGGTGAAATCGTACAAAGCGGCACTCCCCAGGAGCTTTTTGAAAACCCGGAACATACTTTCGTGGGATATTTCATCGGCAGTCCCGGGATGAACTTTTTGGAGTGTACTTTAGACGGAAATGAGGCGCGAGTTGATGGCGCCGGCATAACCTTGGACGAGGAAACGGCGGCAAAGGGACGCAAGGCCCAGGGAAAGCTGGAAGTGGGGATTCGGCCGATGTATCTGGAATTGAGCTCGGAGCCGGTGGAAAGCGGCGTACCGGCGCAGGTTCAGGCTATTGAAGATCAGGGCAGTTACATGATTGTGGTGCTTAAACTGGCCGGCAAAACCTTGCGGGCCAGACTGCCGGTAGACACGCCGATTTCCGAAGGCCAGGTTTGGCTTGTTTTTCCGCCGCAAAAGATCAAGTTATTTGCCGATGGGTGGCTGATCAGTTAGTAAGGATTATCTCTATGGAAAAGTGGGAAAACAACAAGGCCTGGTTTCTGGTTCTACCGGTTTTTATCATCGTTGCCTTCAGCGCCATCATTCCTCTGATGACCGTGGTCAATTATTCGTTCCAGGACATCTGGGGGCCGGGCCAGAGCGTCTTCGTCGGCACCGAGTGGTTCAAGGAAATGTTGGCCGACAAGCGCCTGCACGACGCCCTATGGCGTCAATTCCTGTTCTCCGGGCTCGTGCTGTTGATCGAGATGCCGCTCGGCATACTTATTGCCCTGGCAATGCCGAAACGTGGTTGGGCAGCTTCCGCCTGTCTGGTTACAATTGCGATACCTCTGCTCGTTCCCTGGAATACGATCGGGACCATTTGGATCATCTTTACACGGCCGGATATCGGTTTATTCGGGGCCGCCGTCAACAAATTCGTAGCATTCGATCATACCGCCCGGCCACTGGATGCCTGGATAACCCTGATGCTGATGGAAGTCTGGCATTGGACCCCGCTGGTTGCCCTGCTGGCCTATGCGGGGCTGCGCGCGATTCCCGAGGCTTACTACCAGGCGGCCAAGATCGACGGCGCGTCGGCCTGGTCGATATTCTGGTACATCCAGCTGCCGAAGATGCGCGGCGTACTCACCATCGCCTTTTTACTGCGCTTCATGGACAGTTTCCTGATCTACGCTGAGCCCTTTGTGCTGACAGGCGGCGGTCCCGGTAATTCGACCACATTCCTCTCCATTTATCTGGTCAAGATCGCCCTTTTGCAATTCGACTTAGGACCTGGCGGGGCCTTCTCGCTCATCTACTTTGTCATCGTACTGCTGTTTAGTTTCATATTTTACCAGGCACTTCAGAGAGTCGGAAAAGGAGAGCAGGTATGAAAGTAAATAAAAAAACGATCGGCCTTACCATATACTTAATGCTGCTGCTGCTTCCGATCTACTGGATGCTCAACATGTCCTTGAGGTCAAACGCCGATATCCTCGCGTCCTTCGCCCTGTACCCCAAAGGCATTACATTTAAGAACTATATGAAGATATTTACGGATTCATCCTGGTACATGGGGTATGTCAATTCCATGATCTTTGTCACCATGAACACCGTTATCTCGTTGTTCGTGGCACTGCCTGCCGCCTACGCCTTTTCACGCTACCGGTTCCTCGGTGACAAACACATGTTTTTCTGGTTGCTCACCAACCGTATGGCGCCGGCGGCAGTTTTCGCGCTCCCCTTTTTCCAGCTGTATTCCACCATCGGCCTGTTGGATACGCATATTGCGGTGGCACTTGCCCATTGTCTGTTCAACGTGCCGTTGGCGGTGTGGATATTGGAAGGCTTCATGTCCGGGGTCCCCCGTGAGATCGATGAAACCGCATTTATCGACGGGTACGGCTTTCCGCGCTTCTTTATTACCATCTTTATCCCGCTGATCAGGGCCGGGGTCGGTGTGACGGCCTTTTTCTGTTTTATGTTTTCCTGGGTTGAGCTGCTTTTAGCCCGAACACTGACGGTAACGAATGCGAAACCCATCGGGGCAATCATGACACGCACAATCAGCGCGTCCGGTCTTGACTATGGCCTGCTGGCCGCGGCCGGTATGCTCACGATTATACCGGGTATGATGGTGATCTGGTTTGTACGCAATTATTTGGCCAAGGGCTTTGCCATGGGCCGTGTGTAAAAGGAAACAGCAATGACCCTGACTATGCAATGGATGGAATGGACCTTGCCGACGGCAGTTTTCTTTGTCGTCATTTTCCTGATACTGGTTGCCATGACCATATGGCAGGCAGTATCACCTTCCGTCGAACGCCGCGGTTTCCTGCCGATTCCTACCACACCCGGTGATCGGCTCTTTATAGGGTTGTTGGGCAGCGCCTATATTTTCCTGGCATGGATCGGATTGACCGATCTTACCCTTTGGATCATGCTTGCCATTGGCGTGTGCTGGATTATTTTTGTGATGCGTTGGGGATAGAGAGGATGCCGATTTTGGCTCCTGAACCGAGATTCAAAGGAGACATGAAAATCGGGAAAATGCATATGGTGACCCGAATCGTCTTGAAAGGAGGTGGCAACAACCGCGAGTAGATGGGGCTGAGCGAGTATAGCCTCTGGTTTGCATTGCTGATTTCCCCGCCGGGGGAGACCCAATGAACAACTTAAGTCGGCAAAATGTGTGCGATTAACCGAATAGATTTGAAAGGAGGCAACGACAATGAACAAGAAGAGATTACTGTTTTGCGGGATCGTAGTCTTTGCGCTTATTTTTTCCGGCGTTCCCTGCTGGTCTTCGCAGCAGATGGATGCCGCCAAGAAATGGGTGGATAGCGAGTTTCAACCGTCTACGCTAACCAAAGCCGAACAAATGAAAGAGATGGAATGGTTCATCAACGCGGCAAAACCCTTTAAAGGGATGCATATAAAGGTCGTCTCCGAGACCATTCCGACCCATGAGTATGAATCAAAGGTGCTGGCCAAGGCCTTCGAAGAGATTACCGGTATCAAGGTCTCCCATGACCTGATTCAGGAAGGTGACGTCATCGAAAAGCTTCAGACCCAGTGGGCGTCCGGTAAAAACATCTATGACGGTTGGATTAACGATTCCGATCTCATCGGTACACACTCCCGTTACGGCTATGTGGTTCCCTTGTCTGACTTTATGAAGGGCGAAGGTAAGGATGTGACACTGCCGACCCTCGACGTAGACGATTTCATGGGTAAATCCTTCACCACCGGCCCGGACGGCAAACTCTATCAGCTTCCGGATCAGCAGTTCGCCAACCTGTATTGGTTCCGTTACGACTGGTTTAACCGTTCGGATTTTAAAGAGAAGTTCAAGAAAATCTACGGTTATGAGCTGGGCGTACCGGTCAACTGGTCGGCCTACGAAGATATTGCCGAGTTCTTCAGCGAGACTATCCAGGAAATCGATGGGAAAGCCATTTACGGTCACGCCGACTACGGCAAGAAGGCCCCGGATCTGGGCTGGCGTTTTACCGATGCCTGGCTGTCCATGGCCGGTGCCGGCGACAAAGGGATTCCCAATGGCAAGCCGGTGGACGAATGGGGCATCCGAGTAGATGAGAACAATCGCCCCGTAGGTGCAAGCGTCGCCCGTGGTGGTGCCGCCAACGGTCCGGCAGCCAAGTACTCCCTGCGCAAGTACATGGAATGGCTCCGGAAATACGCCCCTCCGGGTTCCCTGGGGATGGATTTCTACACGTCCCTGCCGGTTTTGGCCAAGGGGAATGTGGCCCAGCAGATCTTCTGGTACACGGCATTCCTCCCGGCCATGGTCGAACCGGGCCCGACGGTCAACGCGGACGGGACCCCGAAATGGCGCATGGCCCCTTCGCCCCATGGCCCCTATTGGGAAGAGGGGATGAAGCTGGGCTATCAGGATTGCGGGTCCTGGACGTTTATGAAGAGCACACCGCTCGAACGCCGTAAGGCCGCATGGCTCTATGCGCAGTTCTGCGTGGCCAAAACCACGTCGTTGAAGAAGACCCACGTGGGCCTGACGCCCATCCGCGACAGCGACATCCGTGATAAGTCCTTTACCGAGCGTGCGCCGAAACTCGGCGGCTTAGTTGAGTTTTACCGCAGCCCGGCGCGTATTGCCTGGACGCCAACCGGGACCAACGTGCCTGATTATCCGAAGCTGGCACAGCTGTGGTGGCAAAATATCGGCGAGGCGGTTTCCGGTGAGGTGACCGTATCTGCGGCAATGAATAATCTCGCCGCAGAGCAGGATAAAGTGCTGGAGCGCATAGCGCGCGCAGGCGTACAGGGCAAATTAGGTCCAAAGCTGAACGAAAAGAGGGACGAATCCTACTGGCTGAACAAGCCCGGCTCGCCCAAAGCTAAGGTCAACGAGAAACCGCAAGGTGAGACGGTCAACTACGACAAGCTCCTTCAGGCCTGGCGAGAGGGTCGCGTGAAATAGCAGCATTGTTGTGATGCCTTATGGCTCTTACCCTCCCTGAGCTATGAGGTCGAGTACTCCGGCAAAGGGCGGCCATTTAGGCCGCCCTTTTTTATTGTTTTCTAAGAATGCGTTAATTTTGCGGTAACTATGAACTGCAAAGCGAGCGCATTCCCCGCAGCTTGTCGCAGCGCAGCGAAAGTCCCGCCTACCGGCGTTGGAGCGTAGCGAAAATCACGCTCCAGCGGGGCTGCAGGGAGCTTAAATAGATTCTGCCCTTTAATGAGTGCTTCTACTTGTTTTTAACGAATTCAGAGGATTTCTGCTTGACGGTTAATGATACCGCAGTTCGATTATGGTTGGTATAAAGCCATAAAACTTAAGTTTTTTAAAGGGTTGCCGATATATATTTTGATAGCACATTAATTTTATTCTAAATTCGACTTTTTGCTAAATCATCAAACTAAAGATTTCGATATATCAACGATGGAAGACGCTGAAATAATACGACATAAAGACAAGCTCGATATTTTTAAGCAGCTGCAAAATGATAAAATGCTGATTAAGATGTACGTGCTGGGCAAGCAGTATGAGCGCTTAACTTTCGTTACCGGCACCCACTTAAAAAAACACAATCCTTATTTTATTATAGATTGCCCCGAAGATTTCATGGAAACCATCACTGATGTTGATAGCTGTCGCATGCTTTTCGAATTTGTCGGCAATGATAATCTCTTTTATAATTTCAAAACAACCGGTAAGGAGATAACTCGTGGCGAAATATTCATACGATTGCCGGAAGTCGTATATCGCATGCAGAGAAGAAAAAATTTTAGAATGACACCTCCCCTTGGGACGAAAATATGTATCAATAATAACTTCGGCAGGCTGGAAATGAATGTTCTTAACATTAGCCGGGGAGGAGTCCTTGTACTGCCTGTCAATCTCGACCAGGAATATCCGGACGTTTCCGAATTGAAAGCCGGGAGTAAGCTGAGTAATATTGAACTTACCTTTCCATTTGAAGAGAAAATTGTCAAAATGTATGTTGAAGAGGCGCTGGTACTTAGGCGGAGTAAACACCCTGTAACCAAACAAGATAATTTTGGTCTTCAGTTCACCGACATGGAAAAAAGCCAGGAAAAAATATTGATGGAGTTCATCTTTAGTTTCCAGCGAAATACTCTCCGAAAAAGACTGTAACCCCTTCGAAACGCTAATTTTGCATCGCCCTGAAAAGCTACGGGGAATTCCAGTCAAGGCGATAAAAGAAAAAATATTAAAGAATTCCAAGTTTTTGCCCGATATAAATATGAAATTACGGGATAGGGTAAAAAATGGATTATATAAAATATTTATCTAGATCAATCAGATTGGCTATCGGGATTGTTTTATTGAGCGGCTATGGTCTGGTGTTTTATGGCAGTCCAAAAGCAAATGCCGAGCAGATAAAAGAGAAAAATGTTTCCTTCAAGTGGGCATTCGGCGCAATGGTGGGCGGCGAAAGCGGTCCAAGAGTGGTTTCCATTACACGCAGCGCAACCCTTAAAACCGGTGATAAATTAAAAATACTCTTGCAACCACAGACAAGTTGCCATGTTTATTTAATTTACCATAGCGCAGATGATGAGCTCTTAAGGTTGTTTCCTTATCAATTTAACCGGATTGCCCAAGATTTTAAACCTTCCGAAAAGTATTATATCCCCCAGGGGAGGCAGTGGTTTGAACTGGATGAAAAGGTCGGTAAAGAAACGTTTTACTTACTGGCTTCATCCGAGCGATTGGACCATCTGGAAGCCCTCTTGAGCAGATATGAAGCAGCGGAGTTCCCCAAAAAAGGGGAAGCCGTCCGGGAAATCCTTTCTGAAATCCGCAATCTAAGAAAGCGTAATAAAAAATTTACGGCAACTGCCGAGCGCCCGATCTCAATTGGCGGCTCCATGAGGGGCATCAGCAGGGAAAAGCAGACAGGTTTTCCTGAAATTGACGCCCTTGCGGTTGAGGTCTCTGCAACCAATTTCTACTACAGGACCTATACGATTGATCACCAATAAAAAACGAAACCTGAGAGCAACGGCATTATTGGTATTGGGTTCTTTTATTGCAGCACACCTCTGTTTTCACCTTCTGCCCCATCTTTTTGATACGTGGAATTTAAAAGCTGTTGATCGGCTTTTTTTATTCCGGTCATCCTCAGAGTCTTTTCGGCCTCCTTACGATGAAACCATTGTTCATGTTGACCTGACGGACACCACGATGGTGCGGCTTAATAATTTCTACTTGGACCGATCACACTACGCCGGAGTCATCCGCAATTTGACTGCCATGAACACCTCTGCCATTTTATGCGACACGATTTTTGCAGCAAAAAAAGGGGATGAAAAGGACGATGCGCTGATTGAAGCTTCCGCGCGGGCCGGCAATGTATATTTTGGGCTTGCCTTTGAATTGGCAAGCAATGAGGATTCCCGGCAGCAGTATGCTAAGGATTCAAAAAGAGAACTTTACCTGCGCAGGAATAAATGGCAGGTGACAGTTAAAGGAGACCCAAGGCATTTCTATACCGGGACAAAACCGGTGGCCACCTTTCCTGTTCTGGCTTCCGCCTCCAGGGGTTTGGGGTATTTAAGCGTCAAATTTGATCGTGACGGCGTATTTCGCCGTTTACCACTTCTAGTTCGATATGATGGTGCTTATTACCCCAGCTTTTCTTTTATGGCAATCTGCGACTATCTTGGGGTGCCCCCTGAAAAGATCACCATCAGGCCGGGAAGATCGATTACGCTGAAGGATGCCCTGCGTCCCGGAGAAAAAGAGCCGCATGATATCATCATCCCCATTGACCGCTTCGGCCACATGCTGATCAACTTCATCGGTCCGTGGGAGAGGATGAAACATTATAATTTCGCTGATATTCTGCTTGCCTCCAAAGATCCGGATGATATGGATTTGTGGAACGATGAACTTGCAGGAAAGATTGCGGTAGTGGCGGAAGTCTCTACAGGCTCATCTGATGTGGGCCCGGTGCCGACCGATACAAACCTTCCATTAGCCGGACTGCATGCAAACGCGATGCACACGATCCTCACAGAGTCGTTTATTCGGGAACTTTCCGACTATGAAATGCTCTCAGTCGAGTTATTGTTATTGACCGGCCTTTTTATCATTTCCCTTGGATTTTCCTCTCCTTATTTCGCACTCGGAACATTTGCGATGTCCCTGTTTTACGTTTGCGTTGCAAGCACAGCCTTTTTATACGGGAACCTTATTTTCCATTTTGTCCGTCCTTTGCTTATGATTACTTTTGCCACACTTTTCATCGTCATTTATCGCTATATCAATGAGGAGAGGGAACGCGCTTTTATTCGCGCTACTTTCGGCCGTTACCTCAGCAAAGAAGTGGTCGAAGAATTGCTCGATTCACCCGACGGCCTGAAACTGAGCGGGGAGATGCGAGAAGTTACTTTCCTGGTATCGGATCTGCGCGGTTTTACGGCGCTTTCATCCAGTCTATCCCCTGCTGAGGTGATCAAAGTAATCAACCGTTACCTGGAATGTATGGTGGATATCATTGGCAATTACCGCGGGACCGTGAACGAAATAGAGGGGGATGGCATCCTGACTTTTTTCGGTGCACCATTGGCCGGCAGCGATGATGCAGAGCGGGCGGTAGCGTGTGCCATTGCGATGCAGAGAAAAATGGAAGAATTCAACAAAGAGCAGCAGCGGCTGAATATACCCGAACTCATGATGGGTATCGGCATTGACACCGGTGAAGTGGTTGTGGGAAATATCGGGTCGGAAAAGCGCACAAAATACGCCGCAATGGGCAGCCCGGTCAATACGGCCTATCGTATCGAATCTTCCACGGTGGGCGGGCAGGTGCTGATCAGCGCAAGCACCTTTGAAAAGGTGCGATCCATACTGAAGGTAGATAGAATTCTCAAAGTACCTTTTAAAGGGCTGGCAAAACCTGTAACCCTTTATGAAGTTAAGGGCATAGATGGTAACTACCCGCTTTCTATGCCAAAGAAAAAATCTGATGCATTCATAAAACTTGAAACCCCGTTAACTGTCTCCTGCTTTCCTCTGGAAGGCAAAACCGTTGCAGAAAAGTCCATCCAGGGTCACATTACATCTCTTGGGAAATCTTCCGCCGAAGTGTTGTTGTCCGAGCAGGTGGATGTCTATTCAAACTTAAAGATCCTGCTGGATCTCCAAAAGGCTCCCGGAGCCAATGAAATATACGCCAAGGTCGTGTCTCTCGATAAGTCGGACTCATTCGCGTCAAGGCACATGGCAAGGTTGGAATTCACCTATTTGTCTGAAGATGTTAAGGTTTTTTTAGAAGAAAGACGTTCAGGGAAGTGAGTCCGTCTCCATCCTGTAAAAGGGGTGGCTTGATTGGTATCCTTAAAGGGTCGATGATCTGACACAAAGTTCGCGAAGATTACACAGCCAAACCCACAAATTATTATGACAATCCCCGGATTTGCCAGCGGTTTCTTTTACAATCAAAGATAAAGGTTTTCCATAAAAATGCCGATAAGTTAAAAAGGAGTTGTCAGTCGTGCAGCGTCATAGAAACGAGATCTCTGCAAGGCTGCGGTAAGCAGCGGAGAATCAGAGTTCAGAATACGAAATTCAGAAGCCGGCAGAAAATTCCATTTTGCAAAAAAATCGATCAACTTAGGCAAAGATACCCAAGAGCAAATGATGCAGTCAGTTCCAAAACAATACTTTCTACATTTTTCACTCCATAGATTCCCTGTTCATATGGCGGTTTTCATTATTATAGCCCTCCTCTTGTTTGCGGGCTGCGTAAAGCAAAGGATGTCACTGAAGGAAGCAAAACAGGTCACGGTTTCCATGGATTGGAAATCCTTTAGTCCGCCGCCCCGCCGCATTGACGACATCCTGGCGATGCTTGAGCAGCCGGGGCGCTTCGATCCTTCAATCGCAAAGAAACTTAAAGCGGATGCCGATTCATCTCCTCCGCATAAAGGGGATAATGAAACACTTAAGGCTTTTTTTCATCATAGAGGGGACGCTGCATTTTATCTCGGTCGTTTTAAACAGGCCCTTGAAGATTATCGAACCGCTCTTCACTATGCTGAAAGCATGGGCAAAACGGACCACAATCTAATTAGGCATCTCGGCATTACAGAAAAAGTATGCGGTAATTTCAAAAGGGCTATTGAACTTCAAAAACAGAGCCTGAGCCTTAAAAAGCATTCAACCGCATATGCTCAACTATTAGTATTATATGCCAATGTCGGAGATCTGGAATCCGCAGAGAGGGTCAAAAACAGGGGCGTTGCGTTTTCCAACAAAAAATTGTCCCGACTAAAGGACAAAAAGCCTTTCGTGGCTGCTTTGATTAAGTTTCAAATTGCAAAAATGGAAGCCGTCCTTTTAGAGGCCCGGGGGAAATATGCAGAGGCTGAAAAATATTACAGAAATAATTTTGAGAACCTCTCCCCGGCAATAAAGCGTGAGAAACCCATCATGCACCTCATGAATATGATGCATTTATCTATAAACCTGATAAAGCAGGGACGTTTAGTTGAAAGTGAACTCATTGCCCGCCAAGCCTTGACAGAGGCCCTTGGGGTTGCAAAGAAGGATTCAGAGATTGTCGGGACCATTATCAGCGGCCTGGGAGTAATCTATCAACAGCAGGGCCGGTTGCAGGATGCAGAAAGGCTTATGCGCGCTTCTATCCGAATTTTTGAGCAATCTAATATTCCTCCCGATTCCTACTTAATGGGTCAAGCCAGGATGAAACTCGGCGATGTTCTGACTGTCCAGTGTGAATATGCGGAAGCCATGAAGGAGTTTGACCAGGCAAGGAAAGGGATGCAGGAGAATCAATATTTTTATGAGGCACGTTTTGCACGTAATCCTCTTTTGATTCTATCCCTTTTGATGACACATCGTACAGAAGAAGCAATGAAGATCATTTCGACCGTTTATGCAAAAAACAAAAATTCATATGGGGAAAACCATTATGCGACCAAGGAGATATTGGGCCTGCGCGGCCTTGCGAATTTAAAAGCTTTAAAACCCGAACAGGCTTTCGAGGATTTTTCCAATGCCGTGCCGCTTTTAATTGAAAGCAATAGTGACGAATCTGTTGATTATTCCAAGAACTTCAGATTGAAAATCATTGGTGAAGCCTATATGGACCTGTTGGTCCAAAACAGCGGGAGCGTACTTGAGAAAAAGGCGGGGATTAATGCTTGTCAGACGGCTTTCAAACTTGCCGATTCGATCCGCGGGCGCGCCGTCCTTAAGGCCCTTGGCAAAAGCAGCGCGCGCGCGGCGGCTGATGATCCGGAGCTTGCCGACTTTGTTAGAAGGGAACAGGATGCCCAGAAATATATTAATGAACTTCAGACGACACTTTCCAATCTACTTTCAGCACCAGTGGAACAACAACTTCCGACCGTAATGAAGACCCTGAAATTAAAAATCAATACCCTAAGCAAGGCTCGTATGGCCCTGCTTGATGAAATCGGAATACGTTTCCCGAAATTCAATGATTTTACAGAACCGCAGCCGGCAACATTTTCTGATATACAAAATCATCTGCGCCCCAAAGAGGCCATGATTTCCATTTATACTTCCGGCCGTCAAACCCATGTATGGGCTATTCCCCACCAAGGAGAGGTTCAATTTTCATCTATTCCGTTTTCCGCACAAGATTTTAAAAAAACCGTGGTCCATTTGCGTAAGGCACTGGACCCGAGACCGAAAACCTTTGGAGATATTCCCGAATATGATCTTTCTGCTGCCTATAAGCTCTACAGCAGGTTACTAAAACCTGTTGAAAAGGGGTGGAAAGATTCTGAAAATTTACTGGTAATTGCCCCCGGGCCTTTAGGGCAAATACCCTTTTCGGTTTTGCCGACGGCTCTCGTCAAATTCGGAAAGGAAAGACGTGAGCTGTTCGCTGAATACCGTTCTATTCCGTGGCTCATCAGGGATGTATCAATAACGAGACTGCCTTCAGCCTCTGCATTTGTTACCTTGAGGGAATTGCCCGAGGGTGATCCAGGCCGCAAGGCCTTTGCAGGATTTGGGGATCCTGTTTTCAACCATGCACAGCTCGCCCGGGCGAGTATTGAAAAAGACAAGAGCTTAACAAACCGCTCCGGCCCCGGAAGGAACTTGTCTGTGCGAGGAATACGTCGAACGGAGAGTGTCAACCTTGATAATAGAAATGTTTCATCAGCCCGGCTTGAAAATCTGAACCGTCTTCCCGATACAATGGAAGAAATATTAAGTATTGCCGGCATTCTGGGGGCTGACCCGGCCAAAGATGTCTTTTTAGGAAAGCTGGCGTCCGAGAGTAAAATTAAAATCATGGATTTGTCGAACCGCAGAGTGATCGCGTTTGCATCGCACGCGCTTCTACCCGGCGATTTAGATGGTCTGGAACAGCCGGCGATTGCCCTCTCCTCTCCATCCGTTACAGGAGAGAGTGAGGACGGACTACTAACTATGGGAGAGATTTTTAAATTGAAGTTGAATGCGGACTGGATCGTCCTATCAGCATGCAACACCGGGGCTTCCGACGGCGCAGGGGCTGAAGCGGCATCAGGTTTGGGGCGTGCCTTCTTCTATGCCGGGACACGGGCAATTCTGGCGAGCATGTGGCCGGTTGAGACGACTTCCGCAAAACAAATAACGACGGGACTTTTTCGGTATTACAAAGAGGATGCCAGCCTGTCGCGGGCAAGAGCACATCAAAAATCCATGCTGGCGCTGATCGACGGTTCCGGCATGAAAGACAGAGCCACCGGAGAAATCATATCCAGTTATGCCCATCCTTTCTTCTGGGCGCCATTTATTGTGGTAGGAGATGGTGGATAAGGCGTTCAACGGGCGTACCAATTATTTCAAAGGTTTCGGGTCGACCGACTCGCAAGAGGGCCGTCTTTTCTCCACACCCAGCATGTATCAACAAGATAATCTTTCACTATAGCCGGTGAAACCACATCGCCGCTTGGTTTTCCGGCATTAAAAATCCAGAAACCCTGCATTACTGCCGGTGCTATGGCAAACAAAAGTGTTGCCAAATGTGAACATTTCTTGCTTTCACTTAAAATTTTTTTCACTTTCCGTGTAAAACCGGGTGCTATTTTCAAACCTTTGATCGCGTCGAGACTGTTGGATGTTTCCTGGCACCAATCGTAAGGAATACCAGGCATTTCAACCTTTATTTCCTTAATGGTAAGCGACGAACACTCAATGACCATCTGCACAACCATATGGTGCACTGTGTGAGGAGGGCGCTTTTTCCCGGAAACATAGATAGGTGTCAAAGTATCCTCCTTGAGTTGCCCCTCAACAAGAATATTTTTTTCACCGTATTCATAAGTGGAGATTTCAATATTTCTGGTGTGAATTTTTTTACCTTTACGCTGATTATCCAAGCTCATAATTTCCTCCAATAGTATGTAATTTTAATCGGTATCGTAAAGGATTGGTTGTAAAATGTCAATTAATTCTGGTGATTTAAGAAAGGGGACGTTATCAAAAGGTCTTGCTATCGAAATTGGCAGAGGACCACGGGTGTGAGCCCGTGGGTGCATGCCAAAGCTAAAATTGGCCGATTCAATTTTTTTAAGTGCCACGGCGTAAGCCTTTGGGAATCTACGTGATTTGCCGGATATCTTTACTCAACTCAGCTAATTCTTCGATTAATTTGTTCCGCTTAACAATTAACGTGGCTTTTTTAAAAGAAATCACAGAATCTTTTGGCATGTATGGGTTGCTTGGGTCTGATAAAATTGTTGATATTTCATTCCAGCATTCTTTTGAAAAATTTTTTTCTTCAAAAAACAGATCCGGTTTATGTCTATAAATATCCACGATTTCTTTTTCGTGTCTGATATTATACTTTTCACATACTTGAAGCAGAATCTTTCCGGTTTCTTTGCTAATGGGAAAAGTTTCTATAAATGTCTGCATAAGCCTGCCTGTATTTTATAATTTTAGAACTGGTTTTAAAACCAACTGTTATAGTACTCCAGTCAGGTTTTCGGCGTTGAGATTGTGCACCTGCGACGGGTTTTGATTTTGGGCTTCAGCTTCCTCATAAAGACTTGTCTTGATATCTTCAAGCAACTTAAGAGCCTCATCATGGTCTGTAAGAGTAGCCTTATTTGATCCCATGGCTTCCGAACGCTTACTTGCAATTTTCACCTTGTCTGTTTGATCGATAGCAGTTTCAGTATTGTTAGCATTTAACTGTTCAAGGTTCCCGGTGGTTTTATCCAAGGTTTTTGAAGCATCTTTTCGAGCCGGATTGCGAGCTTCCGTACGTTCCAAGCTCTGAAAAGTGTTATTGATGGAGTTCACCATATTTATTCTCCTTTTTAAAGCGTCTGTCACTCCTCTTTTGTTAGTTTCCAAACTAAAAAACCCGCTTCCAAAAGGGAGACGGGTAATCGAATATTTACTTTGCAATTCCGCTATCTTATTCCGCACTGCGGAACTTAGACCGGCAACTTTGCGTCCCATCCTTTCAGAAGGTTTGCCCCTGAGCTTATAAATTATTTTCTTTATGTATATCGGAAAGTCTATGCATAACTTTAGCTTTTTTTTATTTTTGTTAATTTCGATGATCTCGTAAGTGGCAGATTATCTATAATAAGATTTTTTTCTTTTCGAGGCTAAACCAAGAAAAAACCCTAAAAGAAGCACTCCAGCTCCGACGAGGAAAAATTGGATCCTTTTTGTTTTTGGATTACTATTAAGATCTTGTTTAAGGTTATCAACTTCGATATTTAACTCTGTATTTATTGCCTTTAGCTTGTCACGTTCACCTGTCAGGGTAGCTGTCTTTGTTTTAGACTCTTTAAGGAGGTTGTTGTATTTCTCGGTGAACTGTTTAATTTTTAATTTATCATCCTGACTGCTAGCCCTGATTTCATTTAGGTCAGCATCTCGATTATTTTCAAATTCTTCAAGTTTGGACTTTAATTGGCTTATTTCATTTTTCATCTCTTTAATAATTATAGCTTTGGGCTTATCTGCAGTTATAAAATTCTTTTGAACCCATCCTTCCAGCCCCTCTTTTGTGCGTATTCTCATAAAACGGTCGCCCGCTTCAAGTATTTCTACCGGGTCGGCAGTCTTCAGATTACCTAATATATTCGCATCTTTGTCCGGGTTATCACGGATTGTAAGTACCAGCATGTCAGAGACATATTGAGTATCGGCATGGGCTGCAACAACAAATCCAACAGGTATTGTTAACAGCAGGAATAAAAAGATAAGATTTGATTTCATTATGCCGGTGTTTCTCATAATAGTCCCCGTTAAATATATAAAAGATTGACGAATCCAAACATATTAAAATTACACATAATGCATCGATTGTGTCAAGAAATTAAATGTGTTATGGGTATTCGAGGTCAGTAGAAAGAGAAGCTTGATGGAAATTTGATCTCAATGAACCTTAATTTGCTGCACAGCGACCAGGGAAACTATACTCAAAATCGCACCACATACAAAGGGGATACGGTAATCAACGATCCACAGCAATCCCCCTATTGCAGGCAGTACAACTGCTGCAATATGGTTGATAGTAAAACCTACAGCCATGCTCGGTGCGATATCTCTGGGGTCTCCCACTTTTTGAAAATAAGTGCGAATGGCAATGGCGAAATTAAAAAAGATGTGGTCAAGAATATAAAGTATTGCCACGAGCGTTTTTGATTCCACAGTGGCATAAGCCAGAAAAATGAAAATCAGGCTGAAATATTCTAAAGAGAGTATCTTTCTTTCTCCAAATCGGATGATGCCTTTGCCGACGAGAGGGCTCAAAAAATAGTTGGCCAGATTATTGATTACGAAAAGGATGGTAATTTCCTGAACCGTAAATTGAAACTTTTTGACCAACAGAAAGACTGCAAATGCTACAAAAATCTGGCGCCGGGCACCCGACATAAAAGTGAGAAAATAAAAAAGCCAATATTTTTTACGGAAAATCATTTTTTTGTGCTGGGGAACAATATTGCGGTCAACCGGATTTTGAAAAAAACCCCAGCAGCCGGCAGCTATAATAAAGCCTCCGATGAGCAGGTAAATTTGTGCAAAGGGCAAGATGGGTGCGATGAAATAGATTATGATGCCTATTGTGATATTCGAAGCTGCAGCCTGACTGCGCAATTTGCCGAAAACCCATGGGGAAGTTTGTTTGTCAAAGTGTTGAAGCGTTAGCGATTGATTGGTGGTTTCATAATAATGGAACCCGAAACTCATGATCAGGGTGGTAAATAGAAGGCCGGAATAAGAAGGAAACAGGCCGGTTACCGCTACGCCAATTCCAAGAACCAAGATAGATAATGCTGACAGGCGATGTTCTTTAATCAGCATTATGGCAAAAACGGCAAGTAATGCTAAAAATCCGGGGATTTCACGCACAGATTGAATCACGCCGATGTGATTTCCATCCAGGCCGGCAGCTTTTACAGCAAAATTATCGAATAATGTTCGCCATGTCTGAAGCCCTATGGACGAACTAATAGTAAGTACCATAAGGAAGCGATACATGGGGTTTTGTTGAATTGCTTTCAGTTGAGACATACTTTGCTGCGTTTACAACGCCAACATCCTTTCCACCGCCAAAAGAGCCTTTTGCCTTATATTTTCCGGGATTTCAATCTTAGGTTTTAACTCCTCCATAGCCCAGAGGACCTTTTCCAAAGTGATGCGCTTCATATTGGGGCACAGGCTCCGCTCGGTAACAGGCACATATTCCACGGCTGGATTCTCTTTGCCAAGTCGATGAAGTATGCCGGTCTCTGTTCCAACAATTAAAGTTTTTTTCTTGTATGCTCGCGCATAGCGAATTATCCCTCCGGTACTCAGGGCTTCGTCGGCAGCATCGATCACATCCGGGCGGCACTCGGGATGCACCACAATTTTAGCGTCCGGATAACGCTTCTTTTGTCGGGCAATATCGTCTACTCCAATTTTCATATGAGTTGGGCAGTATCCGGGCCAAAAGTGCATCTTTGTTCCTGACGAGCGCATGGCAAAGAGGCCCAGATACTGGTCCGGAATAAAGAGAACGGGCCGGTCCGCATCCATGGCCTGCACCACTTTGACCGCATTTGCAGACGTGCAGCAGATGTCGGAATCCGCCTTGACCGCGGCGCTGGAGTTGACATAGCAGACTACTTGAACGCCGGGATACTTCTTTTTCTCTTGGGCCAATTGCTCCGCAGTGATCATGTCGGCCATGGGGCAGCCGGCATTCTCGTCGGGAAGCAGCACGGTCTTTTCAGGTGAGAGAATTTTGGCGGTCTCTGCCATAAAGTGCACTCCACAAAAGACAATCACGTCAGCACCGGTTTCAGCAGCCTTGCGGCTCAATTCAAGAGAATCACCGGTATAATCAGCAATATCCTGTACTTCCGGACGTTGGTAGTTGTGGGCCAGGATAATTGCGTTAATCTTTCTTTTTAAAGTGCCAATCTTTTCTATCAGACTTTTGCTCATTATAACTCCTTTTGCTACAACTCCAATTGAGCTAAAAACGCTCAATGGGGGTCTGTCAATGTTGATGAATTCTTAAAAAATTGCACTGCAACAGCGAGCGCAATCCCCGCAGCTTGCCGTAGCGTAGCCGAAGATCCCGCCCAGCGGGGCTGCGGGGTTAGCGAGCGAATATTAAATTAGCAGAATTCCTTACAGTCGCTGCGAAGCACTGCCGCACGGCAGAACATTCCCTGCAAGCTAGCTTGATGGAGCGTAGCGGAAATCCCGCTCAGCGGGGCTGCAGGGAGCTTCCATTCATCACGTTTCAGGTGTCAGGCTGTAATTTGTGGTTTGCCATACAATATAAATAACTTTATGTCAAAAAGTAACCATGTAGCCATCTATAGTTTAATCCGTGACTTTTTACGAGATCATCAACCATTATTGTCATTAAATAGACAAATACGTCAAAATTTCCTCTTGTTAGCAACCTCCATGCGGTTTTATTTACTTTCTACAACCCCCGTTATCCATCTGTTTAGATATCCATTAAATCTTGCAATTTAAGCATGTTAAAGTCTTTAAAATCGGTATATCTGTAGACCACACCTGGAGCAACTATATTTTTGGCACACTAATTGCTAAATATAAATACTGATAAATGACAAAGACCAATGATATTTACCGGTTAGTGGATCTTTTATTAAAATGACCGATAAGCTACTTAAAAACAGGCCGTTAAAAAAAACTATCTTGGGAGCCGTGGACAACCTTCCGCCCATGCCTAATGTCTTGCACAAGGCCCGAGCGATTATCGCAGATCCCAATTCCAGCTTTAAGGACTTAGAAAAATTAATCATTAATGACCAGGCGTTTGCCGTCAAAATTCTCAAAATTGCCAATTCATCATACTATGGCCGCGTAAAAAAGGTATCATCGATACAGGATGCGACAGTAATTATCGGAATGAAAAACCTGTCTGAACTCATCACAATAGCAAGTGCTTCCTCGCTCTTCAAAAAAACTTTGATTGGATATGAACTTCCGGCCCAAGCTATATGGCGGCATTCCATTGGCGTTGCCTTTGGGGCAAAAATCATTGCAGGCATGAAATATCCTGCCCTGGCCGATGATGCCTTTTCGGCTGGACTTATTCATGATGTGGGCAAACTCATATTAGACGAATATGTTTATGAGCGCAAAGAGGCTTTCCAGGAATTTATGTACGACGGCCAACAGACTTTTCTGGAGGCTGAAAAAGAGATTCTCGGATTCGAACACGCGGAAATAGCCGCTAAAGTCTGTAAAAAATGGAATTTTCCAAAATCAATCACTGTCGCTATTCGCTATCATCATCAACCCTCGCGTCTCATGAGTAATAAGCTGGCACACATTATTCATGTTGCGGACCAGATTACTGAATCGACCGGTATGGATATCGACGGGATTACACTTGAAAGCTCTGACAATTCTTTGGAGGTAGTAGGCTTTCAGATAGATGAAATTGCACAGCTTATGGATGAAATCACAGAGTATGTTGACCAGGTTGGCGATACTGTGGGGGGTAGTTAAAGCTTATGGATTTAGGATCTGTTGTCGGAAGTATTTCCGGCATCTTTCTCATTATAGCCGCCATATTTATTGCGGGAGATATTCATAATTTTTGGAATATTCCAGGGTTGATGATCGTGCTGGGTGGTACGGTTTCTACTACTCTGCTCACCTTTCAATTTAAAGACGTTGTTACAGCGTTTAGGGCGGCATATTTTGCTTTTACTATGGACAAGAAGGATCCCAACAGTATGGTTGCGACTATGATTAAGTTGTCCGAAATAAGTCGGCGGCAGGGGATACTCGGTCTAAGTAGTATAAAGACAAAATCACGTTTTTTAAAAAAGGCCTGCGCACTTATTGCCGATGGCTCTGAAGAGGAAACGATAAGATCGGCATTAAGAACCGAGATTGAATCATTAAAAATGAGACACTTTATCGTTCAGGACATATTCCGCAAAATGGGGCTGTATTCACCCGCCTTTGGCATGCTCGGGACATTGATCGGCCTTATTCAAATGTTAAGCAAGCTTCAGGATCCTTCCCAAATCGGTTCCTCTATGGCCATAGCCATACTGACAACATTTTATGGTTCTTTACTCTCCACGCTGTTCTGCTTGCCCATTGCCGGAAAACTCAAAGCCAGAACTGTTCATGAGGTGATAAATCTTGAAATTGTTTTCGAAGGAGCGATCGGTATCCTCGACAACAACAACCCAATTATTGTTTACGAGAGACTATCATCCTTTATACCTGCGGCAAAGCGAAGATCATTATCATCTATGAGGACAAGATAACATGAAACTAAGCAGACCCGATATCTTAGATCTAATTGAAGATGAAGATGAAGTCACCTGGATTGTGACATATGCCGATCTGATGACCCTGCTTCTGGTCTTTTTTATTTTAATGTATGCCATATCGTCCCTAAATCTAATCAAGTTCAAACGTGTCATATCTTCTATACAGGTCAATCTTGGTGAAAAAAATCCTGGAATAGGTCTTTTGGAAATCGTTAAGGTGCCTGAACGCCTCGACCAGAAAGTCAGCCTGGCGGATTTGTCAGGGCTAAAATCCAGAGAAAATGAGATGTTGGGTGATATTGATGATTTGATCCAAGAAAAGAAACTGGGTCAACATATCATAGCCCAAATATCCGATGGCAAGATACACATTCAAATCCGGGGTAAAGTCCTCTTTGACTCCGGTGCCGCCCAACTGAACGAAGATGCAAAACCGATTTTAGATAAAATAACCGGCATTATACAAGATTACGAAGAATTTAATGTAAATATCAAGGGACATACGGATGACACCCCTATTTCTACAGCCCAATTTGCTTCAAATTGGGAACTATCTGCCATCCGGGCCACCACAGTTCTGAAGTATCTCATTGATGGCGAGGTTAGCCCCATGCGTCTCACGGCCACCGGTTATGGAGATCTTCTTCCTTTGGTTGCCAATGACTCCGCCGAAAACAGGGCGATTAACAGGAGGGTTGAATTTGTTCTGGAAAGAGAAACAAAATAATTCTGAGATATTTTCTTTTGAATCCAATGACAGGCGTTCATCCTATAGGGTCCTCCCGCCCGCAAATGCTCCCATAGTCTTTAAGTGCGGTGGAGAAAAAGTGCAGATGGTCAATATTAGCGCAGGCGGCCTTGCGTTTAAAAACAAGGGTTTTAAAAGCGGAGACACTCAGACAATAGAATTGCTGCTGCCCTATCAGAATGTAACCTTGGCGCCTATTTTGGAGATCAATACCATAGACGATCAAAATGTTTGTCATTGCCGATTTCGTGAAATTGGAGAGGATGAAGTTGAAGCGATTCACAAATATGTTCTGAAAAGGCAAAAAGAGGTAATGCAGTCACAAAAAGCAAGCAAGAATGTAACATCATGAAAAGAGACCTTTAAACTGCACAGCGAGCGCATTCCCTGCAGCTTTCTGCAGGGTTCTTCAAACCCCATCCACAGCATCCCGACTTTGGCGGGATTGCACTTCCACTCAAAATACTCATCCATCTACCAGCGGGACTTTGCTTTTCGCCGTAGTGTTCCCGAATATCGGTATTTAGCAAAGCTCAACTTGTCCTTGAACATGATCTGAGATTTTATAACAATTTCTATGCAAGTAGGCGTATCAATTTGACAAAGTTAAATTGATTGATGTATACCTTAGCTTCTTTGAACCAGGATAGAAAAAGTAGCTTTACCTGTTTAAGATACCAGACATGTTGTTTTTACAACGCTAGGGTGAAATGAATTTTAAATTCAACAAAGCACTGGTCACCGGCGGCGCAGGGTTTATCGGATCTCATCTTGTTGATGCCTTGATATCTGAGGGGTGCGAAGTTAGGGTGATTGATGACCTTTCGACCGGCAGTCTGTCAAACATAGAGCATATTAGAGAGCATATTACTTTTTATCAAGGTGATATTCGGGACCAAGAATTATTAATGCAGGCAGCCGCAGACTGCGATATAATATTCCACCAGGCCGCCGTGGTTTCGGTTCCGCAGACAGTGGTAAATCCGGTTGAATCCGCCACGATAAACGCAATGGGGACACTTTATGTGCTTGAAGCCGCCCGCAAAAACAATGTCAAACGCGTCGTGATTGCCGGCTCATGTGCAGTTTACGGCGACGACCCGGAATTGCCGAAGCATGAAAATATGAACCCAAAACCGCAAAGTCCTTATGCTGTGCAAAAGCTTGCCGGAGAGTTATATGCCCGTCTGTATCATGACCTTTACAAGCTTGAAACGGTTTGCCTGCGCTATTTTAATGTTTACGGACCCAGACAGGACCCATCATCCCCATACTCCGGGGTCATGTCAATTTTCATGACCAAAGCTGCCGCTGACTCGACTCCCGTTATTTACGGGGATGGCAATCAGTACCGGGATTTTGTATATGTAAAAGATGTTGTCAGAGCCAATCTGCTTGCGGCAAATGCACACAAAGCCGGCGGGAAAACATATAACATCGGTACAGGAAAAGCTTTCCGCATCAATGAGCTATGGGAAATGATCAGTAAACTGGCCGGCAAAAAGATCAGGCCTGAGTATGAACCGTCACGGCCCGGAGAGATTCGCGAGTCTGTGGCAGATATCGATTGCGCTAAAGAAGCTCTTGGATATGAACCGGAGTATTCCTTTGAAAATGGCCTTAAAGAGACCTTTGAATATTATCTTTCGACAGAGCTTATAAGGTGATAATAAATGAAATTTAAATTCACCAAGGTATTGGTCACCGGCGCGGCCGGTTTTATCGGTTATCACCTGTCAAAGCGCCTTTTACAAAATGGCTGTTATGTTACCGGTATAGACAACCTCAATCCATACTATGATGTCCGTCTTAAAGCAGCCCGTCTTGACAAGCTGACACCTTTTGAAAACTTTTCCTTTTCCAAAATTGACCTTTCCGACAAAAAGGCTTTGGAGAAAATTTTTGACGATACACAATGTGATGTTGTTGTTAATCTAGCCGCCCAGGCCGGTGTCAGGTATTCACTTGAAAATCCTCAAGCTTATGTAGATGCGAACATTGTAGGCTTTGTTAATATTCTGGAATGTTGCCGGTACAACGATATTCAGCATCTGGTATTTGCCTCATCCAGCTCTGTTTACGGGGCCAATACCAAAATGCCTTTTTCAGTTCACCACAATGTAGATCACCCTGTGTCCCTGTATGCTGCTACAAAAAAAGCAAATGAACTCATGGCACACACTTACAGCCACCTGTTCGGACTTGCCTGCACCGGCCTTAGGTTTTTTACGGTTTACGGGCCCTGGGGACGACCTGACATGGCCCTTTTTCTTTTTACCAGGGCCATTCTGGAAGAACAATCGATAAAAGTATTTAATCACGGCAGGATGCAGCGAGATTTTACCTACATCGACGATATCATCGAGGGTGTTGTAAGGGTAATGGGTCAACGCCCGGAACCGAATCCGACCTGGAGCGGAGACAATCCAGACCCCGGAACATCGTATACCCGCTATAAAATTTATAATATCGGAAACAATAATCCGGTTGAATTAATGGATTTTATTGCGGCCATCGAAGATGCCCTTGGCCGCCGGGCTAAAAAAGAATTCCTTGATCTTCAGCCGGGTGATATACCTGCAACGTATGCTGATATTGACGACCTGATAGAAGATGTCGGTTTTAAACCCGGCATCTCCATCGATACCGGGATCCAACGCTTTGTAGCTTGGTTTAAAGAGTATTATGGCTACAAATAGCGTTACGTTAACAGATCATTAACAACAGACACAGAGCAACAGAGTTTTTGTTTTTTATCCAATCGGGCGAACGACGATTGTATAAAAGAAAAGATTCTTTATCACGAAAACACGAAAGTACGAAAACACGAAAAAGATGATTATAAAATTTCGTGTTTTCCCTATTTCGTGCTTTCGTGATTGATTTTATTTTTTGCCATAAAAAGCAAAAAAATCATAACTAAGGAATTAATTCGTCAGACTATATTTTCAAGGGTGATTTGAATGAAACTAGCTATTATCGGAACAGGATATGTGGGGCTTGTTAACGGAGCCGGATTTGCAGACCTTGGTAACGACGTGATCTGCCTTGATATTGACAAGGCCAAGATAGATCAGCTCTCAGACGGGGTAATGACGATTTATGAGCCCGGTCTGGAGGAAATCTGCCAAAGAAATCTTAAAACCGGCAGGCTCACCTTTACAACCGACGGCATAAAAGCGGTCCAGGAGTCTGATATTATTTTTATCTGCGTCGGCACCCCTGAAAACGAGCAGCAGGAAGCGGACCTGACCGCAGTGCAAGCAGCCGCACAAACTATTGGCAGATATATGAATAGTTATAAGATTGTGGTCAATAAAAGTACGGTGCCGGTAGGAACTGCCGATCTGGTCAAAAAAATAATTGACCAAAACCAGCAGGAAAAAATGGAATTCGATGTTGTATCCAACCCTGAATTTTTGAGAGAGGGTGCTGCTGTAAAAGATTTTGAAAACCCGGACAGGATTGTGATCGGTACGGATAGCAAGAAAGCCGAAGAAATTATGACTTCGTTATACCGTTCGCGTGCAAGAACCGATCGGCCGATTATGGTTACCGGCATAAGGAGTGCCGAGATTATCAAATATGCCAGTAATGCCATGCTGGCAACCCGGATAAGCTTTATGAACCAGATTGCTTATCTATGTGAAAAAACCGGTGCAGATATTAAGGAAGTTGCCAAGGGCATGGGTTTTGACGGCAGAATTGGACCCCGCTTTCTGCAGGCAGGCGTCGGTTTTGGCGGCAGCTGTTTTCCGAAAGACGTTAAGGCGCTTATAGGAACGCTGAAACAAAACGATTGTGATGCCGACCTGTTTGAAGCAGTAGCCAGGATTAACGAGACCCAGAAAAACATTGCAGTAGAAAAACTCAAGTCTGTAATGGAGATTAAGGATCGTACCATAGCTGTCTGGGGAATTTCGTTCAAGCCCAAAACAGATGATATAAGAGCAGCGCCTGCACTGATTATCATAAGAGCTTTACAGAAGCTGGGAGCAAAAGTCCACGCTTGTGATCCGGTCGCAATTGAGAACGCCAAAAAACAATTAGACGAAGTCAAGTTCTTTGAAAATCCTTATGAATCCATCCGCGATTGTGATGCTTTAATAATTGCCACCGAATGGAATGAGTTCCGCAATTTAGATATGCGGGCAGTAAAAATTCTTTTAAAAAATCCGATTATCATTGACGGTAGAAACATCTATGATCCCAAAGAAATGAGAGCACTTGGATTCGAGTATATGGGAATCGGCAGATAAAGAGGTTCAGGGTTCAGAGGTTCAAAGGTTCAGGGGTTAATGCAGAACGCTGAACCTAGAACGCTGAATCCGAACCTAATAATCAATTGTTAATTATTAATTGTTAACCATTATTTCCTGAACCTTTGAACCTTTGAACCCGGAACCCAGAACCGATAAAGGAGCAACTATGCCCAAGTTACAATCCAGCGGTAAAGATGAAAACGCTGCTCAGAATGTACATTCTCTAACATCCGTCTGTCCGTCAGGGGAAGCCTTTCCGCTGCCGGAAGATAAAGACTTTCAAGAAGAATTCGACCGTTTACAGAGCCTTGTCGAGGAACAGCGTCTTATGGGGCGGGAAATCGTGGTGGTCATGGGTGTCGGCTTTGTCGGTGCCGTGATGGCAGGGGTTGTTGCCGATTCAGTTGATAAAAAGAAGGGGGAACCCATAAAATTCGTCATCGGGATGCAGCGCCCCTCGACAAGATCTTACTGGAAAATTCCGTATCTCAACCGCGGCCTTGCTCCCGTAGAAGCGGAGGATCCGGAAGTGGCACCAATGATTTACCGCTGTGTCAAGGAAAAGAGAACTTTAACAGCCAGTTTCACCTATGATGCTCTGACACTTGCTGATGTGGTGGTTGTGGATGTGCAGTGTGATTATAACAAAGAAGCTATTGGGGATGTTAAGCAGGGCAATGCCGACATCGCTGCCCTGGAAAAAAGCCTGAAAATCATTGGTGAAAAGATCAACCCTGAGTGCCTGGTATTGATTGAAACTACAGTACCGCCCGGAACAACCGAGTATGTGGCTTATCCCATTATCAAAAAGGCGTTTGAAAAGCGTGGCCTCCAGGATACTGAACCACTATTGGCCCATTCGTTTGAACGCGTCATGCCGGGGCGGGATTACGTGGCGTCCATTCGTGATTTTTGGCGTGTATGCAGCGGTATCAATGAAACAGCCCGTGAGCGCGTCACAGCATTCCTTTCGGATGTTTTAAACGTGGATAAATTTCCTCTTACAGTGCTTGATCGACCCATTGAAAGTGAAACCTGCAAGATAGTGGAAAACTCATACCGGGCCACAATTCTTGCTTTTCTAGATGAGTGGAGCCTGTTTTCCGAACGCAACGGGGTGGATCTGATTAAAGTCATAGAAGCTATTAAAGTGCGGCCGACGCACTCCAATATTATCTTTCCAGGACCGGGTATCGGAGGCTACTGCTTGCCCAAGGATGGCGGTTTGGGTGTCTGGGCATATCATACCCTTATGGGGTTTGAAGATGATATTTTCAAGATAACGCCGGCAGCCATTGATATTAACGACACCCGTGGTTTTCGGGCCGCCCAGCTGGCGCGCGATGCCCTTAGAAATATGGGAAAGATTGTTGCAGCTTCCAGGATCGCCGTCCTGGGAGTCTCTTATCGGGAAGATGTAGGTGATACCCGTTACAGCGGCTCGGAAATTATAGTCCGAAAATTAGCGGAGATGGGAGCAGAACTAGTCGTCCACGACCCCTATGTTCGTCATTGGTGGGAGCTTGAAAAGCAGGACACCTATCCCGCGGTAGGACACTCCATAGCAAGGTTTTTCAGGAACCAGGAGAATCTCAGTGATATCCGTGTGCATAAAGATCTACAAGAAACCTTACAGTTTGCCGATGCTGTGTTGATAGCTGTCAGGCATCAGGATTATCTTGAACTGAATCCTGATGATATTGTGGCAATGACAGGCCGGCCGGCAGCAATCATCGACTGCTTCGGCGTACTTGATGATCAAAAGATACGCCGTTATTTTGAATTAGGCTGCGAAGTCAAAGGACTGGGTCGCGGGCATGTAAAACGGATCAAAGATGAAGTTAGAAATGCATAAGGAGTCCATTAAGAAATGAAAAACATTTTGATTGTCGGGGGTGCGGGTTACATTGGATCCTACATGTGTAAATATCTGGCCAAAAACGGATATCATCCTATTGTTTTAGACAACCTTGTTTACGGCCACCGGCAGGCGGTAAAATGGGGGCCGTTTATAGCAGGACAAATGGCCGACACAAAGCTGCTGGATCAAATATTTAAAGAGCATTCGATAGCGGTTGTCATGCATTTCGCAGCTTTTTGTTACGTGGGAGAGTCAGTTGAGGATCCCGGAAAATACTATCAAAATAATGTTGCGGCAACAATTACTTTACTTGAAGAAATGTTAAAGAAAAATATTAAAAACTTTATCTTTTCTTCCTCATGCGCTGTTTATGGCGAACCTGTAGAAATTCCCATCACGGAACAGCATCCGTACAACCCAATTAATCCGTATGGCAGAAGTAAATTAATGGTTGAGCAGATTCTTCAAGATTTCAGAGCGGCATACGGGCTGGAATATGTTGCTTTGCGTTATTTTAATGCTGCAGGTGCTGATCCGGAGGGCGAAATAGGAGAGGAGCACAATCCGGAGACTCATCTTATTCCCCTTGTGCTTAAAACCGCTTTAGGGCAGAGGGAAACAATAAATATTTTTGGAGATGACTATGCGACCAAAGATGGAACCTGCATTCGGGATTATATTCATATAGATGATTTGGCTCAGGCCCATCTGCTTGCCCTGAACAGACTGCTGAACGGTTTGCCGGGAGGGCAATATAACCTTGGAAACGGTGATGGGTACTCGGTCAAAGAAGTTATAGAGGTTGCCCGGAATATTACAAGCAAACAAATTCCAGCAAAGATTGTGGAAAGACGGCCAGGTGATCCGGCGGTACTCATAGGTTCAAGCGAAAAGGCCTTTAAAGAACTTGGATGGAAACCACAATTTGCAGATCTCAATGCTATCGTCGAAACAGCCTGGCAATGGCATAAAACGCATCCTAATGGTTATCCTTCTAACTAATTATGAGGATAGGCGTGAGACAGTCGCCTTTATGAGATAGATGCTGGATGCTTGATGCTAGATGCTGGTCGAAGATCCCGTCTTTAGCGGGGATATTCAGGAATGCTCTAATAGTGAAGTCCAAAAACATCCAGTATCCCTTGGCACGGCGAAGCACTGCGTAGACGGCAGGAACCAGTATCCCTTGGCACGACGTAGCTTTAGCGTAGGCGGCAGAATCAGCCAGTACTGGCAATGGTTTTCGTTGTAACAGCCTATATCGAACACATAATTTTATGCAAGTATAGGGTAGAGTCATCGCGGCCTGAAAGGTAATGTCCAAATCTCTTTTTGCTGCCGGACAAGGACATCATCTTTATTTATCTGTGTCACAATATAGCTGCCGACTCTATCACCCTGGCGCACAATACTGTTGTTGATCACCGCCAGGCGTTTTCCCGGATTTTCAGACCAGGAGATGGCCTGCAGCTTCACGTTCACGTCATTTAGTATTTTTGTATCTGCAGTCCCATCGGGTTTTGATGATTCCGAAATTTTAAGAACGGAAGCTTCTTTTCCGGTTTGGGTATCTTTGCCAGGCTGTAAACTTGAAAAAGATTTCAAAGATTTTATTGCAGCCTGCGGCCTTACAGGCTGCTGCAACGGAACCACGGAAGTTTTGGCGGCTGGGCTCAGTACTTTGGCTTGTTTGCTTGTACGTAAAACTTGGCCTGTTTCCTTGGCCGATCGAGTGCTTGGTAAATTTTGCTTTTCTGTTCGCTGGGCATAGAATAACTTGGGTTTAGAGCTTCCCTCCGGAGTTGAGGCCAAAGGAGCCTGTGCTCTTTTTTGCAGGGAAGGTGCCGGTATCACGGCTTCAACCTGCTGCTTTTCGGCCAGCAGGGGTGCAGCGGTTTTTTTAAAATAACCAGTTTTAAAGATTATGGCTGCACTTACAATAAAAGTCAGCAGAACTGCGGCGCAAATAACATACCTTTGCCGATATGTAGTCAAGCTTCCTTTGAGACGATCAAAAAAAGCCTCTTTTTCATCAATGTCTTTGAGCCAAGGTTGATCATATCCTGAAGATGGATATTCGTTTTCAAGTTTCTTCAGAGCTTTGAGAATGGAACTCAACTTTTATTTCCTTACATTTTGATAAATTACCATTTTTCAAAGGGTTTGTTTGGCAATGCTCCTGTCTTGACGGGAACAGGCCGGGCGGTGAATATTATCTTACGGGTCCGCCCAGGTGTGGAATCTTTAGTGACTTTTTTTGGTTGTACAAAACGATTTTGGTCATAGACCCCACAACACCGTCAACCGGCAGATTATAGCCTGCCTGAATTTTGGTGATTGCTTTGCGGGTTTCTTCATCATATTCCGGACTCAGCTCAATATCGCTGAATCCTAAATCCTTTAGAAGCAGTTTTAAGGTAATGATGGACTCTCCCTTAGCATCCCCGGGAATTGTACCGGTTAAAGCAAAGTAATTTTTCCACGGAATATAGGCAATCCCCGACCAGTGTGTCCTTAACTCGTAAGGCGATGAGATGATCACATCACTGGTGCTCGTATTTTTCAGTGAAAGCTTTTCCCCTTCAATTTTAAACAAAACAAGATAGGCGGGAATCTTGCCTTCAGCCCTATGAAATTGCATGATTGCCGGGAGGCTCAATTTAAAAATCAGCTCAAGATCGCTCTCAACACGGTAAACGGCAAATCGGTTCTGGTTTGCCGCCAGCAGAAAAAATGAGAAATCATCCACCGTATCTTCCACATACATAGTCGAGTCAGCATTAACATCCCACAACTCCATGACCGCCTTAAAGGCCTCTGCTCTGAAAGCACGGTGTGATTTAATTTTAAGAAAATCCCTTAAACCGAACTCAGCCATGGCTCCCTGCTCCGGGTCTCCGGAGCTGAACTCGGCCATTTTTTTGGATTCATGCTCCATGTTTTCGACATTAGGTTCCTGGATCTTCCTGGTATCAGGTTCCACGCTTTCGAAACCGGGCACCTGGTTCCTGTCCGATTCAGTTTCAACTTTGTCGGCCGGCTTGGTATCTTGGTGGGAAGCAGCTTGTTGAGAGGCTTCTTTGACTGTAATCCTTTGGGTATTTTGATTTTCAACACGCTTAGAAACATCAATAATTCCGAAAGCATATAATATAATCAGTAAAGTTGCTGAAAGCGCGCAAGCGACCGCGGCCGTCGTTTTTTTGTTGACTCCCAAATCCAAGCGTTTTTCCCTATCGCGTTTGCCGAGTTCTTTGAGGGCGATAGCGGCAATTTTGTTGCTGATGTTTTTCTGATCATGACCGTAGGCTGTAAGAAGGGCTCGATCGCAGGCAATGTTGATCAGCCGGGGTATCCCCCGTGAATATTGGTAAACTCTCCGGACGGCTTCCCGAGAAAACATCGTTATCTGTTTTCCGGAAGCGATACTGAGGCGATGTTTGATATAATCCTCAGTCTCTTTGTATGTCAGCGGCTGAAGGCGGCAGCTTAATGTTATGCGCTGACTAAGCTGCCTGAGA
This sequence comes from Candidatus Desulfatibia vada, assembly GCA_014383215.1. Classification (GTDB taxonomy): domain Bacteria; phylum Desulfobacterota; class Desulfobacteria; order Desulfobacterales; family UBA11574; genus Desulfatibia_A; species Desulfatibia_A vada. The sequence continues at coordinate 3,072 of JACNIG010000244.1, read as the reverse complement.
TCGTGGGAACCGAGGAATGTAGCGAGTTCCGGCTGTCCTACCAGAACGATTTGTAAAAGCTTGCTCTGCGTGGTTTCAAGATTGGAAATCAGTCGAATTTGTTCCAGCACGTCCCGGGTTAAGTTTTGAGCCTCATCAATGAGGAGGAGCACGTCTTTGCCTTGGGCCTTTTTTTCGATCAGAAAGTTGTTCAGAGTATCCATAAGCTCTTTGGTGGTATTACCCTCTGAAGGGATCCCGAACTCATCAATGATGGCTCTGATAAACTCTTCCGGATCAAGGACAGGGTTGAAGATAAAAGCTACTTCCGTTTTTTGGTCCAGATGTTCGAGAAATGCACGGCAAAGTGTGGTCTTGCCCGTGCCCACTTCTCCGGTCAGTTCCACAAAACCGTCCCCGGCACCGACCGCATAAACAAGATGCGCCATGGCTTCCTGGTGGCTTTTGCTCAGGAATAGATAGGCCGGATTTGGTACGAGCTTAAACGGTCTTTCTTTGAATCCGAAAAAATGATTGTACATTTTTCAAAGGTCTCAGACAATTAGGTTCTGGGCGGTCATTTCTTCCGGTGTATCCAGACCGAGCAAGAAAAGAACGGTGGGAGCAATATCCGCAAGCTTGCCGTGTTTAAGAAGCGACTTTCCCTTTGAATCGCCGGCAACATAAATAAATTCGACAGGATTGAGGGTATGACTGGTTTTGGTCATGTGGGTCTGATAGTCGATCATTTGTTCGGAGTTGCCGTGGTCAGCGGTAATCAGGATATGCGCATCGAGTTCGAGCAGCCGATTGACAACCTTACCCACACATGCGTCCACAACTTCGATTGCTTTTTTAGCAGCCTCCATATTCCCTGTATGGCCAACCATGTCGCCATTGGCATAGTTCACAACTATAAATTGGTATGGGTTGTCCCGGAGGCGTTCAAGGAGTTCGGCGGTGACGTTATCTGCCTCCATTTCGGGGTGGCTGGCAAAGGTGGCCGGGTCGAAGCGACCGGGGATGTCGATTTGGTCCTCGTTCTCATATGGTGTTGTGGACTTACCGTTGAAAAAGCTGGTTACATGCCTGAATTTTTGTGTTTCGGCAATGCGCAGTTGCCGCAGGCCTGCCCTGGAAATGACCTCGCCGAGCAGATTCTCCATGCAGCCGGCAGCATCCATTGCTCCCAGCATATATTCGGTAAACTCATCCCAGTAGCGCGTCAGTCCGACATAGGTCACGGTCGGTTTGGTCTTTGGTTTTCCGGGATAATTTGGGTCGATAAACGCCATGGATAGCTGGATCGCGCGGTCCTGGCGGTAATTAGTGTGCAGAATACAGTCGCCATCCCTAACGCCGTCATAGTTGCTCAATACATGCGGGTAAACATATTCATCAAACATATCTACGTTGTCCGGGGTTTTGTCATGCTCATACGATTTTTTAACCGCAGTCTCGTAATCAGGGGACTTGCGTCCTTGGCAAGAAACAATACAATCATAGGCAATATCAGTAAGTCCCCAATTGCTGGAGCGGTCCATGCCATAGTAACGGCCCATTAGCGTACCGATGGTGCAGCCGCCGACTTTTTCCATCACCTGTTTTAGCCTGGCAAGGTATTCCAGGCAGCTGCGCGGCGGGGTATCGCGTCCGTCCAGAAAAGGGTGGATGATGATGGGTCCTGCTGGAAATTCTTGTCGCGCCCGGCGCATAATTTTGAAAAGATGCTCCTGATGGGCATGCACCCCTTCGTCCTGAAGCAGACCCAAAAGGTGCAGGCGGCTCTGTTTTTCCTTCCAATTGGATACAAGATTTTGCCACCTCTCTGCCTTAAAAAGCTCGCCCGTGCGCAGCCCGTCGTCAATGCGTTTGAGTTCTTGAATGACGATCCGCCCGGCGCCCATGTTGAGGTGCCCCACTTCGGACGAACCCTGATAACCATCCGGGAGTCCCACAGGTTCACCGGCACAATCTAAAAGTGTCCACGGATAATTGTCCTTGTAAAAGTCTATATTAGTGGTTTTGGCGGCGAGCACGGCGTTGCCTTCTTTGATTTCACTATACCCCCATCCGTCGCGAATTATCAAACATACAGGCCGCATGATTTTTCCTTTTTGCTTATGGATGGAAACTAGTTCGTAACTTCTCAATAAGTTAGGGTTTAGAAAATTGTCGGGCTTCAGAATTTTTCAAAAAAGGCGCTATCAAATACGCTATTTAAGGGTGACCCAATATTTATGATTTGTCAAATTATTCGAGAAGTTGTAAAACGTTTCGGCAGCAATCATAAATATTTGGTCACCGTGAGATGCCATGGCAGACGACCAGGATATCACCTTTTTTGAAAAACCCTGAAGCCCTTTTCCCCGAGGTTGTTGAGAAATTACACTAGTTCAGCATAGATGCTTTAATATATAGTCAATACGTTCATCTACAGACAGCAGTGGAACGCGGATGACACTGTATCCCAGTATTTGATAGCTTTCTGTTAAGAGGCGATCCAGCTTGGCTGCAATCTTGTCATCTTCCGAACGCACCCGGTCTTTTTCAAATTTAAGTCTTTCGAAGAAAAAAATTTTTTTATACTGGGTCAGCTTGCTCTTCTTGGTGGGATAATCCGGGCTTAATCCTTCCAAAATATAATACGCGATACTGTCCGGTACTCCCCGATCAAAAAAAATAAGCATATCATCTGGAAGTGATTTTTCAATCGACAGCTTTGTATCTATAATATGCCGTTCAAAGGATAATATATCGGCCTTGATTTGGGCGATATCTTTCCCCTTTTGCAATTCTTCATCGATAAATGCACGGGCAACTTCATGAACAACCCGGTACCCTAGTTGTTCAAGTCCGCCTATAACCGCGCTTTTGCCGGAACACGGTGCCCCGGTTATGACATACCAATTAGTTGTGCGCATGAAGATACTTTTTGTAATAAAATCGTTTTACGATTTTATTACAGGAAAAAATTGTGGATTGCCACCTTTAATTTTGAAAGGATAATTAGTTTCCATCCATAAATGGCTATTTTTCCGATGAGCGGCGTTCTCCGCGGGTTTCCGCCCTCGACGTACTAAAGTACGCCTC
>JACNIG010000070.1 GCA_014383215.1 Candidatus Desulfatibia vada | reverse complement strand
TAAAGGAGGTATTTTAAATGACACCAAAAGAAGTATTGGAAATGGCAAAAGAAAAGGGCGCCAGGGTTGTAGATTTGCGCTTTATGGATTTTCCGGGAGTGTGGCAGCATTTTACGGTGCCTTTAAGTGAACTGGATGAATCGAGTTTTGAAGACGGATACGGTTTTGACGGCTCCAGCATTCGGGGTTGGCAGCCGATCCACGCCAGCGATATGCTGGTGGTGCCGGACGCCACCACCGCTAAAATGGATCCTTTCTTTGAGGTGCCGACACTGGTGCTTATCGGCAACATTGTCGATCCGATTACGCGGGAGTCGTATACCCGCGATCCACGCAATATCGCCCAAAAGGCCGAAGCATACCTGAAGCGCAGCGGGATAGGCGATGTAGCTTATTTTGGCCCGGAAGCTGAATTTTTCATCTTTGATGACATCCGCTTTGCATCCGAAAATAACCACGCATTTTATGCCATCGATTCCAATGAAGGCATCTGGAACTCCGGCCGGGATGAATGCCCCAACTTAGGTTATAAGCCGCGCCATAAAGAGGGCTATTTCCCGGTGCCGCCCATGGACAAATATCAGGATATGCGCACCGAAATGCTTCTGACTCTGGAAGATCTGGGTATAGATGTCGAGTGTCAGCACCACGAGGTCGCCACCGCCGGCCAAGCCGAGATCGATATGGTGTTCAAACCGCTACTGCAGATGGGTGATCAACTCATATGGTTCAAGTATGTGCTTAAAAACGTGGCTAATAAATACAATCATACCGTAACGTTCATGCCCAAACCTCTTTTTGACGACAACGGCACCGGTATGCACACCCATATCAGTATCTGGAAAGAAGGAAAGCCGCTTTTTGCCGGTGACAAGTATGCAGGCGTATCACAGGAGGCGCTGTATGCCATTGGAGGAATCCTAAAACATACCAAGGCGCTGTGTGCCATTACCAACCCGACGACTAACTCCTACAAGCGATTGGTACCGGGCTTTGAGGCCCCGGTTAATCTGGCTTACTCCAGCCGCAACCGCAGCGCGGCCATCAGAATTCCCATGTACTCGGCGTCACCCAAGGCCAAACGGATAGAGTTCAGAACTCCTGACCCGTCCTGCAACGGCTATATAGCATTTTCAGCCATGCTCATGGCTGTTATTGATGGTATCGAAAACAAGATCGATCCCGGCGATCCCCTTGACAAAGATATTTACGGGTTGCCGCCCGAAGAACTGGCAGAAATACCCTCTGCACCGGGCTCGCTGGAAGAAGCACTCGAAGCCTTGAAAGAAGACCATGAATTTCTGCTCAAAGGCGATGTCTTTACCAAAGATGTCATCGACACCTGGATCGAATACAAGACCGAAAATGAAGTCAATGCTGTAAAACTGCGGCCGCATCCCCACGAATTTTTCTTGTATTTCGACATATAACCACCCCCTCTAAAAAAAATGCTGTCCGCTGAGAAATCAGCGGACAGCATTTTTTAGCGATATGTTTACTTCATATTTTTGAACTGTAACTGTGAGTGCGAACACAGATTTCTCGCCAGCTATTTTTGAAACTAAGAATCATCATAAAAAATTTATTTTGGAAACTACTATACTGTATGTAAAAACTGATTTTACCAGATCATAAAAACGTGGTAAATATTTTTATGTTTAATTTTTTTGCCTACGGCACCCTAATGATACCTGATGTAATGTATGCCGTTACAACCCGTGAGTTTCGTTTTATCGACGCGATACTAAGAAGCTATTCCCGTTTTACGGTAAAAGGAGAATCTTATCCGGGAATTATCCCGGTAACAGATGCAGTCACTGAAGGGGTTATCTACTTTAATGTGGACGAATTGTCATTGGAGCGGTTGGACGAATTCGAAGGTGATTTGTATCAGCGAACACCGATTCTAGTAGAAACGGTGGGAGAAGAAATACTGAATGCCGAAACGTATGTAGTCAAGCCGGAATGTCGGGATTATCTCTCTTCAAAAGGATGGGATGTGAACAAGTTCACTAAAACATATCTTGAAACGTTTTTAGAAAGCTACCAAGATTTTCAGAAAAACTCTTAATAAGTATGATTAGAGGTTTATTTGTTTTGCCCTGAAAAACTTGGTCCTCTGGGCCAGGATTCTTTACTGATAAGTTTGCCGGCATTCAACGATTGAACAGGCCAACAAGATCGCTCTCTGAAAAAGACTCTCTTTGATCATGTATTCATCTTTGCTGTGATCGTTTGCTCCCGCAGGCCCCAATCCGTCGAGAACCGGAATACCTTGCTCGGCAATGATATTGGCGTCTGACACCCCGTTTCTAAATTCTTCCTGTATCGGAAAATCCAGCTTGTCGGCCACACCTTTAACAGCCTGAAACAATTTTCGGTTGGCGTCAGTTTGCTCCATTGGAGGTCTGGTGCTGATAATTTCAAAATTAGCGCTGGTTTGAAGCGTTTTTGGTCTGGCGGCTATTTCTGAAATCTTTTCTTTTAGAAAATTGTAGTCCTTTTGTTCAACAAACCTAAAATCGATGCGTGCGGTTGCATGCTCGGGAACGGTGTTGGGGCCGACGCCGCCTTCAACCTTGCCTACATTTACCGTGACCCCTTTTTCAAAGTCATTTAAAGATTCAAATTCGATGGTTTTATAGGCAAGCTCCAAAATGGCGCTTGCTTTGTCTTGACCTGCAAAGGCGGCGTGCCCGGCTTTACCAAAAACATTTAGCTTTAAAGAAAGGTTTCCTTTACGTCCGGTAACAACTTCTCCTTTTTGGCCGCCGCATTCCAAAACAAAGGCCAAGGCACTCTTTTGAGCTTCAGCTTTGATGAGTTCCCTGGAACCGGGGGAACCGATCTCCTCATCCGAATTGAAGATAAATGTTATGGGAATCTTTTTCAAAAGTCCCAGAGAATCGAGGGCCTTGAGTGCAAATATCCCGGCCACCAGCCCGCCTTTCATATCGATGACACCGGGGCCGTAACATTTGGCAGAATCTTCTCTGAACAAGTTAAAGTCTGTATCTTTGGGAAAAACCGTATCCATATGCCCCACCAAGAGTATTTGCTTGTTGAATCGATTCTCGCAAAGGGATCTAACAATAAGGTGATTTCCGAATTTAGTCTGCTCGATCAACCGGCATGAGGTGCTGTTGGATTGAAAAGAGGATTCGATCAGTCCGGAAACACGGTCAACACCTTCCTTGTTATGGCTGCCACTCTGAATCAGCACCATCTTTTCAAGGAGGTCGAACATATCGAGCTCATGTTCTTTAATGAAATGTATCAAACGATTATTGGTTGTCATAGTTAGGCAGTGGATGGACACTAGTCAACGATAATGGCGGTGATCAACGCCATGACTTTTGGCCTTATACGAGAACTTGCGTACGGTTGTTTTGAGCAATTCGGATGCTACGCTGATATTTCCCCGCGTGTTTTTAAGGGCGTCGATGATCATTTCCCTTTCAAGATTTGCCACAGCGTCGTCCATGGAGAACGCAGGCAATGAGTTTGATTCTGTGCCGGTTTGCAGTGTGGGAGGCAAATGATGACCGTGAATCACCTTTTCTTCACACAACAGGACCGCCCGTTCTATACAGTTCTCAAGTTCTCTCACATTACCGGGCCAGTGGTATTCCATGAGCATATCGATCGCGGGCGTAGAAAACCGCCGGATATCTTTATGATTTTCTTTGGCGTATTTTTCAAGAAAATAGTCGGCCAGCAGCAGAATGTCTGTTTTGCGTTCTCTTAACGGCGGCATGTAAATGGGAAAAACATTCAGACGATAATAGAGGTCATCCCTGAAGGATTCCTGCTCCACAGCCTCTTCCAGATTTTTGTTGGTGGCGGTGATGATACGAACATCCGTTTTTATGGTCTTGTGGCCCCCGACACGTTCAAATTCTTTTTCCTGTAATACCCGCAGCAGGCTTACCTGGACATCAAGGCCGATAGATCCGATCTCGTCTAAGAATATGGTTCCCTTGTTGGCAAGCTCAAATTTTCCCATTTTCTGTTTGATGGCTCCGGTAAAAGCGCCTTTTTCATGACCGAACAGCTCACTTTCAATGAGAGTGGCCGGGAGTGCCGCACAATTAACTTTGACAAAAGGACCTTTTGATCTGGAGCTATTGTAATGTATCGAGTTGGCAACAAGTTCTTTGCCGGTACCACTTTCTCCGCGGACAAGCACCGTAGCATTACTTTTTGAAACCTGAGAAATCATCTGGTAGACTTCTCTCATTTTGTTACTGTTGCCGATAATATCTGTAATACGGTAGCGATTTTCCAATTCGTTTCTTAGTCTTTTATTCTCTTCTCTCAAATGCTCCTTTTCCAGGCGGATTGTTTCCAGGTTGATAACATGCCGCGCAACCATGGTAGCAATCACAGACATAAGCTTTTCCCCTTCTTGCAGGGAATAGGATTCATTATACGGCTTGTCGACACTAATTGCTCCGATAACCTGGTTGCCCCTTTTCACAGGCACACATATAAAAGATAGTTCCTGTTCCAGTCCGGATTTTCGGGAGGCCGTGCGATCAAGAAACAGCGGTTCCGCGCTAATTTTTGGTATGGCGACAGCCTTGCCGGTCTGGATGACCCGCCCGGTAATGCCTTCACCCAATTTGTATTTTCCCTTTTCCATGGCGGTTCGGGAAAGTCCGTGGGCCACTTCTATGCTAATTTCATCGCGCAAAGGGTCAAGAATGGTTACGGTACCTCGAACCATGTTCATTGAACTGGAGAGAATCTCCAGAACCCTGTATAAAGATTTTTTAAGGTCCAAATGCTCATTTAGCGCCTTGCTGATTTCATAAAGCAGGGTAATATCTTCGATTCTTTTCATCTGGATGTCCAATTTTTGTGAAATCCCGTAGCATATAACGGTCTACGGCCATTTTCATCTGGTTAATGACGAGGTCTGTATTAGTACCGGATATATAACAAATTTGTAATAAATAGCAATTCTTTTTGGATCATTTCCAAAAGAGTTGGAGTAATCCTAAGGATCCTTGGCCCCTCTTTTCCAACAAAATTGGAGAAGAACCTAAAATATCGACTTAAGAAAAAGATGAATATTACCGAAAAAGATTATACGGTATTAAGTTGCGTGGTTTCATGCTTACATCAGCTGAACATCTTGCAATTCCTTTTCATATTCATTAAAGTATCGTGATAAAGCATGGTTACTATATATTGGGGTGTATTGCATTTTTAGCACAATATGTGGGCGGTTATGATCTAAAAGCGAGTTTGGTTGGCTTTTCGTAATGCGCCTTTGGAGAAGGAATCTATTGTGATGACCAACAGTTCTAGAAACCGAATGCGAATGACCGGTGATAAAGCAAAATCACGACCAGGCGATATATGGGTAATTTCTAAGGGCAAGCTTACGGATATGGACTTAAGCCGCATTTGTGAGGGGGGTGAAACAGAGACCGTAACCGCATATAGTTTGTCTGAATTAGGCCGGTACTTGCTGAATCCTAATCCCATCCAGGTAGAAAAAAAATTGATTGGATGCGAGGTCCATTACTACCCGCCATTTTATAAAATTAAAAGCAAGATCAGGAAAATATTGCCAAAAAAGTTGCATGGGATGCTTAAAGATGAGCACATTCCTCCTGATGCCCTCCTGTCAAATTACGTGACAAATAAAGCTCCCATGAATGACAAGGATCTTGAACTGCATTTAAACCGGGTCATGGAGTTATTAAGGCCTTATGACCCTGTAATTAAAAAACTTTTAGATTTAGACCAGAGTAAGGTAGCAGATATTGTAGGGACATGCCAGGATGTTGGCGGCAATCTTTCATATTTAAATATTCAAGGCAGTATAGATGAAAAAATTGGTTATCTAACTGAATTTATCTATAAAAATGTTGGCGTCATTCTTGACAAGGCCTATATCTCAGATGGGTTGTTCGAAATGAAGGGGTTTGATTTCCAATCTTATGAAGCAGAAAAATCATACAGATTGATTAAGTTTTTCATAAATGGAGAGGCTAAAGCCTGTGTTTTAGGTGTTGATGATAAAGTTGAATACTGGATTGAGAATGTTAAACTTTTACATTATCTGCAGCTGTTTGCTCAATTAATTAAAATGAATCCAAAATTAAATAAGTCGCTTAAGCTATGCATGACAGGCAAAGCCGAGCCCATGAAATTGTTTTTTAATCGACAGCTTGGGATCGACTATTCTGAAGCTAACCTTCCCGAGATATACAGAAGAGCCTTTGAGATGTATGATATAGCGCCAAGTAAAAAAAGTGTCATCAAACCTGTATTGAATCATTCTCAATTAGGGGTTACATTCAACTATGTTCCTCAATCCAGGACCGGTGCAGATAGATTATTTGTCAACTTTTCTGTGATGCATAATTTTAAAGCTCTTGAGCCTATCAAGGATGCTTTGCCTCAGGTATATTCGGAAATCAACAAGAGTGCTTCAATAACTGAAGTAGGCAAATTCTATTTGTTAGATTCTTTCAGAGGATACAAAGATGATTCATGATTATCAAAAGAATGACTATGCCTGGATACAGGAACTGATGCAGTATCCTCACACCTTAGGTAATCAGCTGGATTTTTTTGAAGATACGTCCCAGATCCAAGTTCCGGAAGATCCCATAGAAAAAGTTGTTTTCCAGGATAAAGCCAAAGCTGCCATCAGGAAGATCGCGCAGAACAAGGGGCACATCCTAATGGTGGGCAGGCCGGGGACCGGCAAGTCAATGCTTGCTAATATGTTTAATGAGGTTCTTGACAAGTCCCTGGGGGATTATTTGAGGCCGAAAGAAGCAATTGTAGCCTATCCGGGGAAGGATAAAAACAACATACGAATTGCCTATGAAGATCCTGAAAAGATCGAGGACCGCATCCAGGAACTCAATTGCGCGATAGAATCTGCTGAAAACAGTGTCGACAAATTCAGTCTTGCAGATCAGATAAATTCGGTAAGGAAAGTAAGAAATGGCCTGCTCCTGGCAACAGGTGTCAGTGTGATTGCGGGCTTTTTCTTCCCTGTAGCATTTATTGCCACTGGACTTACCGGTATCGGTTCAATCTTCATGTACATGCAGGAGAATAATCACAAGGTCCAGGAGAAAATACAAAGAGAGTCCCTTGCCGTTAAAAAGAACGTCGTCAAACATCTATTTGATATGGTTCCGGAAGTTCTTTATGACCCCGCCAAGGATAAGGAATTGATGGCCAGGGTATCTGAACCTGATTCCAGGAATATGAAAGGGGGATTCAGGCATGATCCGTATCAGTCCGGCAATCTTCATACGCCTCCCCATAAGCGGGCGTATTTAGGCGCCCATGCCAAATCTTCGATTATCTACATTGATGAGCTAAAAACGCTGGTCAAGGTGGGCTACATGTCGGACCTTTTAGAGATAATGCAGAATAAGAAGTTTATTCTTGAAGGCGGCAGGAATTCAGGGAGCGGTGCGGCAGACCGATCAGAAAATCATTTGAAGGCCGATAATATTATCGTGGCATGTTGCAACCACGATACTTTGAGATTTCTCCAGCAGGAAGGAGACGGCGCTTTTCTTAGCAGAATAGAGGATAAAGGAGAAATTATCCAACTGGAAAGTGCGGTCCCGGAATCACCTGAGAATATCATACAGGTTGCTCAGTATGTTAAGCAGGAGATACTTAATCTTGGCAGAGAATTCCAGGACGTCTGGCAAGAGGTTATAGAAAATGAAGGTTATGAGGGTGTTAGGAAAAGAAGCGAGCACATATTCGGCAAACCTCTCCCTGACGGTTATAAGCTGCAGGAACGAGATTTTTCCAGCGGCGCTGTTTTGGAAATCATTAAAGAACTTCGCTGCCGCAGCTCAGACAGAAAATTGAGCAGTATGTTAAGACCGATAAACGGTATCATCAAGACGGCTGAGTTTGAGGCCATTATCGACAATTCACAACTCGTCCGATCGGAACATGTCAGACGCGCTCTGGGCAAGCATACAAGTCTTGAAGGAACTCTTTCCAAAGAGTTTGTTAAGCATAAGAAAGATCTAAAGAAATATATCGGCGCCTTGACCGACTCCATCGGCTACGTCGTCGGTCTGGCGGTATTTCATTCACAATCGAGCGGCCAGATGTTCGGCTTACCCCTGCCGATTCATTGTCAAATTACTGCCGGAGGAGCAGATTCAGTTACTGCGCCCGGTAAGATCGGCGATATTGCCAGAGCTGCCGCGCAAAATGTAAGAGCATCAATCAAACATGTATTAAAGAAGATCAAGGCACCTTATGTGGGTTATGAGATGCATGTTGAATATATTCAGGCGCATGACGGCGTAGAAGGTGATAGCGCTTCCATTGCAATGGATATTGCCCTGATTTCCGATTATGTTAAGCAGCCGGTCAATCAGAAATACGGAGTTACCGGCTCCTTAACAGGTGATATTATCCTTGCGGTCGGTGGGGTTACCGAAAAACTCAGATCTATCATGGATCCTGCTGTCGGCATGGAGGGTGCCTGCGTTCCCTGGCAGAACAAGCATGACATTGAACCTTTGCTGATAAACGCAGAATATGAATATATACAGAAAGATGAAGTCCCTGGAATCAGGATTTACAGAAGCAAAGACCACAAAGACCCTTTTGACATATACTTTTGTAAGACAAAATATAATGCTTATAAGATCTTAATGGGTCTGGATAAAGACGAAGTTGAAAATCGCATGGCCCAGAGAAGCCGGAAGGATTTAAATTTGATCCGGAACATTAAGGATGCTGCACCTGACAAGAAAGATTAAAGATAGTTGTGAACATCGGAGCATTCCCCGGCAGATAACGCCTCTAATCTTTGTCAACAATCTGACATAGTGCCAAATTTATATCATATTATCCCATATTGCTTATCCGTATGTTTCAAAAAAATAAATAAGTTACAATAACCCACCTCTGCAACGGACAACAGACCACAAGATAGGGTCTGAGCCATTTAGCCCATTTATCAAAACGGTCTTCAATTATAAAAACACGGAACAAATTTCAAATGAATTACCCCGCAGCAAGCTACGGGGTATCTAACTAAAGGAACACCCCGTTTTCGCGCTGCAAGCAGCGGGGAATTAAACCCTAAAAGAGATTAAATATTCGGGGTAGGTAAGTCGATTCCACTAAATTTACCCAGATGGCACCTGCCCGCGGCTTGCCGTTGAGGCAAAATCAATTCGTGATAAGTGTGAATTAAACCCTGGTGTTGGGCCTGTTTCGGCATGATTATTGCAGATATACTTAATCGATTATTTATACATTTGGCTTAATTAATATAATCTCTCACTTAAATTAATCTGAAAAAGGGACCAATTTGATTATCTGTTTGTTGGTTGGAGATAGATATGTGTGCAAAGGAACGGGATGAGAATCCCAACATCTTAATTGTAGAAGATGATGATATAAGCCGGCTATTGCTTGGCCGGATACTCAAGGGGGGGGAATATATTTTCAAAGAGGCATCCAGCGCCGCCGAAGCCCGAAAGTTGTTAGAAGAAAGACAATTCGAGCTCATCCTCAGTGATATAGGCTTGCCCGGGGAGTCAGGTTTAGACTTTATTCGCTTTGCTTTGTCCAGGTATCCGCATACGGCGGCCATCATGGTGACCGGGCAGAGTGATCTTAAAACGGCCAAAGAATCTATTGACATCGGTGCCTATGATTATATCATCAAGCCTTTTGAACCGAACAGAGTTCTCTTCAGCGTTGTTAATGCTCTAAAGAGACGAGAAATTGACCAGCATAAACATACCAAAGAGGAGTTGATCGAAAGTGAGTTGAAATACCGCTTATTTATCAACAATATCCCGGGGTTTGTTTATAAGGGATATAAAGATTGGTCGGTTGATTTCACTGACAACAAAGTTGGTGAACTGACCGGCTATGACAAGGAAGAATTTGATGCTCGCCGGCTGAAATGGTCCGATCTCATGCTTAAGGAGGATATAGAAACCTCAAAAAAATGTATTCTACAGTCTCTTGATACAGATGGCGCCTATATCAGGGAATACAGAATCAAAACCAAAACCGGCAAAATCATATGGACACAAGACCGGGGGCAGATCGTCCGCAGCGAAAACGGTGAGATAGACTATTTCAGCGGCGTGTTTTTCGATATCACCAAGCAAAAACAAGCCGAAGAGAATTTGCAGCAGAACGAGCGCTATTATCGTTC
>JACNIG010000073.1:4873-10200 GCA_014383215.1 Candidatus Desulfatibia vada | reverse complement strand
GGGTGATACTGCCATTGACATTGCATCAATACTGTAATACGGTAATACGGTAATACCCATCAAAGAGAGGTAAAATAAATATGAAGTCAATAATAGCCAGTAAGCTTACCACGAAATGCCAAGCGACCATTCCGGAAAAAATCAGAGGGATTCTCGATCTTCATCCTGGCGACTCAGTCGCCTTTGAAATTGCGGCAAATAAAAAAATATTTATCCGCAAGGCAACACCAATCGATTTTGAATTCGCTTCTGCCCTGGAAGGGACACTTACCTCTGAATGGCTTTCTGAGAACGACGAGGAGGCATACCGTGACTTATAAGCCATTTGAGGTCGTAGTCGTCCCCTTCCCATTTACAGACAGAAATACGGATAAACGCCGACCTGCTTTGGTTTTGTCTGATGATATGCAATTTAATACGTTAAGTAACCATGCCGTGCTGGCTATGATAACCAGTCAAAAAAATCCAGACTGGCCGCTTGATACGAAGATTGCCGGTAATCGACAAGCGGGTTTGACAGCGCCTTCAAAAGTTCGCATGAAACTTTTTACGCTTGATAATAGATTGATTGTTAAAAAAATAGGGGCGCTAACTGATAATGATAAAAAAGCCGTTAAAAAAGCATTACAAAGGTTGCTGGCATTGAATTAAACCTCTATATTTATCCCTTCCGGCTGCCCTGATCAATACCCTTTTGCAGTTTGATTTTTTATTAAGAATTTGCAAGAATTTTTTCTATTTTGGCGATATCTTCAGGTAGATCGACCTCAGGCGAGTCATATTCGGTTACAACCACACGAATGCGGTGCCCGTGTTCAAGAACCCGCAATTGCTCGAGTTTTTCAATGGCCTCAAGCCTTCCTTCCGGAAGCCTCCGGAATGTTTCCAAAAAACGCCGCGTATAGGCATAAAACCCCAGATGCTTGTATGTATCAAAACCGTCGGCAGCATCACGTCCACAGGGGATGGGTGAACGCGAAAAATAGAGCGCATAACCGCTACGATCAAAGGTCACTTTACAATCCTTGGGATTGGTGATTTCGTCCGGGTTGACGATCTTGAACGCCAGGGTGCTCATTTCAAGATCCGAAACTTCGAAAAAAGGCTGCACCATCTCATCGAGACAACGGGGGTCGAACAGCGGCTGATCCCCCTGTACATTGACAATGATATCATCCAGCCCCAAACCTATCTTTTCGGCGGCATCCGCCACCCGATCTGTTCCGGTTCTGTTTTCCGGCGAGGTCATCACCGCGTTTCCTTGAAAACGCTGCACTGCATTGTAGATGCGCTCATCATCAGTAGCCACAAAGACTCCCGTGACATTGGCGGCTTGACTTGATCTCTCAAATACCCACTGGATCATCGGTTTTCCGTCAATAAGGGCCAGCGGTTTGCCTGCAAACCGGGTGGATTCGTACCTCGACGGGATAATCACTGCAATCTTCATAAATACTCTCCATCAAAAAAATAAAATTAATCACGAAAACACGAAATAGGGAAAGCACGAAATTTTATAATCTTTTTCGTGTTTTCGTATTTTCGGGCTTTCGTGATAAAAAATCTTTTTCTTTTCCGGTTTTTCCGGTTTAGGATTATATTGACCGGGCTATAATTAAACGTTATTGTGACACTGTTATTAAAGCTCAAATTTCAACAAAAAGGTAAAGGGTATTTGTTAAATGAATAAAGAATCTTTGCTTAAAATTCTTGCTAATGTAGCTGCCGGCAACACTTCTGTCGAAAAGGCCGCCAAAACACTAAAACATCTGTCATTCGAAGATATCGACTATGCCCATATAGACCATCATCGCAGCCTGCGCAAGGGGTTTCCCGAAGTGATTTTCGGTCAGGGGAAAACCTCTGACCAAATTATTGGTATCATGGAAAAAATGCTGCACCAGGAAAATATCGTCCTGGTGACGCGCATTGATCAAAATCAGGCCGAAAAAGTGGTTGAACGCTTTCCCGAGGTAGTCTACCACCAGGACGCACGCATGCTCATCCTGGAGAAAAAAAAGATGACGATCCAGGGAAAAGGGACCATTCTGGTGCTCTCGGCCGGAACATCCGACATCCCGATTGCCAAAGAGGCTTATTTAACCGCCAAATCTATGGGCAACCATGTGGAATCGGTTTTTGATGTCGGCGTAGCCGGCATTCACCGTCTGCTTGACCATCAAAACATGATCGATAAGTCATCGGTCTTGATTGTCGTGGCCGGAATGGAAGGAGCTCTCCCCAGCGTGGTCGCCGGCATGGTCAGCCAGCCGGTCATTGCCGTTCCCACCAGCGTTGGTTACGGGGTCAGCCTGGGAGGACTGACGGCCCTTTTTGCCATGTTAAACAGCTGCAGTTCCAATGTTGCCGTGGTAAACATCGACAACGGATTCGGCGCCGGGTATATGGCGTCTGCCATCAATAAAATATAGAGTTGCTTCGTATCAAACCGAAGAGTTGATATAGAGCCCCATCCCATTGCTTTTGCATTTACAACCTTGTTCCAGGGCGAACCTTAAAACCCAATATCACTCTCTAAAAAGCTGAAATATTCCGTACTGTTGAAGATAATATGATCCAGTACAGCTATGCCCATAATTTCCCCGGCTTGCCGTAATCGCTGTGTCGTTTCAATGTCTTGCTCGGATGGGTTAAGCGCACCGACTGGATGATTGTGTGCCAGGATCACGGCCGAGGCACGATCAATAAGCGGATCGGCAAACACCTCCCGCGGGTGCACATGGCTTCTGTCAACAAGGCCGATGGAAACAACCCTGATATTGATAATCTCATTGGCACCGTTAACCGAGGCACACAGAAAATGTTCTTGTTTTCGGTCTACGTAATGCCTGATATGTGGGACCAAATCGGCGGGGGTTTCAATGCGGATTCCTTCCGGGCGGATGCGGCGGCGGGAAAACTCAATGGCAGCCAGAATCAGGGCGGCCTTGGCATTGCCGATGCCGTCAAACTTTGCAAGATCATCGACCGATAATTTTGCCCCCTTCTCGTCAATGACCGGAATCATTTTTTTGGCAAGAGTGATGGCATCGTGCCTGGGAGAGCCTTTGCCTATGAGTACGGCAAGCAACTCATGGTCTGTGAGAGCAACGGCCCCACGCTCAATGAGCTTTTCTCGCGGCCGCTCATGTTCCGGCAGATTTTTGATATTCCTTTTTGCCATAATACCTTATGCTGCTGCTTGCAACCCGTGCTGAATAACTGTTAATGCCATCGTGTCAAAAATTGCCCCCGTATCAATATATTTGGGATCAACAAGCTCTTCGTACCGGCCCCGCTCTTCATACGAATCCTGTATCGAATAATTCACCCGACCGGCATAGGTGTTTTCAAGATAATAGATGTCTTCCTTATGGGCGGCGATTGTGGTCTGGATTTCCTCATCATGCATCTTTTCTTCGGTCACTTCCTTGATGTACAGGGCCTCTTCATCGCTGATCTTAAATTTCTTACCGATTCTCTCAATCATATCCTGCACCGAGACCTTTTTGGGTGGCGGCCCACCACTGCCCTTTCGTCCTTTTTTCAATTTTATTTTGCCGGAAATGGCCACTTCCCCTTTATACTGCACACTGGCCTTGACCACACTTGTCTGCCGTATCTTCTTCATAAGTTCCGAAACCGACCCCTGTTTGATGAGCTGCGGGCCAACATATTCAGCAAAAGCGGCGAAGATGCCGATATGTTTGGGGTAGGTAAAAAAACAGGTCAGAAAATGATAACTTTTTACAAACCGGGCCAGCAGATAGACAAATTTTTTGCGGTCATCAAGTTTGACAACCCTATCCTGAAATCTCTTGCGTAAACCATTCACCGTAAACTGAAGTTGCGCGTCATTACCCTCCGCAATGAGCCGCACCATTTTGGCGGCATCTATAGGGCTGAAAACTTCGCTCTTTATTATCTCGTCATAATAGTTGACGCATTGCTGCTCATCAGGTTCGGAGCCTTCAAAAGGAGTGCCTTTGCGGTACGTATTAAATGCTTTCAAAATAGCATGGGCATTGTTGGTAAAATCAACAACCACAACGGTATCTTTGTTGTCATGGCACCTATTCAGGCGGGACACGGTCTGCACGGCATTGCGATCGACCACCGCCTTGTCGAGAAACATTCCGGCAAGCAGAGGCTGGTCAAAACCGGCCAGGAACTTACTTGCTACCACCATCAGTCGATAATCTTCCCCCTTAAAGCGGTCTTCAATAAGCTCGCCGGGCAGCAAATCGTTTGCTTGGATTTCAGTAATGGATTTATTGGTCTTGGGGTGGATAAAGTCAGAAAAGGCATACAAAACCTTATAGTCAACTCCGTCTCGCTCTTTAAGCTTATCCTTGAGAATCTGAAAATATCGCAAGCCTGCCAGCCGGGAGCTGGTAACGATCATTGCCTTGGCCCGGCCGTCAATCAACGATTTAATCTTTTCCTCAAATATGCGAAGCATAACTTCGGCTTTATACTGGATAAGACCTTCGTCTTGAAAGGCAACATTTTTCAAGGCCTTGCTCACCACTCCGGCAGGATAGAGCTTTTCTTCATCTGCCGCAGGAATGATGGCACAGTGCAGGTTGTAAAGGGTTTTATAGGAAATAATGCCGGTGGCCACATCCACGATGTATCCTTCTCGTATTGCCTCGGCCTCGGAATAGGTATCAAAAGGCTCGCCAAAAAGTTGTAAGGTGGCAGGCGACGGGGTGGCCGTAAAAGCGACAAAGAGCTGATTGGCATCATGGGCGCGGATGATTTTGGCGATTTCCTCTTCCGGGTCGGTTTCGGCGTCGGGTGTATCGCTGTCCGGTTCATTGGGATTGCGGAAAGGCACCCTGATGGCAACCCCCATTTTCCCTTCCTGGGAGCGATGGGCCTCATCGATTAAAAATGCCACCCGCAGTTGTTTTAAATCAGGGTCGTGCTCGATTTCATCTAAAATCCATTTGAATTTTTGCTGGGTGCTGACCACAATCGAACGGCCGGTTTCTAAATATTTTTTCAGATTGCTTGCTTTTTTGGCATAACCGACCACGCCCTGCAGGTGTGCAAAATTATCAAATTCATCCCGAATATTTTTATCAAGCGACTTCCGGTCGGTTAGCACGAACAGCATATCCAGCATCTTCTCGTTGGTGCCGGGCTTATACAAACTATGCAAGCGATCTGCCAGCCAGCAGATGGAAAGGGTTTTGCCGGAGCCGGCGGAATGATCGATAAGGTATTTCTTCCCTATATCGGCCTTTGCCGTAAAATGACCCAGGGCATCCTGTGCCACCTTGTGCACCATACGGGATTGATGATAGCGGGGGAAAATGGTG
>JACNIG010000073.1:0-4635 GCA_014383215.1 Candidatus Desulfatibia vada | reverse complement strand
TCTGCTTTTGGATCGGTGGCCACCATAACGTCGGAAGTGTCTGCCGCGATATGGAGAAAGGGGAGTTGAAAGATTCTATCGCTGTGATCCCGGTCAGCGTATTGTTTTACCGCATCGTGCACGGTCTGGTTTTTCTCGTGCTTCAGCTCCATGGTCATAATAGGGAGACCATTCAGAAAGATGCCGAAATCGGCCCGTTTGCCTCCTTTTATGATCAGTTCGGGGATAAAAGTGATGCGATTCTCACGGTAATGCTGGTTGGCAACACTCTCGCTTGAGCGGGGTTTTGGATAATAGAGTTTAAACTCCAGCCCCCGCACGGTGAGGCCATGCCGGATGATCAGCCACAGGGGGGAAATCCGCAGTTCATCCTTTAAGGCCTTGAAAATTTCATCCCTGGCGTCGGTTCCGTAATCCGTTTCCAGACTTTCAAAGGTCTCTTTTTGAGTTGCCGTAAGAAAGGCGATCAGATGATCCTCGGCAAAATAATACTCCGTGTCAATGATCTCATCCTGCTCAAGCAGTGCATATTGATGTACGCGGATGAGATAGTCCGCAATATGACGTTGGAATTTCTTTTCCGGACCTTCAAACATGATTTTACCGCTATTTTTGGTGTAGTTCCTCTTCAACAGGTTGCATAATTATTCGACCGTTTTTATAAATGACAAGCGGTGTACCGGTGTCCTTTGCCGTTTTGCGGGCTTTTTGAGCGGCCCGCTGCAAGGCCGCTTCAACCCTGGCAAGATCGGGGTCTTGAATTATTTTATTTGTTGTGGTCATCGATTTTATCCTTCATCAATCAGTTGTGGTCTTTCGCCTGAATTGTCATACAACACCCAGGCATCAACCAAATTTTTATAGATATTATGGAAGTTATTCCATCCTTTGTCAAACCGGCGACGGATAACCGGCTCATCCACATTGTGACCGCCTTGAGCAACACGAATCCTCACCCGCTCCACCGCGATTTCCACGTCCGGCAGACTGAGAAAGATTAATTTGATCCGATATCCGGTCTCCTGCCACTGCCGGATATATCGAGTGTAAAGGCGACCGCTCAACGTGGTTTCAAAGGCAAAACTTTCCCTGCGCCCAGCATATCCCCTGATTTCTTCCAGCATCAGACGCCCCGCTTTTAATGCCGCTTGCTCCGGGGTAAATGGCGACAGCCCGGCCGCGATCAGGTCGGCATTGACAAAAAAGGGACAGTCCGCTTCTTTTACCAGAAATTCGCCGGCGAATGTGGTTTTGCCCGCGCCATTCGGCCCGGCAATGATAACAATTTTTTGCTCTTCATTCATAATTGACCCTGCACATCGCCCTCTGTTATCCGCCGCTTGCCGGTAACACATTCGTGGATCAGGGACTTGCGGTATTGTTCCAGGGTTGAGATTTGGTTTTCCAAATTATTTTTTAACAATTCGAATTCCTCAAATTTTTTGGATAAATAGTTACAGATTTCAACTTGTTCTTTCTCTAACGGGATTGGCAATAAAAAATTTTTTATTTCGCGAAAATTCAAACCTTCACGTGAAGCTCCCCGGAATCCGGAAAAAATTTGCTTTTGTCCCGTATCCGAGGATAAGAAAAAATTCAGAAATTCGAAATAAAGTTTCCGGTAAGCTCTGATAATACAAACATGCTGATTCACATTTGCATCGCCAAAATCTTTCGGTACATAATGACACCTACCCAGTGAGGCCCCCGTTATGTTAAGAAGGACATCACCGCCTTGAACTTTCGTATTAGACATGGAGTTGTGCTGTTCTTCTGTTATTAGGGCAATGTCATCTAATCGTAATCCATCAAAATGAATATTTTGGCTTCTAAACAGAGGGATGCCTTCATCAACATAAGAAGAAGCACCCCCCTCTGGAGTTACACCGCTTCCTATTTTGGATGAAATATCTTTCAAGCGATAAACATTCCAATGAATGGGAATCCTCCCAAGCCACTCCACCCCCGAATCCTTCAATTCTACCGAATCATCCAGACCACGGGTAGCGGACTTGTGGATAATCGACTTGCGCAAAGCATCCAGGATTTCAAGTTGTTTCTGTTTGGCTTCTATGGCTTTTTCAATGGCAGCGCAGGTTTTGTCCAAGTAAGCGGCGATGCGGTGTTGCTCCAAAAGAGATGGTATTGCGAATTTCAGAGTAACGAAATCTTTATCATCAACTGCTGGATAGCCAACTCCTTTTGCGACAGCTTCCATGTGCTGTTTTGATCCGTCTGAAATTAAAAGATAATAGGTATACTTGTCGTCAAGACGCTGCTGGATCGGTGTTACAACATAAAAACCTGTTGATGCTATTAAATTCCCTGAAGTATGCTTAATGTAAGCAATTGCTTGAAGATTTGGCCTTACAGAAGATATTACTGTATCGCCATTACGAACAATCCTGCGTGCCCTTGAAGGCGCATCTAAAAAAAATAGTTCTCGAATTTCATTTTTTGAGATAATGCCACGATTATTGACATTTGAAATTTCAAGATAGTTCAAAATATAATCAGCGTGTGTAGAGGTCGAGAGTGAATTTTTATTGATCAGCGCCACATTTTTAAGCCTTGTACAGTTCCAGTTCTCTGGATATTGAAGCTCAATCATTGTAATCCCTTCAACATCTTCTCGGCCTCTTTCTCCAACGCCCAAAAATCTTGTAACAGCTCATCCGCCGGCTTTGGCGGCTGGTATTTATAAAAATACTTATTGGGCAGAATTTCATAACCGAGCTGGGGGCTGTCCTGCCAGCGAATAATGGGTTTAGCGATCTCACGTTTGAGAAATTCCTCAATATCTTCGCCGTATTGGATATATTCATTGTCCGAAACATAATGATGGTGGGTGAATTCGACCGCAACCTCCAGCCCTTTAATAAAGGCCTTGATCGCCTTGTTCTTCTCTTTGGCTGACTCGAGATTTTTCGTCAGCTTAGCAATCTCACCGGCAAAGGCCTCCTTTACCTCTTTTTCAAATATTTTCACAAAGCTATCTTCCGGCCCGAGGGTGAAGTTAATTTCCCGATCAACCGTATTGAGCTTCAAGCGGATGCGGAAATCAAGATCGGACTCATAAAATTGCTGTTCTTTCTTGATGTTGGCCGGTGTAAAGGCCTTGGTATACGGTTCGGTAAGCCAGGCGGGCCGGTCATTTTCATCGGTCTGCCAGAAAACCACACTCACCTTGTGAAAGGCAAAATCCTTGTTCTTGAATATTTTGACATGGTCATTCTGCTGATCATCCGTCCCGTTGATGCGATACAACGCTACAATCTCCTGGCGGTGCCGGTCCAAAATACGGTTTCTCTTGTTGCCGAATGATTTTGGCTCTTTATCAAACTGGTTTCGCGCGTCAATAATCCTTACCTGTGCTTTATGCGAAACCGGTTTGTTGTTGGTCAACAGCCAGATATAGGTGTAAATGCCGGTATTATAAAACAACTGGTCAGGCAGCATGACAATGGCATCGAGCCAGTCATTTTCAAAAATCCAGCGGCGGATTTCGCTCTCGCCGGAGCCACAGTCGCCATTGGACAGGGGCGAACCATTAAAGATAATGGCAATGCGGCTGCCGCCCTGTTTGGCAGGCTTCATCTTGGCAAGCATGGTTTGCAGGAAAAGCAGGGCCCCGTCATTGGTGCGCGGCATGCCGGCCTGATAACGGCTGGATTGATATTTTCGCGCCTCTTTTTCATAACCGTCTTTGCCGCCCCAGGTGACGCCAAAAGGAGGATTGCTGAGCATAAAGTCAAACTTATGCTGCGCTCCGGCCAACTGGTCGCCTGGCTCACGGCTCTGTTCGGAATGGGGAATCAGTGAATTGCCGTAACAAATCTCGGCCTGCTTGTCGTCTTTGATCAGCATATCCGATTGACAGATGGCATAGTTTCCGGGTTGAAGTTCGTGGCCGTGGACGGTGACCAACCGCTCCACATCTTTTTTTTCCTTATCGGTCGCGGCCTTATCTAGCAGATGTTCCTTGGCAATGGACAGCATACCGCCGGTGCCGCAGGCGGGATCATAAATAGAGAGATGCTTTTGCGGCAATGGAATATCAAGCAACTCCACCATCAGCCGGATAACCTCACGGGGGGTAAAGTGCTCTCCGGCCTCCTCGCCGCTCTGCTCTGAAAAGCGCCGCAACAGCTCTTCATAGATATAGCCCATTTCAAGATTGGACAGATGCTCCGGCCCTAACTTTTCATTGGCGTACTGCCGCAAAATCGGGGCGAGCCGGGCATTTCTTACCATGCGGCCAATAATGGCCCGATAATCAAAATGGTCAATAATATCCTGAATGTTTTCGGAAAAACCGTTGATATAGTCACGGAAATTCTTCTCCATCAAAGTCGGGTCTTCCTTGCAGATAGCTGCAAGCGTCCAATTGGTCTTATTGGAGAATGGTGATTTCTTTGGGTTCAGTTCAAGCTTTTTAACCAGGGTTGCAAGCGCATCTTCTTTTATGTCCGGGCGCTTTTTCAGAATATCAGCTGCCTGTTTTTCCCGCCATGAGATCAACACACACTCCAACCGTCGAATAACAATGATCGGCAAAATAACACTTTGATACTCATAGGCCTTGAATTTGCCCCGCAGCCGTTCCGCCGATTTCCATATCTCATTGGTAAGATT
>JACNIG010000323.1 GCA_014383215.1 Candidatus Desulfatibia vada | reverse complement strand
TGGAAAATCTTTTTTTAAACCGTGTGAACTCGTGTATAAGGGCTCGTAAAGAAAGAACAGAGGCTTTTATCACAAAAAACAACAGGTTTGCTTTACGATGGGCAATCGTTTGCAATGAAACAATTGCGGGATCCGTCTGTTCTTTCTAACGGATCCCTAATACACTCAAACAGCACCCGCTTTAAAAAAAGATCATCCATTCCGCTGACAGATAATACTTAATAAAAATTTATCGACTCCTCATGTAATTATAGGCCTGATTTTTTTATTACATCAACAATTTTTTCGGTTCGCCGGCTCAGCTCTTCGTCGGTCCAGGAGAGTTTAATCAGCATTGAGATTGTCCGGCTCATAATATCGTCGGACCGGGGAAGCTTGAGCGCTTCATAGTCCGGGTAAGACTCCAGAAGTTGAAGCGGCAATTTTGCCAAAGACTTCAGCTTTTTAAAGTGGTCCCACTGCCGGATATAATGCCAGTTGTTGTCATACCAGTAGAAGCATGCATCTATACCGGCATGACCAAAGGCAGCGGCTGCTTTCCTGGTTTTTGATTCGTCAGGCAGAAAAAAAGAAAGAAATGTGGCGGAGTCCCCTTTTTCATCCGGGATCTTTCTGAAAGTAATCTTTGAAAATTGTGCCAGGGCATCCTTGATGATCTTCTTATGCTTTCGCTGTTTATCTATAATGAAATCGAGTTTATTTAATTGAGCGACTCCTACAGCGGCATTCAGTTCGCTGATGCGAAAGTTTACGCCCAAAACAGGATGACCCTCAAGGCCCCGGTCGCTGCCGATATGGTCATGGCCGTGGTCGGCGTAAGCATCTGCAGCAATATAAAGTTTTTTATCATTGGTTACAACAGCTCCGCCTTCGCCGCATGTAATGGTTTTAACAGGGTCAAATGAAAAACAGCCCATATGGCCAAAGGTACCGGCAGCCCTGCCTTTGAAAGTGGCGCCCAGGGACTGGCAGGCATCTTCGATCAAAATAAGGTCGTTTTGCTTACAAATAGTTTTGATTGTATCGATTTGCGCCATGGATCCGCACATATGTACGGGAATTACGGCCTTAGTTTGAGGTGTTATTACGTTTTTGACACTTTCGGGATCAAGGCACAAGGTATCGTCTATTTCGGCAAAAACAGGGATTCCGCCGGCACTAAGGACGGCTTCGATGGTTGCTATAAAGGTAAAGGGCGGCACAATGACTTCATCGCCGGCACCGACTCCGCAAGCTGCCAGCGCGATGCTGAGAGCTGCCGTGCCGCTGGAACACAAATGGCAATGGTTGACACCCATACGTTTGGCCAGTTCGAGTTCAAATGTTTTGGCCTTCCAGTGACCTTGACGGGCCTGGTCAAAACCATAACGGAACAGGACCCCTGTGTCCAGAACGTCCCGGACTTCTTTACGTTCCTCGTCGCCAAATACTTCAAAACCCGGCATAATGATTCTCCTTCTTTGTGCCTTTGTGCCTTAGTGGCTGAACTGTTACGTTATTCGCAAAATAGTTGCGGAAATACTGTTTTATTGCCATACGGGCATATTGACTGGCCCTGGTACCTATATATTTTTCATGCGTCACAAATGCTGATATAACGATCTTGGCCGACCCTTCTTTTTCTTCGGCAAATCCTACAAACCAGTCGTAACGGGCATCATGAGAGGTGTTGCCGATGGAGCCGGATTTGCCGCCAATATTGAGTCTGGAAAGAATTCGGTCGTTTTCAAAACCCCTGAAAGTTTTCTTGCAGGTGCCGGAACTAATTGTTGTTTCCATGAGATGATTAAGAATTTTTGCTGCTGAGGGTGTGATCGCCTGGTTAATGGTGGTCATTTGGCTGCGGTACATAACCCGGCCGTTTTCATCTTTGATCTGATCGACAATGGTAGGTTCTACCAGCCGGCCCTGGTTCAGTATGGCGGAGGTTATCAATGCACCGTGCAAAGGCGATATTTTTGTTTGGCGATTGAAACCGCTGGCTATTTCCGCCCATTGGTATGGATCGTCGGAAAGGGCAACCTGGCTGGGGGCAAGCTGAATTTCAAAATCAATATTTTGATTGAATCCAAAGGCAGCAGCATAATTTTCCAAGGTCGTTTTCCCCAGATAATGCACGCCGATTTTACCAAAAACAGGATTGACGGATTGGGCAAATGAGTCTGAGAATGTTATCCTGTTGGTATATCTGCTTGAACGATCCTTTAACTGAGATTTGTATAATGTGTGTTTTCTGCCGTTGTAGGTAAACATAGAGTCTAAATTAAAGCCACATTTTTCAATGGCCGCCGATGCGGTAACAATCTTGAAAATACTCGCTGCCGGGAACTTACTGTAGACACAAGGGTTGCCGGCCTGGTCGGCTTTATCATATCCAACCATAGACAGAATCCTGCCGGTTGCAGGATCCATTCCCACAATTCCGATGTAGCGGGATGAGGACAGGTTCAGATGTTTTAAAAGATATTGCTGCAAAGGAATGTCCAGACTGGTATCAACCCGAAACTTAAGTCCGTCTGCAACGAAATTAAAGCTCTTGTTCTTAAGATTTAGCAAGGATTTGCCGTCTAACAAGTCCTGAACATCCCTTTTGTCGATCGAGCTATTAGGTGTATCGTGCGTATCCAGGCCGGCTTCATTGGGCGGGTCAAATTTTCTGATAGCATAAAAATAGGCCTTACTGCCAAATCCGCTGATCATTACGCAAAAAGTTGCAACTAAAATGACAGAAGCGGCACTTACTTTTAAAGTATTTATAAGGGATTTCTTTTTAACGGTTAAATATTTCAGTTTTGCTTGATAGTCTCGCCAGCTTGGTCTTTCAGGGTTTACCTCGTTGTTCATTTCATGAAACCGTTATTAGCAGTTATTGGTTAGCATTTACCAGCTGGATTCTCAACTTAGCTGTGTTCCCGGTTTTACTTTTTTGTCCATGGTTGCGACTGCGCAGCCAAAATCATCTATGGCAGCCAGCAGCATTCCATTGGAGAGGATACCCATAATTTTGGCGGGTTTTAAATTGGCAGCGACGATGACCTGTTTCCCCACCAATTCCTCGGGCGTGTAGTGGGCGGAAATACCTGCCACGATCGTGCGTTTTTCTCCAAGATCAACTTCGAGTTTGAGAAGTTTTTTTGCCCGGGGGAGCGCTTCGGCTTGAATTACGGTAGCTACCCTAAGGTCAATCTTGTTGAAGGTGTCTATGGAAATCTCAGGCTTTATTGCAGGCATTTCAGGTCTTGATTCAGATAACTTGTTTGAAGAAAGATTTTCTTTTTTGAGGTCGATTCTTGGAAAAAGAGTAATTGATTTCGGCAGGTTTGTGCCCGGTGCTATGGTTTTCCAGGATTTGAGGGCGTCAAGATAGTAAAATGGTTTTTGCGGGTCCATTCCCAGATGCTTTTGCATGGTTGCCGCCGTATCCGGCATGATGGGAAAGATTAGGCCGGATATAACCCTGAGGCCCTCTAAAAGATTATAGATAACCACCTCAAGCTGTTTTCTGCTCGATTTTTTCTTTGCCAGCACCCAAGGTGCAGTGATGTCGATATATTTGTTCATCCGTCCGATGAATTCCCAGACGGTCCTTAAAGCTTGATGAAAGGCAAACGACTCCATGGCTTCTTCAAAGTCGGCGATGGCCTTGATTGCATCCGGTTCCAACCCTGGTTGCAGCTCCTGTTCAACCACGGCATCAATTTTAGGAACTACTCCTGAAAAGTATTTATGAACCATTGCCAGAACCCTGCTGAATAAATT
Source organism: Candidatus Desulfatibia vada (assembly GCA_014383215.1). Classification (GTDB taxonomy): domain Bacteria; phylum Desulfobacterota; class Desulfobacteria; order Desulfobacterales; family UBA11574; genus Desulfatibia_A; species Desulfatibia_A vada. The sequence goes on along the minus strand of JACNIG010000323.1, from coordinate 6,526 downwards.
TCCGAGATCATTGGCCAGGTCCGCATTAATGCGTTGTATCAGCGCTTCTTCGGAAAAACTGGAATCGAGACCAAAGACCATTTCGCGCATTAAAAAAAACCTGAAGGCATCGAGGCCGTAAATGTTTGTTAACTGAAGCGGTTCTACTACATTTCCGATACTTTTTGACATCTTGCTTTGATCAACATTCCAGTATCCATGAACATTCAAATGTTTATATACAGGAATGCCGGCGGCTTTGAGCATAATCGGCCAGTAAATGCCATGGGGTTTCAAGATATCTTTGGCGATAAGATGCTGGGCAGAGGGCCAGAAATTTTTAAATAGTTCTCCATCAGGGTATCCTAAGGCAGAAATATAGTTTAAAAGGGCGTCGAACCATACGTATGTGACGTAGTTGTTATCAAAGGGTAGTGTGATCCCCCACTTGAGACGAGTTTTAGGTCTGGATATGCAGAGGTCCTCTAAAGGTTCCTTTAAAAAGGACAGAACTTCATTTTTATAGCGTTCAGGACGTATAAAACCTGGATTATCTTTAATATAATCGATCAGCCAATCTTGATAGCGGCTCATTTTAAAGAAATAGTTGGATTCTTTGATAAGCTCAGGAATGGTTTCATGATCAGGGCACTTGGAGTTGACCAGTTCACGCTCGAGATAGAAACGTTCGCATCCAAAGCAGTAAAGTCCTTCATATTCGCTGAAATAAATGTCACCTTGGTCATAAATTTTTTGCAGTATCTGTTCAACAACAGCAATATGCGATTTGTCAGTTGTGCGGATAAAATGGTCGTATTTAATGCTGAGATCGGGCCAGAGATTCTTAAAGAGCTTGCTGATTTTATTGACATAGGTTCTGGGACTAAGGTTTTCCTCTTTGGCTGCACGAACGACTTTGTCCCCATGTTCATCCGTGCCGGTTAGGAAAAACGTTTCTGTTTGGCGCATGGCATGAAACCGGCAGGCAACATCGGCTACAATAGTTGTGAATGCATGCCCAAGATGGGGCCTTGCGTTCACATAGTAAATCGGCGTTGTTATATAAAAAGGCTTAGGCATTTTTTCTCCTGTTGAATTCGTGACTTTTTACGAGATCATTAAACTTCTTTTATGATTTTATCTACTTCAATTTCAATATCCTGACCACCGTCTAATCGGATGGCGATACGATTGCAGATGGGATTGTGGCGAATCACTTTCCCTTGTCCATTTTTGGTTGTTATAGTTTTACCGATTTTGGGGAATTGGGTCCGGAGTGTTTGGTAGGCCTCATATTCAAAAGTCAGACAGCACATCAGCCGACCGCACAGACCGGAGATTTTAGTAGGATTTAATGACAGCCCCTGTTCTTTTGCCATGCGAATGGAGACCGGGCCGAATTTTCCCATGAATGCCGAGCAGCAAATTTCGCGTCCACATCTTCCGATACCACCGCACATCTTGGCCTGGTTGCGGATTCCCACCTGTCGCATCTCGATCCTGACCCCCAGCTTTTTAACCAGCATTTTAACAAGTTGCCGGAAATCGACACGACCCTCTGAAGTGAAAAAAAATGTTAATTTGCTGGCATCAAAGGAGCTTTCGACGGAAAACAGATTCATTCTAAGGCCAAGCTCTTTAATGCATTCCAGGCAGTATGTGTGGGCTTGCTTTTCGGTCTCAAGATTTTTATCTCTTTGACTAAAATCCGCTTGGCTGGCCAGACGGAACACCTTTTTCAGCGGTTTGTCAGTTTGACTTTCATCAACGGCCGCGGGGGGGGCTGTCACCATTCCCAAACCGAGCCCTTGTTCGGTTTCCACAATTACATAGTCACCTTGATTCAGTACAAATGCACCGCTTTCAAAATCGTAGACTTTGCCGGCGGGCTTAAATCTTATTCCCACTATTTTTTTCATATGTTAAACTCTATAGCTGATTAAACGGCTGCCAGCCGCATGACGAGGACTTCCAGCGTCAGCCTTAAATTGGCGTTTGTCCGCATATCTTTCTGCGCTGACTGGACCATGCTTATTTGTGAAAGTAACGAGGCTGTCGTCATTTTTTGTGATCTATTTTGAATCTTGCTCTGCAAGTCCCTGTTGATTATTTTTTCAGGGCAATATTTGCAGACCACGAGGTCTCTCAAATAGGATTGAATCATTTCCAGGAATTCCGGCAGCATCGCTTTGTTTTTTGACAGTCTGGCTGCAAATGCCAGCAGTGAACCGACCGGTTTTAAAGATAAAGAGTCGATTTCATTAATCAGCCAGTTCCTCTGATGTATCCAATTAGTTTTTTTGGGGAGCCCGATCATAGAAAGAGCTTTTGACAAACTGCCGTTTGCCATGGTCGATATAATTTCAGCATCGTCGGGATGTACTCCCTCCTTTTCAATTAGTATCGTCACAATACTTTCGCGCGAAATCGGGTTAAACCTGATATGATGGCAGCGTGATAGAATTGTAGGGAAAAGATCAGATGGGTGCCGGGCAGTCAGCATCAAAATTGTTCGATCCGGAGGTTCCTCCAGTACCTTGAGAAGGGCGTTCCCTGCTGCAGAATTCATGGCCTGGGAATCTGAAATTAGTACCACACGTAAACGGGCCTCTAAAGGTTTCATGGCAAGTGTGTGGCAAAGAGCACGAATCTGACCAATTTTGATATAAGGACCGGAAGGTTCAACGATAATGATATCCGGATGGTTACCGGATTGAACTTTCCGGCATGATTTACAGCTACCGCAAGGGTTCGTTCCAGCATATCGATTCTGAGCCGTATGTAAACTATTCTCGTCTTCGCAAAGGTATCCGGTCTCCAGGTCCAGGCAGTTGCATGCCATGGCAAAGGTCATAGCTGTCAACTGTTTGCCGATCCCATCTATCCCGGATAAAAGAAGGGCGTGGGGTATGGTCCCATTTCGAAGAAGAGTAGTTAAAAGCTTTATGGGCTTTTGTTGGCCCAAGATCGACTCAAATCGAGGTATTGATTCAAACCTAGGCACACAACTAACTATCGACGCGTTCTTTTAGTTCTTTTCCCGACTTGAAAAAAGGGAGTTTTTTGGGTTTGATGACAACCTTCTCCCCGGTCTTCGGATTTCTGCCCGTATAGCTTTTATAATCTTTGACGAAAAAGCTGCAAAGACCGCGAATTTCAACGCGCTCTCCCCGAGACATGGCATCTGCCATATTATCGAAAAAGATCTGGACCACTTTAGCGGCTTCTGCTTTGGAGATGTTCGCTTCGTTTTTCAGTTTGGAGATAAGCTCCAATTTATTCATACAACCTCCTTCTTACAATAACTTCTGAATGCTTATAAAAAACTTGAAATTGAGTCAATACAAAGATAATTTGTAACTAACTGAATTTATAAAGTCAACGGATATTATTATTTAAACGACAGAATTTAATAATTTTAGCTAACATTAGGCATAAAAATTGGTTTACCTTGCAGGACTGAAAAGCCAAGCTTTTCTGAAAATGGTAATTTGGCTCCCGGCTATGCCAAAAATTCAGGAAGTATTTCAACATCTTCCTCATCCACTTCCACCCCGGCGTATTGCCCCAGGGCTTCAATAATGACCACAACTCGGCATGTACCTTTGTATCGAACAAAAGTTCCGGTTACGCCTGCAAAGGGGCCGGATACCACCAGCACCTTGTTCCCTTTTCTAAAACGGGTTCCGGTTGAGACCGAATGATCCGTCTGGACCATAATCTGTAAAGATTCCACTGTGTCCAGAGGTACTGGAACAGGACCGTCTTTGCTGCCGATTAAACGAACGGCGCCGGCCGTTTTTACAATTTCAATGTGCTCATTGGGGCTAAGATCGGTTTTCACAAACAGGTAACCGGGGAAAAGCGGTACTCTGATCATAGCTTTACGATCGCGGCGCTTACTTCGGACCTGAATTTTTGGGAGAAAAACCTCTATAGATTTTTTAAACAGGCCTTCGTGGACTACATTTTCGAACCTGCTTTTGGTGTGCAGCACATACCAGGAATATGTTAGTTTTTCTATTGTCATTTGATTTGGAATTACCTTGATAAATAAGGGCTTTCAAGTCTGCGTCCCATTATACCGTGGGCAAAGTCTCCAATTCCGCGGAGGCTAATTACAAACATATAGGTGCGGTCATTACCCTCATGGATGTAACTTGCCTCCAGTGCCCAGCACTGCGACTTGTACAGGAACCCAAAATTCTTTCTAATATCCTCTGAAGTATGTATATTACGTTCGTAATCGGCGAACACCGAGAGTTTGTCCGATATTACTACTTTCAGATCATAAAATATCGAATCGCTTGAGCTGTGTCTATAGCGGCGTTCGACAAATAAACTGTCCCCGCGCTTATCCCATATATTTCCGGCAACATTGTAAGATTCCCAGAAGCTGTTGTACTGGGAACGGGTGGCATCGACATGCATTTTATAATAACTGTCCGGGGTAAGATCGATTTCCCCGAATATCGCGGAAAAAGGCTGTTTTTTATCCTTATCCTCGTTGGCTTCATTGATGTCATAACTCTGCTGAAGATAGAAACGTAAGAACGGATTATAAGAATAATCGGGCGGCCGGTCATTTTCAGTCTCAGGAGACTGTCGATCATTGCCGGCTTCGGGAAGTTGCCGGCGATTTTCATCTTCATTAAGCTGCCAGCCATTATCAGCTTCTGGAAGCATGCCGCGTTCTTTTTTTTGAAATAAAGATTTTGCAGTCAACGTGTTTGTAAGCGAATACGTGAGCAGTCTCTGTTTGCTAATATTGTCAATAGAATCAAAACCGGGATATTTGTTCTGATCTTTATGGGGTATATAAGAATATACGATCTGGGGCCTCACCGCATGCTTGATTTTTTCGACATTTTCTCCTATCCCACTGTATATTTTATAGATATCCGAAGATAAATCTATCCTAAAGTCATACATTTCCCTGGACAGGTTTTCTTCTTTTGTCGGTCCTCTGTATTCGTATTTATCAAAATGCCAGATGGTCTCCCTAAGTCCCAAGGAGGGCTCGATGCTAAAATAGTTTTTAAACTTGTATGGCAGATAGAATCTTGGATAGGCATCCAGTCGATGGGCTCTTTGGCCCTTGTCTCTGTAAAAATATGTGTATTCAGAATCGAGATCATAATAAAAAGGGGATTTTAAGATAGGTTGTTTGGATGCATTGAATTCTATAAACGGCAGTTTCTGTAAGATTGGGGACATGGTGTTACCCTGGCGTCTGTTGATGACATCATCATACCAGCGCAACTCACCGTTTAGGCTGTATTGAGACCAGATTCGATTCAAGTTAAGCCGGTTGGTTCTGACGGCATCGTCATATGCATCAAGTTCTCTGCCAAAGGTTTTAAAAAAATATTCATAGGTTTCTTGAAATCCCGTATAGCCGTCTTCGAATTCTAAAAGATAATCCTGATCGCTAACAAAGTCTATATCAAGTTTTGCAGAGAATGCAAAGGGCAATACCGTATCATGCTTCATTCTGAACCAGTAGCGATCGGAATTGGGGCGCGGGTAGCTATCACCGAAATAACCCCAATCAGCATCCGCTACCGGATCGCCCTCATCGGTCTTCTCGTCATTTAAATAATCGTACATCAGGGTCCCTTTAGAATCTTCGTCCAGAACATAACGGTATTCCATGCCGATTTTATTTCCGCGGCGTCCCATGTGGTGCAGATAGAAAGTCGCGTCTTGGCTGTCGTTTATGACCAGAAAAAACGGCTGGTTATATTCTTCCCATCTTCGATCTGAATATCCGATTTGGGGCGGCAGCAGACCACTCTGGCGCTTTTGTTTGACCGGGAACGTCAGCCAGGGCGAATACAACACGGGTACGCTTCGGGCCCACAGCGTTGCGTGAGTGGTATAAGCATATCCTTCTACGGTGACTTTAACATTATCTCCGGTAATCTTCCAGGCCGGACGGTCACCGTCACATGTTGTCAAGCAGCCTTTGTCAGTGGTATATGAATCCGGTCCTATTTTATTGATCTTGTCGCCGCGGATATAGAAATGGTTGGCTTCAAGAAATATAGTTCCATTATAAACCGTTCCGGTCTCGGTCTCAAGATCCATTTCCATTCTGTTGCCGATTAAAACATCGTCGCCCACGGTCATAATCGCATGGCCGACAGCCAGTACCTTACTGATTTTTTGATCAAAACGTACAAAGTCAGCCGTAAGGTTTTTGCCATTTTTGGTTATGGCTACATTGCCTTTGGCAATATATTGATCCAATTTTTTGTCGTAGCTTATTTCGTCGGCATTAATATGCCACGGTTCATTGGGGTCATCTTTTAACGACTGAAAACCTGGATTTGACAAGACGTTGCCGGGCATTCCAAATAAAAGGAATAAAATAATAATAAAACGCGCAATGGTGTTAGAAAGATTGCTAAGCTTTAAATCGCTTGAACTTGAAACAGGGCAGAGCATGAAGTAGCAAAAGGGCATGAGATATAGCTTCCGTTCCACTTATATCTAGTTTCCATCCATAAATGGCTATTTTTCCGATGAGCGGCGTTCTCCGCGG
>JACNIG010000076.1 GCA_014383215.1 Candidatus Desulfatibia vada | reverse complement strand
TTACTTTTTTAGCTGAAAATGTCAAAAGTTTAAAAAGCACAACCCCTGCTGACCAAATTGGTAAAGAACTGGCCCAAACGTTTTCATCTTATTAGATCCTTAATTGTAAGATTTGCATCTTCTCACTAAACTCGGGGAAAAGGGCTTTAGGGTTTTTCAAAAAAGGTGATATCCTGGTCTTCTGCCATGGCATCTCACGGTGACCAAATATTTATGATTGCTGCCGAAACGTTTTACAATCTCTCGAATAATTTGACAAATCATAAATATTGGGTCACCCTTAGATAGCGTTTTTGATAGCGCCTTTTTTGAAAAATTCTGAAGCCCGACGATTTTCTAAGCCCTAAGTTATTGAGAAGTTACTAAGATTTGTGTATTATGGGGCTAATCTTTTTCATTGCCACCAAGACACTAAAACACGAAATAATAATAATAAATATATGAGGGGTCGGGGAGTTTTCGCTATAAGACCGCTCAATGGATAATCATATTTTAAACCGTGTGAGCTCGTATATAAAGGTTCGCAAAGATGAAATTAGGTATCATCGGCCTTCCCAGCGCAGGTAAATCGACAGTATTTGAAGCTTTAACCCAAACGATTTCCATGGCTGAAAAAAAGGGTGAAAACCGCATCAACACCATGCAGGTGCCGGATGAGCGACTGGCGGCACTGAGCAACATGTTCGAACCCAAGAAGACCATTTTTGCCCGAGTCGAATATTTCCTTCCGGGAATGATGGGATCTTTAAAAGACCAGAAGATCTGGACCCAGGTAAGGGACTGTCATGCCCTGATCCATGTGATCCGCAATTTCAGCGGGTATGGTTTTGATGAACCGATGCCCCTGGATGATTTTAACGCCCTTGACCAGGAACTCATACTGGCTGATTTGATGGTTATTGAAAAGAGAATGGAACGTATCGAGCAAGATCGCCAACGCGGCAAAAAAGAATACGCAGAAGAACTGGCACTTTTAAACCAGTGCCTGAAACACCTTGAAAATGAGATGCCTTTAAGAAAGTTTCCGGAACTTACCGAGGCGCCCGCGCTAAAAGGATATGGGTTTGTTTCTGCCCAACCGGTTTTAGTGCTGTTTAACAACGATGACGAAGATGACCGTCTCCCGGTCATTGAAAACCTAACCAACAAAGAAGACTGCATGGTGATAAGAGGCAAGCTCGAGCAGGAACTTGCACAGATGTCCGCTGAAGAAGCCGAGGATTTTCTCACAGAGTTCAAAATTTCTGCATCAGCAACGGATCGGGTCATCCAGCGGTCATGTGAACTGCTTGGTCTTATATCCTTTTTTACCTTCGTTAAGAAAGAAGTGAAAGCCTGGAACGTTAAACAGGGTACTGTCGCCGTCGATGCTGCTGATGTAATTCATTCAGACATGAAAAGAGGATTTATTCGGGCTGAAGTGATTGCCTACAACGACCTGATAGAGGCCGGCAGCTATCAAGAAGCCAGAAAAAAAGGGACCGTCCGGCTCGAGGGCAAAAACTACACGGTTCAGGACGGAGATGTTATCACCTTCCGCTTTAATGTATAGCTCTGGCTCTCATCTTGCGCCAGCCTTCGTTAACAAAACGTTTCTCGCGGTTCAGACCCCATTCTTTCATGGCCTGGATATAAGCAAGCAGATCGGTTTTGGCGAGCTTTTGAATCTGGTTGCGTTCCTGCTCTCTTGTTTGATGATCATCCGGTGTGATCCCGACCCAGGTGACATAGCCTTCGTCGAAGATCCTGTCGGCGGTGATATCTTCAGGCGCAATATCCATTACAGGTATATGCGCCTGCACAACCTCCATGTTCAGCTCCAGCACCCAGTCGTTATCCCACACCCTGTTGTCACAATCTGTTGCAACACTTTGACTGCAGTGGGGACAATAGACCTTGGCAACCACCTGCTCATCAAAAATCATCTTTCCAAAAAATATCTCGGTGGTATTTTGTCCGCATTCGCAAACTTTTCTATAACTCTGACACATGGCTTACCTCCCTTTATAGCGTTTCTCATAATAATGTTCCGATTGAACCGATAACTTCACAAATTTTCAGTAAGCCGCCGGATGATTTCGTTTAGGTCGGGAAGCTGTTTGAACAAATTAGAGCGCGTTAAAGCGAACATCATCAAAGATGCCCCCACTAAATGAAAAAATTCATATCCCGACAATGTATACTTAAGGCCATAGCAATGTTCGCTTTTACGCGCTTTTATTTGTGAGTTCTTGCCGACCTAAACGAAATTATCCGGCGGCTGAAATGGAACGTTGATTTGCTAACAGTGATAAAATTATTTTTTAAATTCTTTCTCCAACCGGTCAATGAACTCTTCATATTTTAAAGGTGAATACCCAATAGTTTCATCGGCCTCTTTAAATTCGGAAAATAGCTTGCCAATTTGACTAATGGAAAGATTCCGGTCCATCCAGGGCAATAGGATTTCATCTTCCTTGTTGATATGTTCCGTAAGCAGAGCACCATATGCGGTCAGGTGTTTTCCAATTGTCGCTTCATCTTGCCTGTCAAGCGCTTCAAGTACGGCCTTTACGTGACTTCTCCCCTGTTTGTGATCTGCATGCATAACTTTCAGGATATCCAGATTTTCATCAAAATATTTGAAAAGAATATCTTCTTCTTTCCCATGATGATACTTGTCAGCGTAAGACCGTATAAAATCGACAGCATCGATTATCAACTGCCGGCCTTCCTTTGAATTCACATCAAGATTTGCTACAACTTCCGGAATCAAAGCGATCAATCTTTTTATTAAAACATGCTCGTCAACCAGCATTTGCATTGGCAGGGAGTAGTTTAGTCCTTTTGGTTCAGTCTCGGTTTTCCTCTCAATCCGGGGTATCTTTACTTCTTTGCCGGGGTATAAAGCCTGAGCGATTTTTGCCATCAGCTCTTGTTCTTTATCCGCGGACAAATTATGTATTTCCACAATATCCTTTAATAGACAGGTGCCCACGCTGCAGGGAGCACAGCCAATATCATATTCATTCAGGATCTCTTCTACTTCGGGGAATTGATCGATGATCTCTTTGATTCCTTTATTCAAATATGCTTCCATCTTTCACCTCATCTTATACTCCCTTATTTTAAATAAATGTCGGGGCTCAGTCAATTAACATAAAACAGCACTAAAAAACATCAACTCCACGGCAAGCTTTTTTTCTGCCGATTCTGTTTTTCCTTTGGGGGCCAACATCCTCGGAATTATCAAAACCGTATATTTTTAAAACCCGGAAGTCATTGACTTAAGTCAATAGTAGTATCAAATTTGAGTGGAATTGGTTTAATAGAGGTCAATAGCGGTCATGCTCATCAACCTTTATACGACTGCTGACACAGGCATGGCAAGACCCGCAACGTACAATCGGTAGACTCCGTTTGATCGCATTATGTCCAGCGCAGAGTCGAGAGAATCGTCGGGCCTGCAAAAAAGCGGAGGAGAACTCATAGTGTTATCCAGGGAAGTTTCAAGCGGCAAACTTGCGTAGTAGGCCCCCATGATATTCGTGTTTTCGTGATTAAATTTTTTCTCCATCCATTATTAAGTCAACCGATCAAGAAGATGATAAAAAAAGTGGGATATATATACGATCCCGATGGCCTTTTCGTCTTCCAGAACCGGTATCCGCCGAATATGTTTTTTAATCATGATATCCAGTATTACCATCAAATGGGTGTCCGGGGCAACGGTGATCACATCGGTGGTCATAATGTCTGAGACCAGGATCGATTTGGCTCTTTCACATGTATTTTCGATCAATCCGGCAATATCAATATCGTCCATCATGCCCCAAACATGAATATGCTTGGGGCGGACAAATAAAAGAATATCGTACATGGAAAGCATGCCGACCAGGCGCCCGTCATCATCGGTCACCATCATTCCGAAGACTTTCTGCTTTTCTTCTTCACTGGCCTTTTTAAACATCCTTACCGCTTCGCTGATCGAAATGTCAGGATCAAGCGTATGGAAACTGGTGGACATCACATCTTTTGCCGTTGCCATCAGTGCAATCCTCTCCAGAGATTAAGTATAGAGTTTTCTATGTTCGTCTTTTATAGCAGCAGTTGCCAAAATAACGTTCCGTTTCAGCCGCTGGATAATTTCGTTTAAATCGACAAAAACTCATCCCGCTGTTTAGCGGGACCGATCCAAACGAAATTATCCAACGGCTTACTGAAAATTATTAAAGGAAACGATTCAATCGGAATATATTTATAGAAATCGCCGTGAGTCCTATCTGTGACGAAGATGTTAAAAAAAATATTAAAACCTGATAAAAAACTATCTTTAACATATTAATCAATATCTATAAAGAAAAAATCCCCGCTGCTTGGGTGGAAGCCGCGGGGATGTGAGAGGGCAGATTCGAATCGAATGGTCGTTATTTCGGGAAAACTTCTTTCGGCTTGGTTGTACTACCTGTAGCGTTAGGAAAATCGAGTGCTTTATAGGCTTTCTTGTTATGCTCAATCAACTCCCGAGCCTCCTCCATGTAATTACTGAATCGTTTTTTAAGCTCATAAAAGCCGTGCCACCAGGAATAGTCCGGAGCCATCATGGCCGTGCCCATACGCGCTCTCCGACCTTCATGGTGCCATAGTTCATAATATTCGACTTCCAACCGTTCATCAAAGAACTTGCTTTTGTCCAGAAGCCCTTTTGCATATAAGTCGTCCAGCATTTCTTTGGCCGGCTTGAAATAAACGTCATTGTATTCCTGGACAACTTTATCGAGTTTAACATAATGACCATCCACCCATGTTTTCCCATGGCACTGGGTACAGATTTCCGTCATTTTTGCCCGTTCGGTCTTCCAATTGGTCTTGGCCGGAAAGGGTTTGAAATTTTCCGGGCGAATCGTCAAGGGTGCCTGAATTTCCCATGAAAGCCTCTCGGTGACATCGTGGGAGGTCATGACATTACCGGCTCCCGACATATGACAAGAAGCACAAGTGGGACCCCTGAAATCAACACCGGGCGTCCAGGTACCGGGAGCTGCATTCCAGTTATATTCATCTCCGTAAGCAGCGTAAATATCACCGTGTTTGGATTCCGTATAGATTTCGATCTGGGGATGATCCGGCCCCAAATGGCACTGACCGCAGGCTCCGGGTTTTCTGGCTTCCATCACCGAAAAGCGGTGGCGGGTATGACAGCTTGTACAGCTCCCTTTACTGCCGTCAAAGTTTATGCGCCCAACCCCGACATTGGGCCAGGTTTCAGGGTCGAGAACACCGTTCTTTTCTCTTAGAACAGTGCCATGACAGTGAAAGCAGCCTGATGCGCGTTCAAAATCACTGTTCATGCCTTTATTCAGCCAGGGATCGATTTTCCAGATGATTTCAATGGTGTTGGCGTGCTTGCTCATACTGTACTGCTTAGCCTCATCCGGATGGCAGCGGGAGCAGTCCTTGGGGGTAACTGCGGCTGCAATCGGAACTTTGTATTCTCTGGTTCCGTATTTCAGATCCGAACGCTCGTATTGTTTATAATGTTCCCTGCTCACATCCGGGTCAAATTCCTCGGCTTTGTGGCAGTCATAGCAGGTAATGTTGGCGTTGGCATGACGGCTGTTAGCCCAATCGGCAAACAAACCCGGATGTTCTTTCTTATGGCACTCGATGCAGGCTACGGCTTCTTTCGGCATGCTGCGCTCAACCCGGAATTCCTTTGCCTTGGGAAGGTTTCCTGTCGCCCAGACATTCGTCGGTATAGACATTGTTGCCAAAAAACACGCCAGCCCTACTATAAGCGAAGCGCATACAATCTTTTTCATAATTTGCCCCCTTTAATTTGTTTTTTTGTTGTCGAATACTCTATGCAGCGATTGAGCCTGGTAAAGATTACCACTGATTCAACAGCGAATAATCTATTGCTCGTTAACGTGCCGAGCTTTAAGGGAAACTATTGGGCGTTCATGCCGCGCTTTCTATGCCGAAATAAATAAATTAAGCACCGATACCTCTATAGGAATCTTGATATTGTTTATAATGATAAAGATCTCTTTTGTTGTGAACTAAATTTTTGTGACAATCGACACATCTTTTTTCATAGCCGGGTCTGGCGTAGACGACCGCTCGGTGTGCCAGCATAGCACCCCGCTTATCAGGGATATACAAGATGTTACGATGGCATTTCTGGCACTGCTTGTTCTTAAAAGAAGCATATGCTTTTTGACGATTTTTTTCGTGATCGTATTCGTCCAACCTAAAATGAGCAATCACGTCCTTTATGCCGTGAACGGTTTTGGCATAAAAGAAATCATAGGTGTCTTCAGGAGCAGGGAGATGGCAATCCATGCAGTCCGCCACAAATCCCTGAGAATTGTTGACATGTGTCGAAGTCTTCCAGGTGTTGTAAGCGAATTGGATCTCATGGCACGTGGCACAAAAGCCTGGCGTAGAGGTGCGGATCATGGTGTAGTAGGTCATGCTGAACAACGGGAATGCGATGAAAATGCCGAAAATAATAAGGACAATTCCTGCAAGATACTTTTTCATAATAATATCCTCAAAATTATTTCGCAAAAATTCATTGGTTACCGCAACTATCCCTCAGGCGAATTCAGAGAGTCAAGCAACGAAACTGTAAAAGATGTATGGGAAATAATTTTAAAATGAACTTAATGCGAACAAGCCCAAGGGAGCAGGTTTAATTATCACGAAAGCACGAATTGCAATAAAATATATTTAAATAAAATTGACATTACTTTGTCCGTTATGCAAGAGTTTTTTTAGACATTTGCCAAATTGTTACATCTTTAACACTATGTTTACATCGTTATTGCTATTTAGGTTTTGATTTTATAACGGTTCCCCTAAATAAACATTGTCTGGCATGCCACTTTGTGACAGTTTTGTTTTGACAAAACATCTTTTCTGCTTTAATTTTACAAAATAAATAATTTCGTGCATTTACTTTCCACTTTTATCATGATCCTAACTACAACTATGGAGATCTAACCATGGAGAGAGATTTAAAAAAACTGGATCAGTCCTGCAAAACAGAGGCTGACGAATTGTCCCACAGCAGAAACAAACTTCCGGAAATTACCGAAAGCATCATTGCAAACTGTTATGATTCAGAAGGCTTTACCCATACCCATAGCGACCATGACCCTATCCCTTCCGAGGGATATATTATCGATGTCATCGATAAGTTAAGAGAAATTCTCTTTCCGGGCTATTTTTCCAGGGGCAAGGTCGATGCGATCAATCTGAAATACAACATCGGCCAGACCGTTTCAGTCCTTTTTGATATGATTTCCGAACAGATTGCCCACAGCATTCGGCATGAATGCCTCAGGTACGACCTGTCCTGCAGCGACTGCGAGGAGCAGGGCCAGAAAATTGCTCTCGACTTTCTGGCCTCGATTCCGTCTTTGCGACAAACACTGGCAACAGATGTCCGGGCTATTTATGAAGGGGACCCCGCCTCCAAAAGCCATGATGAAATTATTTTCTGCTATCCGGGACTTTTTGCCATTACCGTATACCGGATCGCCCACAAGCTATATGAATTTAAGGTGCCGCTGCTCCCGCGCATCATGACCGAACATGCCCACGGCTTAACCGGCATTGATATCCACCCGGGAGCTGAAATCGGGGAAAGTTTTTGTATCGATCATGGAACAGGTATCGTAGTCGGTGAAACCACCGAGATCGGAAAGAATGTACGTATCTATCAGGGGGTAACCCTTGGAGCCCTTTCCCTGCCCAAGGATGCCGGCGCAAAGCTTAGAGGCAAGAAACGCCATCCCACCATCGAAGATGACGTTATTATCTATTCGGGGGCCACCATATTGGGCGGCGATACCGTTATCGGTGCCCGTTCCGTCATCGGGGGTAATGTCTGGTTAACAGAATCGGTGCCTGCGGATACCAAGGTAATTATGGAGACGCCGCGGTTGATATTCAAACATAATCAAAAGGTATAAGCCATGCAAATCTTTCCTGACATAAACACTACTATCGGCAGAACCCCTCTTGTACGCTTGAACAACATCACTGACGGACTGGAGGCTGAGATCCTGGCCAAGCTGGAATTTTTCAATCCCCTGGCAAGCGTTAAAGACCGCATTGCAGTATCCATGATTGCAGCAGCGGAAGCCGGCGGCCTGATAGGCCCGGACACACTGATCGTGGAACCCACCAGCGGCAATACCGGGATCGCCCTGGCCTTTGTGTGTGCGTCCAAGGGGTATCGTCTCTGTCTCACCATGCCGGATACCATGAGTGTAGAAAGAAGAAAGCTGCTAATACACCTGGGAGCGGAACTTGTTCTGACACCGGGGGCCCAAGGGATGAAGGGAGCCATCGCAGAGGCCCAAAATATAGTCGATTCAAAAAAAGATGCCTATATGCCCGACCAGTTCAAGAATCCGGCCAATCCAAAAATTCACCGAGAAACCACGGCAGAAGAAATCTGGAAAGACACCGGCGGCCGGGTGGATATGCTGGTTTCAGGAGTTGGTACCGGCGGCACCATCACCGGTGTGGCCCAGGTCATAAAGCAGCGAAATCCTGCTTTTAAGGCCATTGCCGTGGAACCGGCGGATTCACCGATCTTGTCAGGCGGGACCGCCGGTCCCCACAAAATACAGGGCATCGGTGCCGGCTTTGTCCCCGACGTCCTGGATTTGTCGCTGGTTGATGAAGTTATAACCGTTACCAATGATGATGCCTTTGAAACCGCACGGCAGCTGGCCTTAAAGGAAGGACTGCTTGCCGGTATTTCATCCGGAGCAGCCGTCTGGGCGGCGCTTGAGATGGCAAAACGTGACGAATCAAGCGGCAAACGTATTGTTGTTATCCTGCCGAGCACCGGGGAACGATATTTGAGCACACCTCTATTTAAGTAGTGCCCATCCAAGAATCCTTGTATCTTGATAGCCGAAGATATTGGTATGCCTTGACGTAAATGCTGATTGCGTGTTAATTAGCTAATCATTTAATACGTTTAATCCGGCTTAGGATACCAAAATGACACAGCTTGCCTGCCGGTATACCGGTTTTTCCCGCTTAAAACTTTTCTGGGCCCTTTCCAGAACACCCCACGGTTTGCTGGACATGGCCACCCCGGCGTTAGGTGCCCTGCTGTGGCTCGGCAGATTCCCTTCCCTCGAATTAATTGTTATCGGCCTGATCACAACCTTTGCCGGTTACACAGCGGTTTACGCCCTCAACGATGTTATCGACTATCGGGTCGATAAAGAGAAAATACAACTGTGCCCAGCTGTTGACACCGCTTGTGACCTGGATGCCGTTATGGTCCGACATCCCATGGCTCAGGGATATTTGAGCTTTTACGAAGGATTGCTATGGACTGCAGCCTGGTCGGCCGTGGCGATGATAGGCGCCTATAGCTTAAATCCCGTCTGTATAGCTATTTTCCTAACCGGCTGCATCCTGGAAATAATATACTGTTTACTGCTCAAAGTAACTCATCTGCGCACCCTGGTCAGCGGCGGCGTTAAAACCGCAGGAGCCCTTGCCGGTGTATTTGCCGTAGATCCGCATCCCTCACCGCTGTTTTTAATGGTTCTGTTTTTCTGGCTATTTTGCTGGGAAATCGGCGGCCAGAACGTTCCCAATGACTGCACCGATCTCGATGAAGATCGGCGTCTTTCCGCCCGGACGATTCCTGTGCGGCTGGGTCTCGAATCTGCTAACGTTATTATTTTAGGGGCTCTTATTGTTACGGTTATTCTTTCTGGTGTCGTTCTCTATTTATCTCCAATACCTTTTGAGTTTCCTTTTGCGGTCGCTTCCGTCGCAACAGGGCTATGCCTTTTTATACTACCCGCCTCCCTGCTTTATAAAACCAATGAACCTGCCTATGCAATGGCCCTTTTCAACATGGCCAGTTATTATCCTCTGGCCATGCTGATTATCGTCGTTATCAAGATTATGATTTGATTGCACTAGCTAAAGAATAGTAAGGCCTGCTACCAAAAAATTAACAAATCTATAGCAATCCAACCGCAACTACATTATAATCAAGCCAATAGTATTGAATTGGATCGAAGCCTCTAAGCTCGGATTAAATATGAACATAAAAACCGGCATAGTGTTGATAGGTGCTGCAGCTGTTATTGCCATTATTCTGCATGTAATTACACCTAATCAAAAAATTGCACCCCCGACACCTGAAATTTCCCACAACTCTTCCAATAAGGTATAATTGTGATGCGTCGTCGCTGGCTCAACCCTAAAAACTTTCTTAACAGACACCAAAAGTTATATAAGGAAAATGTTATGAAAAAGGCGGGCATTATCCTTATAGTCCTACTTGCCGGCGTATTCATTCCTTTTTTGCATTCACCTTCCATAGAAAAACATGCATTAAAACATGTAA
>JACNIG010000242.1 GCA_014383215.1 Candidatus Desulfatibia vada | reverse complement strand
TCATGAGTTAAGAGTAGACTAAGAGTAGACCCCTTAAGTCATTATTATATGATTAACTGTTTTTGAAGTCAGATTATTTGTAGAGATAAAAACTTCCATCTGAAGCTCTTTTATTTTTGCCGGCTTTATCAAGGTATTCTGTCAGAATTCTGTATTCACGCATAAGCTTCCATTTCTTATATATAGACTCTGCTTTTCCGGTTTCTATTATTTCCAAGAATTCTTTGTCCCATATTTTCTTTAATCTTTTTCCTCTTTTGGTATTTGAAAAACAACAATAAATGAGTATAAAACCTATTTGTCTGGTTTCAAACCTGTTTCTTAACGAATCAACTTCTTTCAATAAGAAACCGCTATAGGCATCAATCATAAAATCATCTCTTCCCAAGAGTAATTTCTGAAAAGCCTGCCGTCTTGTATTAATCTCACTCCCCTGATGATCAAAATCAAACAGACTATCAAATCCCAATCCTCTTGCCCAGGTTAATTTCTTATTTTTAAGAGTACTTATACCGTTCCATCTGATATTCTTGTTTTTGGGATATATTGCAATTATGTTGTCGGCATCATGCGGAAACTGTGCGAATATTAATTTTTCGCTGTCAGTTTTAAGCATTCCGACCATTACATCCGCTTTCTCGATCTCAACGTAATATCTCGCTCTTTTGTACGGATAAGTTTTGCATTTCACCTTATATCCCAAAGTTCCATAAACGGCTTTTGCAATCTCAAATTGCTGACCGGTGCCGTCCTCGTTTGTCATCGGCGGAAAAATCTCTCCGACAACATTTATTGTTTCGGCATATATGTTTGAACCAAAAGCAAAAACACCTATGACTACAATGATTATCAATTTTTGAATCATACTTAGTCTGCCTTTCTTAGAAATTATGTGGAGAGGGGGACATCCTATAATGCCTCCATCAAGAAAAACGTGGACAGCAATAAATCGTAGTAAAATCAAATAAATAACGCCGCGCCTGACCAGCGGGCGCGTATTTTTGCCCGTCTGCGTCCAGGTGCATGTTGGGCGGCTTCCCCGCTTAAAGACTTCTGTGAAAACCACCACGTTGTCTGATCATTGCCTTCAATTGGCCTTATTGGTAACCAAAGTGATCCATTTGCTACATGTCAATTCCATCAATGAACACCTGCTTGTCACTCAGCGATACGTTCTGCTGGAGCAGCTTGACGTATAGATGTATTGCAGTGTTCACCCGAATGAATCCCTTCATGCTCCTTAGCAGCATATGGTTTCGCTCGCATATGCAGAATATTTGCTGAATTCCACTTAGCAGTGCCTGGTTGTTCACGTATCTAACAAGCGCAGCCAGATGCGATGGATCTTTGAATCCGATAGGGGTAAGCATGATTTGCTTCATAATGTCACCAGGCTTGAGAAACTCTGGCAAGATACGGGTGGTTGTCAAAAAAAATCCAATCATTCGCATCTTCAAGCTGAGCGCTTTCACGGTGATCCGCATGATTTGGCTCCAATCCCAGAAGCCCAAACAGGCCAAGATCTCCCTCTGATCTTCCAGGACGAGCAGGCTGTCAGAACTGTACGCAGGTGTCCGGTTGATAAACTGGGCCAACGCTTCAGCCGAGGTCGGTTCATAAAACTCAAAGCCTTGCCAGGTCTCATTCAACAACTCGGCTACCGTTGCCAAGTCTTTGGATGTGACAGGTCTGATCCTTCCCATTGAAGGTACGTTCATCTCTTTGTGAACCACTATGGCTGGCATAACAAGCGTGCGATGCAGCTTGAAGCCCCGACTCTCAATGTATCGCATAGAGGGCAAGTTACCCTCCATAATCAGGGTGTAAGCCAATACCGCACCCTGTTGGCCCAGGTAATCTTCACGCTGCTGGAGAAGCTGGCCCGCAACACCCTTCCTGCGGGCGTCGGGAGAAACGAAAGCCTGAAAGACATAACCAACCCGGCTGATTTTGCCGTTCACGGTGGCGTCCCGCAGGGCACAAGCTGCTGACCCGATTACGCGGTAACCTTCGCAAGCCACGAGGACCTTGTGCGACTCATACGCTTTAGCTCGAGCAAAAAAGTCAGGCGTGTTGACAGTGGATGCGACGAGCGTTGTGCCTTGTGGGCATTTCGCCTGAAGTTCCTGGAGTTGGTCGTTATCCTCTGACACCGCTTCACGGATATTCATTGTGTAACTCTCCATCGCAAGCTTTTCAGCCGCCCAACGACCAAGGTCACTTCAAGCCTATTCTGGGGTCGGACCAAGCTATACTATTGACATTCAAACAATATCGTCCCAAAAATAAGTGGGGGTCAAGTCTCCGTTTAGCTCTTTCTATTTTCAAGCAAGAGCTAAACGGAGACTTGACCACTTCATCATTCTCCATTTCTCTTACGTCCCTCGTAAGTTTAGGCTTGTCGGATATTCTCTTTTCAAGGTTTCAACGATCTGCCCATATGTCGTTTCGGGCTCCAACAGTCAACAGCAGACTTGACCCGTTTCTCATTTCACACATCTCAACATTCATGCAAATTTTGTAAATTTTGGAACAAATAATAATCAGACCTAAACTTCTAAAATGCAGGTTGCTTTGTTGTCAACTGTGTACGGCCTGACACCCATGCTTTTAGAGACTAACAGTCAACTTCAGATCCCCACCCTTTTTGTTATGTGCCATTTCCCTCAATTCCGTTTCCAGTTCTTCGTAGTCCCCCAGGTGCGCTCGCATGAGGCTTTTCCAGAGCTTGCCGTGGTTTGGCACCCGGGAATGGAGCAATTCATGAACGATCACGTAAACCTGAAGCTCCTTCGTCATTTCCGGCAGTAGCGCATCAAAGGTCAACCGGCCGGTTGTCGAGTACGAGGCCCATTTGGTCTTCATGGGCCGCACCGTAATGGAGGTTACCGGGACTTCAAGTTTGTCCCCCCACTCTCGGACGCGTTCTTTGAATCTCTCTTTTCCGCTGTTTATATTCATTTAATCGTATATGCCTTTGCCAGAAGCGAGAAAAGGTTGTCCACAATCCGCGCAACCTGGTCGAGGTCATCGATCTCGGCATAGATTGCGAAAGTGACATCTTTACGCAGCTCGCGCAGCTCCGCCTCGCTCGTCTGCCAGTTGGGATGCCCGAGAAAAGCCGTCTTGATCTGTCCCGAAACTTCTTCGGCGCCCGCCACGCCCTCGTCGAGCAGAGTCCGGTAGACAAAGAAGGTCAGCCCGTCAAAGCCCTTTTCCGCCTGCTCTTTCTTCCGTTTTTGGTTCTTGTCGATGTCAGCGAGCAGTTCATTCAGAGCCTCCTGTGTGCTGGTCTGGCGGTCTTCGTAGTTTTCCTGTACGGTCTTAGCCCGCTCGGCCATGGCGATCAGAAAGGGGTCATCACTGCTCTCTTCCGCTGTCTTTTCGATGCTCTTGATTAGGTTGATGACTTTTGTGCCCTCACCGCCTTTTTTGCCAGAGATGTATTCCACTGTCTGGTCGTTGATCTCCACAAAATCACTGATCGAATGAATGTAGCTTGTTCCAACGTGCTTCTGCACCAGCTCGCTGGTTTTCTTTTGGAATGCCCGGTCCACATAAATCTTCTTAACATAGGCCTTTCGCACTACGTCATAGATGGCGGACACTGTGGTGTAATCTTCTATAAATGGCCGCATAAAAGCATCCGGTGAGATGATTTCATAGAGCATCTCGATCTCTTTGAATTCCTTGAAAAATTCCTTACGCCGTTCCTTGTCCCGGAAATGCTCGATTAGACCGTCAATGTCCCGGTCGTCGAAGTTGTGTGTAATAAGTTCGAGATACTCCGGCACCTTCTGCTCCATCTTGTTCTTAAAAAGCACCTTGAGCAATTCCAAGTCCTTGACAATGGCGTTGACCTCGTCGCTGTCAAAGGCCAATGCCTTTTCGAGCTTATCGAAGATGCCCACTAAATCGAGTACGAAGCCGTGCGGCTTGACCATCTCCTCGGTCTCATTCTCATAGGGCCGGTTCACCCTGGCGATCGCCTGGAGCAACGTGTGGTCTCGCATGGGCTTGTCCAGGTACATGGCATAGAGTATGGGCGCGTCAAACCCGGTCAGCAATTTCTCGGTCACAATCAGGATCTTGAGCTCCGTGCCGAAGCGGGCGAAATTCTTACGGATCTGCTTCTCCTTCTTCTCGTCGATGTGGTGCTCCTTCAGCTCCGCCGGATCGTTGTAATTGCCGGTGTAGACCACCTCCGAGTATTCCGGGAGCAGGTACTTGTCCAGCGCTTTCTTGTACTTGGCGCAGGCGGACCGGTCCACAGCTACCAGGAACGCCTTATAGCCTAAGGGCTCTACGTTTTCCTTATAGTGTTCTGCTACAAATTTTGCGATTTTATCGACCCGTTCATCCCCCTTGAGGAAGTTCTTCAAGTTCACCGCGCGATCAAGGATTTTATTTAATTCCGCGATGTCCGCAACGCCTTCAGTCTCGGCTAAGGACCAGAACTCCTTTTCCATGAGTTCCGTGTTCGCTAACATCTCATTGGGCGCCAGGTTGTAGAACAGCGGCAGCGTGGTCCCGTCGGCGATGCTCTCGGCGATCGAGTACTTGTGCAGATACCCCTTATCGTCTTCGCAGCCGAAGGTCTTGAAAGTCCCCTTCCCGTAGGCCGTTTTATCGATGGGCGTGCCGGTAAAGCCCACATAGGTGGCGTTTGGAAGTCCGGCCATCAGGAAGTTGCCCAGGTCCCCGCCGGTGGTGCGGTGTGCCTCGTCAATGAGTACAAAGATGTTCGACCGCTCGCTGATCTTCTCCGGCATGTCACGGAACTTGTGGATCATGGTGACGATAATCCCGCGGTAGTCGTCCCTGAGCAGTTTCACCAGTTTTTTGATCCGATTAGCGTGCTCCACATTATGCATCCCTAAGGCCGCCAGGTTCTTGAGCATCTGATCTTCGAGCTCATTGCGGTCAATCATCAGCAGGATGGTCGGTTTTTCGCTTTCCGGCGCCTTGAACAGCATTTCGGCGGCTTTGATCATGGTAAAAGTCTTGCCACTGCCCTGTGTGTGCCACACCAGTCCACGGGTCCGTTCGACATTCAGACAGCGGTCAACCACCCTGCGCACGGCCCCGGTCTGGTGTTGGGCCAGGATGTATTTGTTCAACTCCTCATCCTTTTCTGCAAAGACGATGAAGTGTTTGAGCAAATCAAGGATGTGTTGACGGTCGCAGAAAGTTTTGACCTTGGCCCCCAGTTGGCCGACTTGCTCATCCTTCCAGTTGAAGATATTCCGGCGCACCGTGTTCCAGGTCACGCAGTAGGAAAAACCGATCGCCTCGGTTGCCGTAAAGAGCATTTCCGGAACGAACAGTTCGGGCGTCTCGTCGTGGTAGCGGCGGATCTGGTCCACACCGATGGCGATAGCCTCATCCTTGTCCGCATTCTTACACTCGATCACAAGCACAGGGATGCCGTTGACGAGAAAAACCACGTCCTCTCGGTTGCCGTAAACCCCGTTGTGGATGTAAAACTCCTCGGTGACCTCAAAGACATTGTTGTCGATGGCATCATAGTCGATAAGCTGAAGATCCAGCTCGCGGTTCTCTTCGGCGCAGAAGAACTTGCCCTGATTGCGCAAGAATCCCAGAAACTCCCGGTTGCCGAAGATGTTGGCCTGCAAGCGGCGCAGTCTTCCAGTCAGTGCGCCTTCGGTCTCGCTATATTTAGGGTTGAATTCCCTCACCTTCTCATAAAGCAGGTCGTCAAAATAAAGCGATGCCTTTGCCGCCCGTTCTGAAGGACTGCCGCCATCCGGGTTGAAACCGCGCTGTGCCTCTGCCTCGGCCCGGGGTACGAACGTCCAGCCTATCTCCTCGGCGTACTTCAGAATACGGCTTTGAACGGTCTTGTGTTCTCCTGGTTTGGGCATGACGGCTGCTCCGTTTTCCAATTTCTCCGCTTTGCCGACCACAGATTATCGGCAAACGCGTTTGTGGATAATGAAATGCCGTTTCGTTATCGGCAACGATTTTTGTGACTCACAGATTATCCACAAATCTTTTTTAGACCCATATTTTACAATATATGAGTCATAACCATTTTTGTGATTCACAGTTGATGGTTTCGTAAAAAGTCTCCGAGGCCGTCACTCCCGCGAACGCAGGAGTCTCCCGCCGATAGGCGGGATTCATTTTCCTGGATTCCCGCGTTCGCGGGAATGACAAAACGGGTCATTTTTGACTTTTTACGAGTTTGTCACAGTTGGGCCTCAAAAGACATCCATTCCTTCAGAAATATTCAGCAACGCTCGATAGGCGTAGACGGCCGGATTGGGTACCGCCGCCAGCATCCCATCGTAGCGCGCCAGGGCCGCATTTGCCGGGCCGATCAGAGAGACCAGCCGCTCCCAGTCAAGCCGCTTGGGTGGAAAACCGCCTTGATGATATTGCACGGGCTTTTTTGCCATTCATACCTCCTGGTGTCTCTCTATTTTTCACTATCCAATCCCAATTCCTCCAGATCGAGGTCGTTCACGCGGATCTCGGCGGTCATTAGTTGGTGGAGAAGGGTGCGGAAGAGATCGGACAGAACTTCCTTTTTCTTCTCAATTCCTGTAATCTTCATGTCAATTAATTCGAGAGTCTCAGCTATTTCTTTCTGTTCGCTGTGGTCTGGAATAGCAATTGGGATTTTGCGGAATGAATTTCTATCAAGAGTTGGAACCGAAGCCCCTGTTTTGAAACGATATAGCTGCAGCAAATCAAGATAGTAAGCGACGAAACGTTCATGATTCCCCTTGAAGTCCTTGACATAAAGCGCTGTGTTGTGCGCCCAAAAATCGTTCGTATAGAAAGTCACTTTACCTACGGAGCCACTTCGACCAACAGTAACGCCAGGGCCAGATACGATTGCCTTATCGTGAAACCCAATAACACCATTTGAACCAGCCACTGGGATTGAACCGGGTCGAAAGTTGGCTCGTGTTAAATCTTTGCCCCTTTGCAAGACTGCGAATTGTTCGAACTCTACCACCTCCCAGCTCTCCGGCACGGGGCCGATTTCGGTTTGCTTTTGGGGCTCGCCACGGGTGCCCTCGGTGAAGAGCCTGTGCATCAGAGCTTTCTTCAGCTCGGTAGTCAGGGCGATCAGCCGCTCCTGCTGCTCAATTGCCTTCTGCACCCGCGACAACACAGCTGCGATGCGGCGCTGTTCTAGGAGGGGAGGGACAGCTATTGGCACTTTTCGGAAAGAATTTCTATCAAGAGTTGGGACCGAGGCCCCGTTTTGAATCGAGATAGCTTCTGCAAATCAAGCTGGTAGGCGGTGAACCGTTGGTGATTTCCCTTGAAGTCCTTGACATAAAGCGCTGTGTTGTGTGCCCAGAAATCGTCTGGATAGAAAGTCACTTTACCTACGGAACCACTTCGTCCAACAGTAACCCCAGGGCCAGATACGATTGCCTTATCGTGAAACCCAATAATACCATTTGAGCCAGCCACAGGGATTGGACCAGGTCGAAAGTTGGTTCGAGTTAAATCTTTGCCCCTTTGCAAGACTGCGAATTGTTCGAACTCAACCACTTCCCAACTCTCCGGGATGGGGCCAATTTCGGGTTGAATTTGCTTTGTGTCCGTCCGACCCATCCCTTACACCTTCAACTTCTTGAGCACCGCCCGCAGAACGGTGTTGGTCTCTTCGGCCTCGATCTCCAGCGCATCCAGTTCCGCGACGATCTCGCCGATGGGCCGGTACTCCTCGGCATCGGCGGTGTAAATGTAACGCGACGGGGAGATGTTGTAGTCGTTGTTGACGATCTCGGCCTTTTCCACGATTCGGCTGAACTTTTCTTCTTCCTTCCATTTCAGGAATGCCGAACTGATTCGCGCTATCCCGTCTTCCGGAATGTAGTTCTTGGGGTCGCCTTTGGCGAATACCTGCGAGGCATTGATAAGAAAGAGCTTGTCTTTCTGTCCTTTGGGCTTGGCCTTGTTGAGAAAAAGGAGGATGCCCGGCGCCGAGGTATTATAGAAGAGATTTTCCGGTAGATAGACCACTCCTTCTATCAGGTCGTTTTCCACGAACCACTTGCGAACTTCCTTTTCCTTGTTCTTGCCCGCGTTCCCGCTGCCCCGGCTTGCAGCGCCAGTGTCGAGAACGATGGCGGCCCTGCCCGTTTCGTTGAGGGACGCGGCCATGTGCTGCACCCAGCCCCAGTCTGCCGACTGTTTACCGGGAAAGCCTGCGCCTTGAGGGAAACGGTCCAACTCGTCGTTGTCATAATCCTGCTCCGTGAACCAGTTCTGATTCCACATGGGATTGGCCACCACCCGGTCAAAAGTCTGCAATTTTCCCCTGTCCCGAAATTTGGGATGGCGAAAGGTGTCCCCGATCTCTATTTTGCCCTCCATGTCGTGGATGATCATATTCATATTGGCCATGGCCCAGGTGCCGGCAATGTACTCCTGGCCATAGAGCTTGAGTGGCGCCTGTTTGGCCTTCCTGCCGTTGTTCTTCTCCTCCATCACCAGCTCGCACTTGATCAGAAGTCCCGCCGATCCGCAGCAGGGGTCGTATATGGTCATCCCAGGTTCCGGGTCCATGATTTTGGCCATCACCATGCCCACTTCAGGGGGCGTGTAGAACTCTCCCGCGGACTGGCCCGATCCTTCGGCGAACTTGCGGATCAGGTACTCGTAGCTGCGGCCGATGATGTCCGGCTCCACATCAGCCAGACCCAGCCGCTTTTCGGAAATCTTCTCGATCAGGTTGGAGAGGCGGTCGTCGTCGATGTCGCGCTGGCCGTGGGTGGTGGCGTTGAAGTCGATCCGGTCGATAATCCCCTCCAGCAGGGGATTGGCTTTGGCGATGCCCCTCAGGCGGGTGGTGAGCTGTTCCCCGATCCTGTCGGACAGCTTGCGGATGACCGACCAGACCGCCTCTTCAGGGTCATCCGGCTCTAATGGCAGGTAGAAGCGAACCAGCTTCTGGTCTCTGGCGGCTAGTTTAAACGCCTTAGCCCGCGAGCCGACCTTCTCAGCTATCCGGTCCACTTCATCGTCGAACACATCACACAGCCGCTTTGTGAAGACCAGCGGCAGGATGAAGTCCTTATATTTAGGTGCATCTGCCGCCCCGCGAATACTGCATGCCGCATCCCAGATCCAGGATTCCAGCGACTTATCGTTTCCGTTGTTCTTTGCCATCAACTTCCTTTCAGGTCTTTCCTTTGTGCGTAACGCCAGCCATAAGCGGCCGCGATAGCGGTCCTTCTTGATGGCTTTGTTAGCAATTTAATCTGGTATTACTCCAACCAACTGAAGATAATGCATTAATTATTTGTTGGTATAGTTCATGGTGAGTCAATTGTGTTTGAGCACTGTGAAAACATTTTACAAGCCATTTTTTTGAATCGATTTGTATTGCACCAGTTTTTAAATGCCCTATTTTTGTTATTTCTGACTTTAATGGATCTGGCAACCAGTCAGCTGTTCCTGCAGCAATGAGGATCTCTGGATCTAATACACATATCTGACTTTTAACGAAAGGATGAAAGGTCTGAACGTCGGATGGAAAGGTTTCCCAGTTTACATTACGTCCACCGCCTCGTTTATTCAAGTTGATCACAGCAATATCTCGCAGAGACTCCACTGCAGATCGTGCATTTAGTTTTCTAATTTCTGAAACCTCTAATGACTCGATAAGTCCTTTTGAGATTTTTGCTATTGCCCCAAATGTAGCATGCCATCTGCTGTAGCTAAATAGATTTGTGTTGTCTCTTAAAAAACTTTTGAGGTCCCAATCACCTCCCCCATTAGTTTCTCTAAGCACCCATAGAATTCTTGGTCTAACAATGGAATATTTTTCTGGGACAACTGGGCCGTCAGCAACAGTTTGTGGGTGTTCTGTTCTAATTGAGTTTATTATGACTTCATGATCTTTCAAGTTAATGGCCATCTTGTCTCCTAAACATGTCATTCTAATGCTAACGGGCTCTTCAGCCGCACAGCTTTTTGTGTCGGCTGAAAGAGCAAGGTTATGTGGTGAAATCCCTTCGTGCCGCTGGGGCTTTTTCGGGACGTCTATTGTTTATTGGATTAAACCAGTAGCCCCGATTTCCCATATCTCAGATAATCCAATTAACTTCCCCAACTATCCATACTACAACCTCTAAAGAAAAGCATAAAATCATAGACGTCCCTTTTATTTCACAGCTTTTTGTGGTCCGCTGGAAGAGATTGTTAAACGTTTATGGCGCATACTCTGCTGGGGGAAGATCACCAGCGACCATCTGAGGTGAGAAGGTATAAGTTTCCCTAAACCTTCTTTTACCTCGCAGCTTTGATGGAATCGATAGAATCCAATTAATTAAACCTTTAGACAGCATCCCTTTCAAGGTAGTACTTTCATTTGGCTCTCTTCGCAAGAATCTTAGCAGT
>JACNIG010000122.1 GCA_014383215.1 Candidatus Desulfatibia vada | reverse complement strand
CCATTGTCGGCGGTACGCTGGCCACCTGTATGACCGGGGCCGTAGTAGGAATTCTATCCTGATAAATCAGTAATAGGTGGATAACTTTATTTTGTTTACTCTCAATTCAGAACTCCTGACCTGTATACGTAATTTCAACGTGATATGAAGGTTTAGTCGTAATTTCAGATGCAACAATTTGAACATCGAACATCGAACGTTCAACGTCGAACGTCGAATGTGGAAGGCGCTCGCGCAGCGCAGGCGCCGCGTGTCGCTTTATCTTTATTATAAATGGTAGAATACATTATTCGATGTTCAACGTTCGATGTTCAACGTTCGATGTTCGATGTTCGACGTTCATCTTTTATATGCCTTCAAGGTGTGGATTCTTCATTAAAATATGTTGAATCTGAATTTACGATAGGTCAGTAGCCCTGCAATTAGGGTATCAGCCCATATACAGCTTTAGTAATAAATTGACCACCAAAAGGGCAAACAGGGAAGGAAGGATCATTATCCGGATGCGCCTGGATGGTTCCTGAACGAGGTTTTTAAGCCCGAGATAACCTCTGGTCAGTCCAAAATAGAGCCCGGCCAACAAAATACCGCCCTGGATCAAGGGAATCCATTGCGGATAAAGGGGGTTGAAGGGATAATCTGCGGTGCCAAAAAGGTTCCATCCCAGCCCCAGGGGATCGGATATTACTGAAAGAATATAATTATAGTTGATCATGACCGCCGGCAGACTAAAGGCGATCCAGGCAAAAATGCCGACCGGAATCAGGGTGTATGCAAGCTTCAGCGTAACGGTACGATCGTCTGCCGGTCTTCCGGCCAGACGGTTGGCCCCTTTGGCAGTAAGCGCAAAGAGACCGGGGAATATTAGCAATGCAAGGGTCCAGATTGAGGCCAGATATATCAGAAAAGGGATAATCTGTCCGCTTTCGGTCACATTGGCCGCATCTTTGATGAAACCCCAGGGTCCCAGCATGGTAATGCTGAAGGCAATGGCCACCACCAGCATGATCATTACGTTGAACATCTCGTCATAGCCGCGCAACATTCGGTCCGAGCCAAAGGGTCTAAAGAAAACCCCCACATTATCCTTGGGGCAACTCTTGATGCATTCTGTACACAGCCCGCAGTAATTGTTTCGACTCATCTTGCCGATGTACTGATTCCAGGGGCAGGCCCAGCCGCCGGGTCCGCCGGCCAAGCAGGATTTTTCCCGATGCTTTTTGCAGATGTCCGGGTCTATGACACGCACTGCGGTCATGGATGCCATGGAATAGGTGCCTAAAAATCCGCCTACGGGGCACAGATAAAGACAAAAGACACGCTGCCGGAAAATAAGAGCAAGAACAAGGGTTAGGCCTAAAATAATCAGGAAAATGATCGCCGTGGCAATGGGGCGTGTAATCAGTATCATTCCAAATGAAATCAGGACCAGAAAGAGAATATTTTGAAGCCATATATTATCCATCTTTTTGGGCCAGTCCTTCTGAAGTCCGGTAAACCGGTGATGCAGACGCTTAAACGGCTTTTGAAAGTACTTAACGGTCGTTAAGCGTTTGCGGCTGAGCCACTCGGCCGGTGCCGGCAGCGGACAAACCATGCACCAGATCCTGCCGCCCAGGGGAACAATAATGGCCTTTAAGACAAACCACCAGAGAATCCACACGAAGATGATGGCGACATTGCGGTTACCCACCGGGCTTCCCCACAGGCTGCTTAGTATAAACAGGTAAAAGACGACAACATTTGGCAAAATAATTAAAAATTGAAAGCTGCGATGTTTGACCAGCCGTTTCAGACCCGGCAGGCGATCTAAAATGTTAATTCGTTTGAAGCCGGAAAAACGAGTTGGAGAATCGAACCGTATCAAAAATAACACACAAAATACCGTCCATATGGATAATGAGGCCATGAGATGATACGAGGTGTTTGGCCTTACGATCAATTCGCCGGTCATAAAGGGATGAAGATTTCCGCAGGTTTGGATACATCGGAATGTGAACTTGCCCGGCCTGCTTGCCACAAATTTGGTTGATGAAACCCTGTCCCAGTCGGTTATAGGTTTGCCTTCATGATCCTGCCAGGTATATTTGCGGAATGTTACACCCTGCTTGTTTATGAGTTCCAGTGGATATCCATCCAGAAAGAAGCCGTGGGGAACATCCGCAGAAGCCATACTTAATGCAATTGTATCGCCTTTATTGACGACAATCCTTGCAGGGGAGTAGCCGAATTTTCTGGCTTCCAATAAGATTGTATGTGTGCGGGGCGTTATCGGCAAGAAGGCAAGAGAAAGGGGGATTAGCACTGCCAGTTCAAAGCTTAATAGAATAACAAGCCATGTTTTTTTTCTGCTCATATGTTTTGGCATAGCGACAATAAAGGTTTGTCCGCATTCGTAGAATTTGAAACCCTTTTCGGTTTTTGCATGAAATATTCGGCTTAGGGTTTAACGACCAATATACCTTTCATGTTCTGATGAATGCCGCCGCAGAAAACATTGCACGCAAAGACAAAGGTGCCGACCTTATCCGCCTTAAAGGATACAAACGCAGTTTTCCCCGGCTTTATTGGTTCGGTCAGATAGACCCCGAAGGCTTTAAGGCTGAAACCGTGGGCCACATCACTACTCCTTAACTTAATAACAACCAGATCGCCTTTGGAAACCTCTATCACCGGCTTTTGGGAAGACCCCTGCTTTTTTTCGAAAGAGAGAATATCATGGGCCTGAACTTCACCCAGCAGCCAGCCGCTTTGGGCACTGCCTGTGAGGGTAAATTCTCTGGCGCCGGAAGTTGTTTTATGCGGCCATAAGTAACGGTCATAGGCCAGGATGCCCAGCGGCAATCCCACGACAATTGAAATTAATAAAATAAGAAAAATAAATTCCGACTTTTTTCCGCTGATCTTCATGACTTACCTTTATCCAGCATCAACATCCGGTCTCCAGCATCGCTTGGGCCTGAAACGTTGCAAAATGTTAAACATCAACTCGTCGTTGTGAGGCTAAGTTTTGCTACAATATAAACCATTCTCAAAGCCAATTCATTGACTTAAGTCAAGATGAATGGTTTTTGCTGAACTCAAAAAAAAAGAAAGCTCAAAGTATAACTTTGAGCTTTCTAAAATTCGCTTGCAATAAAAAACGAAACAATCCGGGTTCTCGCGCAAACTCTCGAATCCGCCGCCGGCCTTATTCCGCAAAGATTTCTGTTAGTGCAGGGTTACATATGGGCTGTAAATCAATCCGTTTATCAGCATATAGAGGCCAAATCCCAAAGCGCCGTAACCGAAAACAAAATATACCGCCCTGAACCACAATGCAGGAGGGTCCGCGGTTGCGGATTCCAACTTCCCCTCAGCCTTCAGCCGCGCCACCCATGCGGGTTTTTCCTCCAGCGCTTCTTCCAGTGGCAGCCCCCCTGAAAACATCACCTCGTTCATGGGAAAACAGGTGGGCCGCAGATGCCCGACAAAAAAATGAACGATAAAAATGTACGTGACTGCCAGGATGGCTTCAGCCTTGTGCAAAAGGGCGGCGACGTTGAGGGACCATCCGGGCACATAGCGGCTGGATATGATGGGATAAATCAGCATCAGGCCGGTGACGGCCAATAGCGGCATCCCCCAGAAGACCGCCCAGTAATCGAACTTTTCCCAGTAGGCCCATCGATTCAATTCAGGCGGTGAACCAATACCAAACGTCCAGAGGATTCTCTGTAAGATATGCCGCACATCATCAAGGTTGGGAATCAGGGAGTCCGGCCCGAACAGGCTCTGGCCAAGATTTTGCCAGTTGATCCTCGTCAACAGGTAGATGATGTGCACCAGAAAACCTGCTACCATGATCATACCTGCCCGCCGGTGAATCAGGCCGCAACTTTCATATCCGCCGAAGAGGCTGCTGAGTTGCTTTCCCCAGGCGGTAGTAATGAACAGGCGGCTGAAACCGGTGGCGGTCTGTGTCAGAAAAGTCAGCATCAGGAAAACATGAAACACACGGTCTAATATGCTAAATCGTTTAATGTACATCGTCGGTATCCTCTGTTGCCTTTCCCTTTTTCGTAAATAATTCCCGCAAACCCGCTAAGAAACTGTGCGGTACAAAGAAAGCCAGCGTACCCACTAAAAGGATGAGCATGAACCAGTAAGTATAATACAAAACCGGAAAGCTCGTCTTGGCGGTCAGTGATCCGGCCGAAGGTTCATGGATAACATAGGAAGCAAAGGAAGCATTGGCCCCTTCGTGGCACTTGGCGCACACATAGGCGTGCTTCCGGATAGGGTTCATGGGTGAAAAGTAGTGATCGATACTGGCGACAGGCTCTCCGCCGTGACACTGGCGGCAGGTCAGATTGGCCCGGGTCGTATGCATATCCCGGGTCTGTTCGACATGGCAGTCCTCACAGCGGCGGTTGTCGTAAAACTTAATGCCTAGGTGAGAATCCGACAGACGCGTGCGGATCCTCACAGAGGCTGCCGTCGAGCTGTAAGGGAGCCCTAGAAGACGCCGCCGGCGCGACGGGACCGTTACCCGGGGGCGCTCGTGACGCGGCCGGGCCTCATATTCTTCGTAATATCCGGTGCTGACCTCATATTGCTTGTACCGTCGCAGGGCCGATGCCACTTCTTCTCCCTGGGCAGCGGCCATGTTCGGAAGTACCATCAGAACAAGCAGAACGAGCCCGGCAATCCAGAGGAGAGGCATTTGATACCATTGCTTCCTTTTCATGAATCATCTCCCAGGTTGCCTTTTATTCATATATAACGGTTTTAGTCGCTACGGCCACAGGTTTGGGAAGTTTGGCCAGGGCATCGTACGCCTCCTGGAGCGTCTTCAAATCAGCATCCTTGTGCTTGTGGCAGGTCTGGCACGAATTGGGAACTTTCGGATTGGCCAGGGTGTCCCTGGGCAGCAAGGTAACAAATACGTGGCTGTGTATATCTCCGGATTCGGCACTCTTGGCGATCCTGGGCATGTGGCAACCCACGCAGTTGGCAAAAGAGTGGATGGAGTGCGCCAGATTGTTGTTCAAAATTTCGTGACAGGAAAGGCACTGTTTGGAGCCTGCCGCCAGCGTCTGAGAGCGGGTGGGCGGAATGCCGATCTGATGCACGTAGTGGCAGGACGTGCAGGTCACACCTTCGGCAGCATGTTTCGACTGTTGCCAGTCGATAAATTGCTGGTGATGTCCCTTGGAAAATTCGTTGGCATACACGTGCTTTACGTCACCGCCTTCAAAGGAAGTGGATTCGTAATACGCCTCCAGAGCCTTGCCGGGCGCATAGCCCACCGGCCAGCCGGCCCCTTTAACTTTGGTGGCATGGCCGCGATTGTGGCAGGAACCGCAAATCTGGGCGGCCACTCCCATGGTCAGTTTGGCCGGATTAACAATAGTCTGGCGCTTTTCAAAAACAGCGGTCTTAGGCAGGGCCGCATGCCAGGAACCCTTGCCGTGACACGCTTCGCAGGCCACTCCCGGCTCGACGAAGGTGCCTTTTTCAAGATCGGCTCCGGTGGCATGGCAACCGCCGCATTTTTTGAGCCAGGGCCGCTTGTCCCAGTCGTTTTCGTGGTAATTGACCCAGCGGTGGGTATCGGCGTTGTACTGAATCGGAGAAATGAAAAGGGTCCCGTCCTTTTTTACCAAATAGCGCTGTTTCCACTGGCTGCCGATGGTGTAAAGGATTTCATCGGTTTTGGGAACGTATACCTTGTCCGACGGCACCTTGAGCTTTTGCTCCAGCTTGGCGAGATCTGCGCGAATCCTTTCCTCTTCAATCGGCACGATAAGGGCGTCCTCGTTTGCTTTGGCATCCTGCAGCATGCGGCTGTGCAAAGTCATCTGCCAGGAATCATAGTGCTCCAGATGACACTGCTTACACGTATCCGAGCCGACGAACGCCTTGGGCTGCGACGTGGCCGCTGCAATGTCGATCGGTTTTTCGGCGGCGCAGGCTGCCAATGTCACGGCCATCAGGCACGACAAAACTACCCTCGCCAAGGAATTGATTTTCATATCGACCTCCTCAGTTCATTAAGTTTAGGTTGTTATATATGTTGTCTATAAGACTTAAATGCGAAGTCTAAATTTTAAAAAAAACATAACACCAGCACTACAGCATTCGCGGGTTGGGTTTTGAAATGCAGCAGGCCTTTGCGATGGTTGCAGTGTTCAGCAGGTTCGAGGGGTAACGGCAGTATGAATATCATGAGATCAGGTTCTGCAAGGCCCTTTGGCTTTAAGATTCTATTAATCCCGTTATTAAGTATATGGGTTAAAGGCTGTATTTTTAATAAAAAAAAGCTGTATATTTCATTAAGATTAAAACATGCTGATGCTCTTCAATACTTTTCCTTTTATGTTTACGTTCTTTCAATTTCCCGGTTTTCGAAAAAAGGTAACAACTCAGGTTCAAGGGTTCAGGGTTCCACGGTTAAAACGGTAACCGAGGATTTCGATTCTGAGGCGAATCCAGACAAAATCGGGATTAACCTTGAACCTCTGAACCGTGAATCCTGAACCTTATTATTGTATTGGACTTTTTAAGGTACTCAATGTATCTTTTAATACAATATGCGTATCATTTCCAGAAAAATATTGGGTTTTTTCTATGATGAGAGGTAATAGATAAGGAGGTAAACTTATAATGAAAACCACGAATCCTCTTGCCAGATTACTGCGACAATCTCCATTCAAACCGCTTCAGGAGCATATGCGGGTTGTCGCTAAATGTGTGGCTGAATTCATGCCCTTATTTGAGGCACTCTTTGAAAGAGATCAAAATCGCGTTAAAGAAATCGCTGAAAAAATAGATAAGATTGAAAGCGAGGCCGATGCGATCAAAAATGGACTGCGGCTTAATCTGCCCAAAACCATTTTCTTGCCGGTCGCCCGACCGGATCTGTTGGTCCTTATATCGGAGCAGGATTCAATTGCAGATTCTGTCGAAAACATCGCCGGTATCCTGACCGTCCGCGAAATGGAGGTTCCGGAAGCAATGCGCGCTCTTCTAATGGAACTTATTCAAGCGACAATTGACACATTCAATAAAGCCTTAAAGGTAATCGAAGAACTGGATGAATTGCTGGAAGTTGGTTTTAGAGGCAAATATTCGTCTATTGTTACTGATATGGTTGTAGATTTAAAACAAACCGAAGAGATTACTGATGATTTGGCAAAAGAACTTGACCGGATTTTATTCTCCCTGGAAGACCAGTTGAAACCGGTCTCAGTTATATTGTGGTATAAATTAATTAAAGAGATTGGCGAAGTGGCCAATCATTCGGAAAATGTTGGTGATCGAATCTTGTCATTCCTAGCCCAGTAAAAGAAAGGAATTTATAGTGGAAATCATTGCGGCATATGGCTTTATCTTTATTATAATTGCAGTTGTTTTCGGACTTTATATGACCTGGGGCGTCGGCGCAAACGATTTGGCAAACGCCATGGGGACCTCGGTAGGAGCAGGCGCGGTGACTGTCAAACAGGCTATTTGTATCGCCGTTGTCTTTGAATTTTTAGGCGCAGTTTTAGCCGGGGGACACGTGACCACAACGATTCGCAAGGGTATTGTCGACCCTTCTGCAATTATTAACGAGCCTCAAATTCTGGTTTACGGCATGCTTGCTTCTTTGCTGGCGGCAGCCGTCTGGTTGACGATCGCTTCCGCAAAAGGCTGGCCGGTCTCCACAACGCATTCGATTGTCGGCGCGATTGTGGGTTTTGCAATTGTCGGCATCGGGATTGATGCGGTGAACTGGGATAAAATTATCAAAGTCGTCGCCAGTTGGATAATCTCACCGCTTGTAGGCGGAACAATCAGCTTTCTTTTGGTCATAAGTATTCGCAAATTAATTTTAAATACGGACAACCCGCTTGGCAATGCAAAAAAATATGCACCCGGCTATGTCTTTCTGGTCGGGTTTATTATATCCCTGGTAACTTTATTCAAAGGTCTGATGCATTTGAAAATCGATTTGTCTGTCTGGGCGAGTTTTCTTGTTGCTGTCTGCATCGGGGGCCTTGTTGCTTTTTTGGGCTGGTTATTAATAAGAAGAATTGAATTTGATGAAAATGCTGATAGAAGATCTCACTTTGCCGGTGTGGAAAAAGTATTTACTCCCCTGATGTTATTTACCGCTTGTTCCATGGCTTTTGCCCATGGTTCAAATGATGTGGCCAATGGCATCGGCCCCCTGGCCGCGGTTTTTAGTATTGTTGATTCAGGCGGCGAGGTGATGCAACACGCGCCGCTGCCCCTCTGGATTCTATTAATAGGCGGCGGCGGGATTGTCTTGGGCTTAGTCACCTTGGGTTACAAGGTAATGCTGACTGTTGGCAAAAAGATCACCGAACTCACGCCATCTCGTGGTTTCTGTGCAGAATTGGGGGCGGCTGCAACGGTTGTGCTTGCCTCTCGAACCGGAATTCCCGTTTCGACCACACACATATTAGTAGGGGCGGTTTTTGGAGTCGGTTTAGCTCGCGGAGTCGGGGCTTTAGACTTACGAGTAGTTTTAAATATTATTATCTCCTGGGTAGTCACATTGCCCGCAGGTGGTTTAATGGCTGCTTTTTTCTTTTTCACCTTGAAAGGCATCTTTGGTTAGATACCTGCACAGCGCTGAAAATCCACTAAGATCGTTGATACATAACGATATGTCCTGGCTTATCTCAGCTTTTTCATCCTATTGAGTGCTTTCTGCCGTGCCTCTTTAATGTCTTCTCCACGCACTTCTGCTTTTCGTGCAGCCCAAAACTGCGCCTCTTCCCTGTCATTTGTGTACACACCGCACCACATCAGCCCCGACATAGCACCAATGCCGTGGGGATTGCTCCGCAGCGCCCGCAGAAACGATTCTTTCGCAGCCCTGTAATCCTGGTTGCGGTAGGATGCCCAGCCCAGAATGTCTTGCGTCATGAAAGAGTTCGGGGCAACGGCAGCGGCCTTTTCAAAAAGACCTGAATCGATTTTCCCCTTTTCGCCATAAACAGAATGTAGATAGAACGCTTCAAGCGCGCGCCCCAGGATATCCATCCCATGCATCGATATCGTTTCAGTCCATAACGCCGGTTGTACCTGCTTGGCAGGAAAAGGGTGCCCCCAGGCTGCCAAATGGTCCAGAAATATCCGGCGAAATTCGACAAGGCCGTCCGAGTAAGAAACGGGGATACGTTTTGAAAGACTCTGTTCATTATCGGCGGCATCAAATAAAAAAACGGTCGCGAACCGATCGCCGGCCTTTCCGTACAGCCAAAAGCGTACATTCTGCTCCGTGCTGACCTGATGTAAATTGACCAAAATTTCCTTTTCCCGGCAGTACGCTTTCAGGTCCGTTTTTTCCGGAA
Organism: Candidatus Desulfatibia vada; assembly: GCA_014383215.1. GTDB lineage: Bacteria > Desulfobacterota > Desulfobacteria > Desulfobacterales > UBA11574 > Desulfatibia_A > Desulfatibia_A vada. The sequence goes on along the minus strand of JACNIG010000122.1, from coordinate 35,690 downwards.
ATATTTTGTTTGCCCTCCAGCCGAACCAGCATTCTTTCAATCCTGTGTGAAGGGCCATCACATTTCCCAGAAGAAAATGAAGCGCAAGACCTATCCCGTTAAAATCCTCGGGAGGGTCGGGTTGAAAAGGAAGTACAATACATTGTGGACGGTTCTTTATTTTTCCGCTTTTACTCATGTTTACTCTTTTATATGTCAACAAATAAATTCTAATTGAGTCTTAACTCAATCAGGTGCATGGATTTCTGCAAAAAGGTTATTATCGCTGTTTGGGCCGCTTTTTTTGCTGCTGCTGGGCTTTTAGGATTTTGGCCCAGGTGTCTCGCAGGGTTACCGTGCGGTTAAACACCAAAGATTCAGCCGTAGAATCGACCGTATCAACGCAGAAATAGCCGACTCTTTCGAACTGGTAGCGACTGCCCGGGGCCGCACCTGCCAGGGTCGGTTCCAGGCGGCAGTCCCTTAATGTTTCCAGTGAATTCGTATTTACATAGTCCTTAAAATCCAGACCGTCTTTTGCTTCTGTCGGGTTCGGCACCGTGAAGAGATTGTCGTACAGGCGTATCTGAGCGCTGATAGCGTGGTCCGCCGAAACCCAGTGCAGGGTTGCCTTGACTTTACGCCCGTCCGGAGCCGACCCGCCCTGCGTTTCGGGGTCATAGGTGCAGTGCAACTCGACGATTTCGCCGGTTTGTTCATTTTTAATCACATCCACACACTTGATAAAATAGGCATAACGCAGACGCACCTCACGCCCGGGGGCCAGACGGAAGAATTTTTTGGGCGGATCTTCCCGGAAATCTTCCTGCTCGATATAGAGTACCCGTGAAAACGGAAGGCTGCGGGTTCCCATGGCCGGATCCTCGGGGTTGTTGATTGCTTCCAGTTCTTCCGTTTGTTCTTCAGGATAGTTAACAATCACTACCCTCAGCGGGTGCAGGACAGCCATCACCCGCGCTACCCGCTTGTTCAGATCTTCGCGGATTATGTATTCTAAAAGCGCCATGTCGACGACGCTGTTTCTTCGTGCCACGCCGATGCGTTCGCAGAAGCCGCGGATGGCTTCCGGCGTATAACCCCGCCGCCGCAAACCGCTGAGAGTCGGCATTCTGGGGTCGTCCCAGCCGCTGACATGCCCCTCATCCACCAATTGTATAAGCCTGCGCTTGCTCAACACAGTGTAACTGAGATTCAGGCGTGCGAATTCGATCTGCTGTGGATGACAATCGACGTTGAGTGTGTTCAGCACCCAGTCGTACAGTTCACGGTTATTCTCAAATTCCAGGGTGCAGAGCGAATGGGTAATGTCTTCGATGGAATCTGAAAGGCCGTGGGTAAAATCGTACATGGGGTAGATACACCATTTGTCACCCGTGCGGTGATGAGGTACTTTGCGAATCCGAAACAGTGTCGGATCCCGCATGACCATATTAGGTGCCGCCATATCAATTTTGGCGCGCAGGACATGGGAGCCGTCTGCGAATTCGCCGGCTTGCATACGCTGGAACAGATCCAAATTTTCCTCAACCGAACGCGTGCGGTAAGGGCTGTCCCGGCCGGCTTCCGTCAGAGTGCCCCGGTACTCTCTGATTTCGTCGGCGCTTAAACTGCAGACATAGGCCTTGTGGTCTTTGATGAGCTGCACGGCGTAATCGCAGAGCTGATCAAAGTAGTCGGAGGCGTAAAACAGCCGGTCGTCCCAGTCGAACCCCAGCCAGCGCACGTCTTCCTTTATCGATTCCACATACTCAACCTCTTCCTTGGCAGGGTTGGTATCGTCGAACCGCAGGTTGCAGGTGCCGTTGTATTCGATGGCCAGACCGAAGTTCAGGCAGATGGACTTGGCATGCCCAATATGCAGATAGCCGTTGGGTTCCGGCGGAAAACGGGTCGCGACCTTCCCGCCGTGCTTGTTTGATTTTATGTCTTCCTCAATTATATGACTGATAAAATTGGGGGGGACCGCAGTATCGGTTTTGGTCATCTTGGCATCTCCCTAATTGCATCTTTCTAATTGTTTTTATATGGGAAAGGTTACAGGAAGGGGTGATTTTATGTCAACATCTCATTTTACCCCTAAGATAAATACCTTATTAAGGTGAAGGAGCGGTGCCGCAGCCCGAAGGGCTGTGGCAAAAATTCCGAAATACCCCGTAGCTTGTCACGGGGATAGGAATTTTGGTTTTTCGCCATCTGATCCCGTCCCGCTTTCAGCGGGGCGGGAGTTTCATAAAATCGTAACACGATTTTATCTGAAAAGGGAAATGCCACAGTCTGCTGCATTCATGTCAAAATTCTGACACAAGAGGCACTTTTATATTTGCCATAGTTGTTTTCCCCCCCGGCTTACAACTGCCATCAGTTTTTAACTTAATAAAAGCAATCACATACAGTTTTTTCTGTTGGACAGCTATACGCTAAATTAATTGGCACATTATTTGCTGTACTAGTCTAAGGGGATCCAGTTTGTTCTCATATTGTTAGTTAGTAATAACTGCAGGCAATGATAATGTTGATGGACAAGGATGTAAATTGTTCCAATTTTCGTGGGTTATTGGGCTACTTGACAAAGCACTATGGCGATGAGGGCGTGGGGCAGACACTCGATGGTTTAGTTGATAATAACAGCTATCTTGTTGCAGATAAAGAAAACCCCTCAAACCTGATACGAGTCCATGAACACCACTTGAATGATTCCGCATATTGGGTTTCAAATGAATTTTCTCTGACTTTTTTTGCCAATGCTAAAAAGGTTGTCGGCGGTTCTAATGCCCTGGTTAAAGCAGGTGAGGATGCCGTCATCGAACAGTTTTCCAAAACCATCCTTTTTTTCAGCAGAATAGTCAGCACCAAATTTATTTGTACACAGCCGGCAAAGATCAATGCTCGTTTTAACAGAACGAAAGAGGTAAAGCTTTCTGAATTGACAAATAATTCAGCCGTGTTCGAACTCCATTATTATCCCGGTTTTCGGGTTACCAAAGATATCTGTAACTGGAATATGGGGATCTATATAGGCATAGCCAAAATGACAGGTGCCGTGGATGTGAAATGTGAGGAAATCGAATGTGTCGTTAATGGTGGCGAACATTGCTCTCTCCGTATGACATGGAAGAAAGGGCCCGGTTTTCTAAAACAAATGCTTAGATGGATTTTAAGAATCACCAGCAAAGATTTGATAGCTGATTATGAAGAAACGGTTAAAGAAAGAGATCAACTGATAGATAACCTCAGGCAATCAGAAGAGCGATATCGTGCCTTAACCGATCAGTCCTTAACCGGAATATTCATCCATCTATATGGAAAAATTGTATATGTAAATGATTGTCTGGCACAGATGCTGAGCTATTCACTTGGGGAAATGACAGATAAGAACCTTTGGGATTTTGTACATCATGAAGATCGTAATATGGTTAAAGAGAGAGAGCTGGCCAGGTCCAACGGAGCTGATGCCATAACACACTACGAGTTTCGCGCCATACAAAAGAATGGCGAACCAGTATGGTTCGGCCTTTTTGCTACAACAATCGACTTCAATGGGCACAGTGCCTGCATGGGAAACGTTATTGATTTAACCTCGAAGAAGCAGGCTGAGGAAGAGAGCAGGAAACTTGAAGTCCACGTCCGGCAATCGCAGAAGATGGAGGCCATCGGAACTTTAGCCGGAGGGATTGCACACGACTTTAACAACCTGCTGATGGGAATCCAGGGACGCGCTTCTTTAATGACGGCGGATACGGATTCATCCCAACCCTATTTTGAACATCTCAAAGGAATAGAAGAATATGTTAAAAGTGCATCGGATCTTACCAAGCAGCTTCTGGGCTTTGCTAGAGGCGGAAAATATGAAGTCAAACCGGCAGATATAAACGAAATTGTTAAAAAACAGAATCATATGTTTGGGCGGACTAAGAAAGAGATCACTATTCGTGAAAAGTATGAAAACAATCTTTGGCCTGCAGTTGTCGATCAGGGGCAGATAGAACAGGTTCTGTTGAATCTTTATATCAATGCCTGGCAGTCAATGCCCGGAGGTGGAATTTTATATGTTCAAACAGAAAATGTCACCCTTGATGAAAATTGCACCGAGCCCTTGGAAGTCAAGCCGGGTAATTATGTAAAAATTTCGGTTGCCGATACAGGCGTTGGTATGGATGCTGCAACCCGGAAGAGGATATTTGATCCGTTTTTTACAACCAAGGAAATGAGCAGAGGCACTGGCTTAGGACTCTCTTCTGTTTATGGCATCATCAAGAATCATGGTGGTTTCATAGATGTCAAGAGTGTAAAGGGTGAAGGGGCGGTGTTCGACATTTATCTGCCGGCTTCCAAAGGAGAAGTCATCAAAGAGAAGGCAAAGGAACAAAAAATACTAAAAGGGTCGGAGACTGTTCTTTTAGTTGATGATGAGGAGATTATAATCGATGTGGGTAAGGAACTACTGGCGATACTTGGATACAGGGCTTTAATCGCCAGAAATGGAACGGATGCAATCAAAATTTGTCAAGAAAATAAGGACTATATTGATATGGTCATCCTTGACATGATTATGCCGGAAATGGACGGTGGTGAGACTTATGACAAATTGAAAAAGGTCAATCCGGATCTAAAAGTCCTGCTTTCGAGTGGATATAGCATCCATGGTCAGGCTGCCGAAATATTGGAACGGGGCTGCGACGGTTTTATCCAAAAGCCCTTTGATATACAAAATATGTCGCAAAAAATAAGGGAGATTTTGGATAACAGGTGAAGAACATGGGGATCAGCCGCCTACGCTGAAGCTACGTCGCGCCAAGGGGGTCAGGGGTTCAGAGGGGCAGCCCCGAAAGGCCGCCCCTATTAGGAGGAAATGATGGGACACCGGCTAACGCCAGCAGGATTCTCCACCGCGAGCACCGTAACCCCTCATCCAGCCTCGTCCGGCGTTGGGGGCAATCTTACGGGTCTCGATTTGATGGTCAAGCCGTTTTTGATCTAAATTGCTTCTTAGTTCGGAAATCTCTTTTTGCAGTTTGGCAGCCTTCTGTTTGTCCGGATTTTCCCCGGCCAGTTCTCTGCCCAAATCCACTTCTTTATCATAAATGTTATCTCTGAGTTCTTTAGTGCCTTTATAAAAAGCTTCATGTGCTTCTTCGAGTTGTCGGATTTCATCCCGGGTCAGGTCACCCTCATAGTCCCTGTCTGAGCGGTTATTGTCTCTGTATCCTCGATGGCCGTATCCCATGCCGGATCCGTGGCGGCCGTAGTCCATACCGGATCCGTGGCGGCCGTAGTCCATACCGTATCCGTGATGATCATAGCCACGTTGACCGTACCCCCCGCCCCGCTCGGCAAAGGCGTAGGATCCGAATCCCACAAGAGCAACAACTGCCAAAACCGCAATTATTTTTCTGGTAAAATTGTTATACATGTTTATTCTCCTTTCACATTGGAAATGATAATTGATTTAAAAAATTATTAATAAGCCCGCGCGGCTTGCTACTCAATCTTTATAATAGCAAACTGTGTGCCAGCAGCAGACTTACAATCAAAAAATAATATAAGATCTAGAAAAAACAACGTATTTGGCGTCATTTTTTTTTCAGGCCAATTGTTTTTGAGCAGAGAAAATAAAAGATGGTGGATATAAAGTATCCACTTAAGGCGGATAAATATGTTCGAATGGTTAGTAAATATCCATCACAGGCGCCAGCCCCAAAATTCGAGGAAGCGGGCAAAATTGCCCATGTCGGAATCATTGCGGTTCCAGGGTTTCAGGCTGGTGTAAAAGGGATTGCCGGTTTCCTTCCGATCGCCGTAAACCTTATCGGCCCCGACAAAGAGATCCAGGCTTGGCAGGCTCAGCAAAATCGATTCCAAAAACTTGACGGATCCTTTGACATGGCCTTTGAGCGATCCCTTTTGATAGTAAAAGCTGGTGGACCCTTTGCCCAGAGGAATCTGCTCCAGCTCCCGGACGGGTTGCAGGGGCGTTTTTATGACACTAAAGCGCCTCAGATCCTGCAGTTCAGCGGCCGCCATAATCTCAAGATCCATTATCCTGTGAACACCGGGTCTTAAATGGACTACCAATCCCGGATTATCCCTGCTGGAATAGTCCAGCAGCCAGGGCAGTTTCTCACCATAGGCTCTGACCGGCTTATCCTGCCAGTTCAGCGGCAAAGCATCGCCGGGCAGAAAGGACGTAGGCAAAATTGCCAGGTAGCAGCCGCAAGTATGGACCGTGGTAACCAAAACAGGTTTTCCCCGTGAATCCAAGGTGATAACCACCATCAAACCCACGTTGCCGCCGGCGGTTAAATTAAACGGAATCAGACTGAAAGGTATTTTAGAAAAGTGGACCCGATATATCAGGTTGGTATAAAAACCTTTATCAGTGGTAAAATTTTGCTTTAAATAATAGAAAACCGGGTTTTCGCTGTCTATATATATCTGTTCGTTTCCCTGGCTGTCGTATTTGGCCGCGGGTCGCCCGATACGATTGTAAGCAGCGGAGTAGCCATGCACCATAAAAATGGGTGCAAATTGGTTCAGGATTTCATCACCGCCGCCGTCAGCCGAGTATAGGGTGTTTGGTATTTCGGCTGGGACCCTTTGATGGTGTGCACATGCAGAAATAATCAGCAGTGCCGGCAAAATCAGTATTCGAAAAATTTTAAAGGCTTTCATACGCGCCCCTCCTGCTGTTAAGCTTGATGCGTCGTAAAAAGTCCCATCTACTGCGTTGTAGTATTTTTGCAGACACTCGGCATACGACATGTATGGCCTCGTTCCTGAAAAAATACTACGCCTTTTTATCCCGCCGAGGTTTGGCGGGGGTATATGAACCTTTTTACCTTGGCTCGGCGTAGCTATGCGAAGACGGCTTAACCATCTATAGTTTAATTCGTGACTTTTTACAAGATCATCAAGCTTTAGTTCCCTAAAAGTACCGGCTTGTTAGCTAAGAAAATGATCATTGCGAAGCCATTCGTCAAATTGTGATGGACTCTTTACAGATCGCTTGTTAGTGTTCATCCTTAAATGGTCTTGAAAAATAAAAACTTAGCGTCTTTGCGTCTTTGCGTGAGACTCAGAAGGAGGGTTTATGAGAAACATTGACTACATGGCAGTGGCCGAAAAAGCGATGCAACAAATTAAAAAAGGTGCCTTTTTAACGGTAAAATCTGGTGAAGACCTCAACACCATGACCATCGGCTGGGCCACCATTGGGTTTGTGTGGCGCAAGCCGATTTTAATGGTGGTGATCAGAGATTCCAGGCATACCTTCGGGATCATCGAAAAAGCATCCGATTTTACCGTGTCGGTCCCTGTGACGGACATGCACGATGCGGTTATGTTTTGCGGCACCAAATCCGGACGGGATGTGGACAAGTTCAAGGAATTAAACCTGAAAACCGCCGACGGCCGGCAGGTGGCTTCACCGATTATCGACACTCCCGGCATCCACTTTGAGTGCAAGATCGTTTACAAGACCGCCATGGATCCGGTGCATTTGATCGCAGAATACGAAAAGCTGTATCCCGAGAAGGATTACCACACCCTTTACTTCGGTGAAATCCGGGAGTGTTATGAAACCGGATAAATCCAACTTCAAGCAGCCCCGATGAATCGGTATCATCAAAGTAAATTTTCCATTTACCATTTAAACTGAGCATCCGATTTCAATGCAATCCGGTTGAAACGGTACATGTCAAACAGCCCGGCTTCAATGGGCTGATCTTTGAGATATTTTTTGTAATGCCAGTCGGCCTCCTCCCAGAAATTCGGACTGGTTCTTCTTACGGCATGGGTTTTGGCAAAATTGTAATAGCTGAGTTGATCCTTGATTTTAAGATAATCATCAACAAACTCTTCTATCTTTTCTATATTGACTCGGCATAATGCATTGGGATAGCTGCCCACATAACCTTTTACAAGGGTAAGGGTGTCGTCATCAATTATGCGCCTTCTCTTTTCACTAAACAGAAATGAATTATTGCTCAGAGCCTTGTTGCGGATAACGGTATAGGCCAGGTCGTCATCCCTATTACCGGTAACAACATGAATAAAGGTCACATCCGGAACTATCTGTATCTGAGGGCCGCGAATCAGAGTCATTTTTTGCAGAGCAAGGTCTGCTCTCTGTTCAAGCAGCCCTGATTTTTTATCTATACAGCTTTCTTCAGGGCAGCGGTTCAAATAGTCGTCGGCATTGGCAGCCGGACCCGCATGCTCAAGCATCTTTTCAATAAACTCCTTTTTGGGATCGTCTGTGCTGTAGATAATACCGGTGTTGCGGTCAAGTCCCCACAAGGGGTTCTGCAGGTAATTTTTAAATTCGGCCCTTGCGCCCTTATACCACCCTGCTCTTATCTCCTCGCGCTTATCCTTGGGAAGAAAGCTCAAAAAATTGTTCTCGCCCTCCATGCGCAGAAAGTCCATATAAAGACGAGTTGTGAGCTGATGCCCAACATTGTCATACACATTGAAACCGGCGACCAGCAGATAATGGATGCGTTCCAGCAGCGGAAAGTCAATCACCCAGCCGGTTTTGGGTATATCTCCCACAAAACCCTTTACAACGCTGGCACTGTCAAAGTGCCTGAAAACCGTTAACAGCGCATTGTCATTGTAGCCGTCGCCGTTCCAGACATAACTTATATCATTGCCACTGTTCTCCGGCTTCAGTTTGACGAGATATTTTCCCTTAGCATCCAGATATTTCTTCTGTTTACGGGAATAGTCATACCAAAGGCTCATGATGTTCATCGTACTCTCCCTGCCGGCGGGCAAGTCCAGAAAATCACTAACACCAGCCAGAAAATCTGTATCATTGCTGATAGCGTCCTTTGCCGGATCAAAAAAGGCCACAAAAAAGTGGTCATTAATAACATTGAGGGCAACCTGTCCGCGGCAAACAGGCCCTTTGATAAACCCCATGACAATAAACTGGGCATCATCCAGCAAAAACCTGTAACGAGCCTGCGCCGGCAGATCCGCAAAAGTCTTTAACGGATTAGAGGCTGTTTCAGGATCATAAGACGGCAGCTTGTCAACTTCATAATCATCCTGCCAAAAGAGTTGTCGGTAGTGGTCCAATTTTGACCTGTTTAAAAGATAAACAGTGTGATTTTTTGCAACAATGGTTGTTTCTATTTTACGAAACCGATAGTAGAATTTTGCAATCCCGGGATCGTCATAAGGCCTGGCCGTATTGATTTCAACCACCGGTTCTCCCGGAGGTGTTTCAGATCGAACCAGACGGTAAAATTCCCGGGCCGGCAAAGTATCAAAATGGATATGGGCTATAAACAGATGCTCGTAAATGTAACGTGACACAAGCTGCTGCTTCAGTGAGCTGCCGTTAAAGAATTCCTCCCACCGGTTTATAATCTGTTGTGCCTGATCCGATATCTGCGGCCGCGTGGTAATTACGGCCCCCTGTTTAAGCCAGTCAACTATGGTCTGATGCTCTTTATCGGTCAGACCGGGTAGTGCATACGGCATGCCCCAGAGAGGGTATTTATTACTGTATTCACTGAAATATTCTGCGGTTGTACATTCCCGCTTGCGGCCAAGGCTGATATCAAAGGTGCCCGGCAGCAGTTCCGTCTGCGGCAGGGGATGCTCCTTTTTTAGCTTAAGCATCATGTTAAGTACGCAGTTTTCAAGATTGGCCTGTTCGGTCTGCTCCCTCTCGTTGAGCACCGGATGGAATTCCATCCGGCGCCACTCATCCACTGAATCAGCATCAATAAAAAGACGTCTCGGCTCTGCCCGCTTTAATCTGGCGCTGTCGTAAACCAGTTTTTTGCTGCCGCCACGCTCAAGCCCTTCAAAACAGGTCAGTTTCAGTTGGCAGGGAGCATCATAACAACTGTGGCACACATCACAGCGACGCTTCAGGATGGGCTGCACATCATCGTAAAAAGAGACCTGGCCGGGTGCAGTAAAATCAACCCGCCGATCCACGCTTTGCACAGGCCCGTATTTGCTATCAAACTCTGCAACTCTGCGTGCAGCCTTGTAAGCGCTGCATCCGGCCAGAATTACAAGTACCGGTATTAAGTAGAAACGTTTTCTTTCCATAGCATGAAGCCTTCTTGTCCTTAGTTTTTAAGAAGTTACGCGTGTTCAACGATCACTGCTTACCAATCACTTTTTGCTGATAACAGCTTACTGATCACTGATAACTATTCTCTTAATGGTTCCTGCTTCTATGTTCACGAACTCCGGTACATTGGCGGCGTAGCGGTCATCGCTGAAACGGGATAAGCATACCGGAGGACTGTCAAGTCCGTTTTTATCAATATGTGTCAGAAAAATTTCGGTAAAAGGAGTGTTAGCCTTGGAACTGAACAGCATCCACTTCCCATTGGGTGCAAAGCTGTGCCAGGAGTTGAAAAGCTTGCGGTTGCATTGCATCCTGCGAGGGACTCCGCCGGCTGCCGGTATAATGAAAAGCTCGCTGTCCGGCTGAAGCATGATGCCGGTTTTGCTGCGTGTGAAAACGATCCACTTTCCGTCCGGTGAATATCTCGGAAAATAGTTGCTCATCCCGTTACGGCCGGCACCTTGCAGGGGCTCAGGTGTTCCGCCTTGGCCCTGATTGAACGGAATCCTATATAGGTCATACTGTATGGGAAACCTTTGATTCAGTTCATGAATATCGGCATTCTCGATATGGGTGCGGATGTTGGTGATATCTTTGTGGTACTCGTTTTTTGTATGGGCCCTGGCAAATACGATATACTTTTCATCCCAGCTCCAGCTCGGGTCTGTCTGTACAAAGTCATAGTCATCAGCTCCGGGAAGAAGCTGAAACTTTTTTTGGTCAACAGCATACCAGGCCAGCACGCCGTAAGTCGGGAAGAAGAGCTGGCAGAAAGCAAAATCATTGGTCAGGGCCGCATAGGATATCTCATGTGCCGTACTTACCATGTATTTTCGGTGGGCGATATCTTGGCAAACAGCCCCCTGGTTTTCGGCAGCAGTTCCGGTTTTGGAAAATCATTCCAGGTCATGAAATCCTTGCCGGACAATTCAATATTCTCTGCAACCGGCGTGATAAAGTGAGCGCCGCTGTCATCTTTGTAGTTCATCTCCATGCTGATTAATGTGCCGTCTTTTGAAAAAAGGTGACAGCTTGCACAAACATCAAGATTTTCCATTACAACTGCCGGTTTTTCATATGCAGAGATGTCACCGAGACGCCACTTAATCTTTTTAAAATTTTTTTTCCCGACTTTAAAGGGGAGCTGAACCTGCCGGTAAAATATGGCGGCATCAACCCGATCTTTTGAAGTTAAAATGCTGATGCTGTTCTTGGCGGTGATGTTGCCGGCATGTTTGTTGTCAAAACCGCAAACGGTTATCTTGGCAGCGCCATGGACGGAGTTGGCTTTGATGATTTCCCAGATCGTTTGGTCCGGCATCCAGTGCTGCTTATCAACAAGCGCGTAAATCGGACTGAGCCGGCTGCGAAATTCAACTATGATAAGCCAGTGCTTCGAGGCAGAGCCGGCGTCCTGCCATACAATAACAGGTGCTGCGATTTCAGGCGGAAAAACAGTTCCGTCAAAGGGATATGTGATAGTCAGGCCGGTTTTGTTTCCGGCCTTTTTACTGTTGGTGATGAGTTTCTGCACCAGGTTGCGGGTCTCCTCCGGCATTCCTAGCGGACCGCTCACCTGGCTGTCCCAGCTATTGTTGCCGGAAAAGGCGCAATGGCTCAAGACAATACTTGCCAGCAGAATAATAAGCAGTTGCGGCATTTTTTTCATTAAGATTATCTCTCATAGATCCAGTGCAAATTTAATAGCCTCACGCACTTGTTCTAATTTATCAGCCGAGAGTGTTGTAATAAGTGATCCGATTTTTCCTTTTGATACGGTCTGAATATGGTCAAAATTGATGGCACTATCTATCAGCATACCATCTTGCTTAGAGAGAAATACCTCGCTAGGGATACCGCGGACTGTCGATGTAATCGGTGCTATTGTGACTTCGCCAAGGTATTCCAAAATAAAATCACGGGTCAAAATCAGTACCGGACGCTTCTTGTCCGGCGCTTTAAATTTATACCATCGAATTTCGCCTCTCTTCATCCATCCCCCCAATCCTGTTCCTTTTCCCAAACACCGAACTCGTCTTTTTTTGCCGGATGAGATTTGTATCCTTGCTTGTGCTTCTCTTCAAGTCGCTGGATGTTAATGCGATTGACTGCTACCCGCAGAGCGTTACGGGTAAAAGCGGATCGGGTGGTTTTAAGATCCTTGGCTATTTTGTCGACCGTTTCGACGAGGTCATCATCCAAGGTCATTTGTATTGTACGCATAGCAATCCTCCAAATAACATTTATAAATATAGCTACTATATATCAACATTTAAATATATGTCAAGAATATGGTGTGGGATATCTGATGGATAACGGGAAAATAAGTATTTCTAATCTGGTGAGCGTTCCGCCAAGTTAGAGAAGGTGCCGCTGCTGAACTTTTCTATCATTTTCGATAAAATGAACGTGTGCACCGATCATCTAAAAAAATCTTGACAAAAACACGAGCTTCTAATAACTATTTTTTCTTTATGAGCCGAGGTAGCTCAGTCGGTAGAGCAGGGGACTGAAAATCCCCGTGTCGGCAGTTCAATTCTGTCCCTCGGCACCAATAGAATCAAGGGGTTACGGCTCACGCCATAACCTCTTTTTTCGTTTCTGCTACCATTTTGCTACCACTTGTTTCAAAAACCTATTTTTTAAGCCTGCACACTGCCTCATTGTTATAAGGGTTTGACCCCCCCCAAATGTGCTGATTAGGATTCCATATCTTCAATTGACTCGATTGAGTCCCCTGTGTAACTTCAGGCAAGCAATGTCGCATTCTGAGAACCCTCAAAAATCGAGAATGTGGATTTGCCAATTTTACAGCTTGACAAAGACTTCTGCAAACTATACTGTCCACCCAACATTAGTGTTCCTGGTTGTCAATCAAATAACATACGTAAGCCCCGGAATAACTCCGGGGCTTTTTTTATTGGAACACAGAAAGAAGGTATATATTGAACTTTGAAGCATTTAATTTTCAGCCCAATGTTGCGGCCGGCGTTTTAGAAGCGGGTTATGTAATCCCGACCCCGATTCAGGCTCAGGCAATCCCGCCGATCCTGAAGGGCTGCGATGTGATGGGGCTGGCCCAAACGGGCACCGGCAAAACGGCTGCCTTTGTACTACCGATCCTGAATCGATTGATGGGGGATAAATACGGTATCATTCGTGCTCTGATCATGGCCCCCACTCGAGAGTTGGCCGAACAGATTCACCAGGCTATCGAAATCCTGGGGCGCAAAACCCGCCTTAAAAGCGTTTCAATTTACGGTGGCGTGGGTATTAACCCACAGATTCAGAAACTGAAGCATGCCGATATTGTTGTTGCCTGCCCCGGCAGACTTTTGGACCATATCGGCCGTCATACCGTCGATCTCTCCCAACTGGAAGTGCTGGTAATAGACGAGGCTGACCAGATGTTCGACATGGGTTTTCTCCCTGATATTAGAAGAATTTTGACACATCTTCCGCAAAAGCGCCAGACGCTGCTTTTCTCGGCTACCATGCCAACCGCAATACGACGTCTGGCCGGGGATATCCTGCGAAATCCAGCTACCGTACAGATAGGAACCACCGCACCTGCAGACACTGTTAGTCATGCGCTCTACCCGGTGACCCAGCATTTGAAAACGGCGCTTTTGTTAAACCTGTTGGGAAACACCCATACCAGGTCGGTTCTGGTGTTTACTCGAACCAAACACCGAGCCAAGAGCTTGGGGAAAAAGTTGGCTGTCGCCGGCTACAGGTCGGCTTCGCTGCAGGGAAACCTTTCCCAGGGAAAACGTCAAGCTGCATTGGATGGCTTTCGGAACGGCACTTTTCAGATCCTGGTGGCCACCGATATCGCCGCGCGCGGAATCGACGTCACCCGGGTTTCGCATGTCATCAACTACGATATCCCTTCAACTCCTGAAGCATACATTCACCGCATCGGTCGGACCGGTCGGGCCACTCGCAGTGGCGAAGCTTTCACCCTTGTTACCGAAGACGATAGGGATATGGTTCGTGCCATCAGTCGAATTATTAATTCTAAGATCGAGCGACGGACCTTGTCAACTTTTAACTACAACGTCCCAGCATCCATTTGTGGCGACAGTCCGCAGCGGCAACGGAAGCCGCACCGCAAATGTTTTGGGGTGAATAAGAGTCGAAACAGAAAGACATCACGCCTGAATAGTCGCATTTAGGCTTAAAGATACCATATAAAAATTTTACAGACATCCAGATTTATGAATTCATGCTTAAGCCCAAATTGTTTGAATTTTGGCCTCAGATTAATTTAAATTAATGAACATCATATCATCTTAATATCACTTAAAATACAGAAAATATCAAATTTTGGAGAGCTCAGAAAATAAAAAAAGTGAGTTGATAGAATCAAGTTTTTTTGAAAAATACCGATATAATATTAACATTTATTTTTTATTTAAAAGTGGATTTTCCCCAAAAGTTGGATGTTGAATCTTAGGTTTCAACTCATTAGATGTGTACAAGCTCAAGGAGGAGCGGCATGGTAATCGACAACAACTTACCTGCAGTCAATCATGACATATTTGCATTAGGCAAGCAGAAAGGCAAGCCGGTTGTAGCCGAGACAAAGGTGTCTACCGAGCATCTTTACAGTAAGCTCGATTTAAAAGAAGTTGCCGCGGGCGTGGTGCAGGATGCACGGGCGATGGGTGAATTCAAAGACAAAAAAGGGCTTGAAGAAACAACCGATCTTCAGGTAGGACCTGATATTCGGTATGCGTTAACATCAACAAACCTTGATTATTTAAAAAGGATACGATGGGGTCCTCTTACGGTGGGAGAGTATCGTGAAGTGCAATATAGAATAAGGGAACTGGAAAGCAAGTTTGCATCCAGCAGCAATATTCTAGATGGGCAGCTTATTGATATAGGGTAGGAAGTTGACAAATTGATGATATGACAACTCAACCTATATCACTGCTCCCCACGATATGGGTAAGGAAAAATAAAAATCTGATTAACCATCGTTAATCCATTGTAGAGCTCGCCAAAACCGGACATTATATAAAATCGCAGAGCGATTTTATAGCTTGAAAAGGTTAAGTTAATCTGATACCTAATTAACGTTCGTATGGTGGGTGTAGCTCAGGAGGTAGAGCACCAGGTTGTGGCCCTGGTGGCCGCGGGTTCAAATCCCGTCACTCACCCCATTTTTTTTGTGTTAAGATCCTTGCAGCGTATCTGAATCTGTGATGGTGTAGCTTCATTCCTTCCTATTTATGCTTCTCAAAGCTTTTTCTAAACACCTTTAAATATAAAAACTTTGTGCAAGCTTTTCCACAACTGCATTATTATGGTGTACGATGCATGACCAATATGAATTTCGTCAACTTCGGATACAGAGCGACAAGATTCCATTAAGTCATGATTTTCCTCTAACCGAAATTCTTTTCTTATATATTCCCCCACGGAAAATTGGAGGTCGATCAATTCCTCCTCTGACATATTTACTATCATCGATTTGTCGTATAATGACAATTCAGAAATTAGTCTATCAACGGCCTGGTCAATATTTCCGGGAAGTTTTTCAGATATATCATTCACCCTTCTGATATTCCTTCAGGACTTTATCCACCATTTCAGAATACTCTTGCTTTGAAAAAATGCCTTTCTCTATAAGTAACTGAACAACAGAATCCAGCTGTATAGTATTCGAAATCAATAGCTGCTCAGAATCATCTATTTTGTTTGGGTTTAGTTTTTCTGTCATAGTAAATCCTTTCTTAACTTAATAGTTATAGTGGCAAATTATTATTGAAGGAAAGGAGTTGTATGTTCACAAACAAAACAGCGTTTGTCAAGAGATTATTAAGCTCAATATACTGTTTTGTTTAATCATCTTGGCGTTTTGGGTGATTATGATATGGGAAAATATCAAAAATACGGGGGGGAATTATCAGCATTTGACATATTACAATGTGGCATTATTATTCCATTGTGATAGGCAAGTACAATCTTTGGTGCTGCCTATTTTACCTCCCCTTAGCCCCTGGACACATGTAGCTCCAGGGGCTTTTTCTTTAGTTAAAGACAATTATCTTGAAAATACGCGGGTTAGATGCGATAGCTAATAAACCGGTGGTTGTCAACTTGACGAAAGGCTAAATTTTCTCTCCCCGATGGAATTAATATCAAGACCACATTTCTCAACGTAGGATTGGGGTTTTATACTTGGACGGTTTCTATTTATTAAATGTCTGGTTGATGAACACATAAAGGAATAACAACCGTGAACATCGTTAAGGGTTTGGATAGAATAGCTTTGGTCATAGCGGTAATATCCATTTTGCCTGGATTCTTTTGGGGGTGGAAAGTATATGATCACTTTGCCAAGGAAGAGATTACGACGAAAGAGTTAGAGTGGGCTCAAAAAGATGAAATTTTTAGACCATACAGAATGGCTATCCTCGAAGACCTTCGACATCCGCCAAAATGGAAATGCACCATAGCCGGCCTTACAGGCTCGGGTGCCACTTTTTTCGTTGCGCTATTCGGTCTTCGTGGATTAAATCGTGTTTTTATATGGCGTGTTTTTACATGGGTCGTTGAGGGTTTTAAGGATGAAAAAAAGGATCAGGAACAAACGTTTGATCAACGTTCTGACCAAAAAAACTGAAGTTCGACCAGGATCGAACGGCTACACGCTGGCAAAATATGGCGAGGAAGGTTAATAAACAAGGGAGAGGAGAATAGTCTAAAAAGGGCAATGGATATGAAATGTTCGGGCTAGCTGTCCGGCTGGTCAACGTGCTCGAGTTTTCGTCGAGCTTTTGCCAGACGTTCCATCGCCTGTTTGTGAAGTTGTGAAGCCCGGCCTTCGGACACTTCCAGGAACTTGGCAGCCTCCTTCATGGGTTTTCCCTTAAAATAACAAAAGTCGATCACCACCCGTTCATTCTTCGGCAGACGGGATATGGCCCGGGTCAGCTTCAGCTTCAACTCTTTGTGAAAAATCAACTCCAGCAGGTCTTCTGCCCCTTCACCGTCCCAATGATCCTCGTAACTGAGGAAGCCCAACCTGGCAAGAGCTTTGTGCTTGTAGAACTTATCCAGCGGCAGTTGCATCGCCTGCGCAACTTCCTCGTCGGTGGGTTGGTATTTCAGCTTCTGTTCCAGTTCCAGGTAGGTCATCTCCATCCTTTTGGCTATTTTCCGTTCCCCGCGGGTCAAATGATCCCACTGGCGGAGTTCATCGAGGATGGACCCCTTGATATGATAATTGGCGAAAGATGCAAAGTTTACCCCTTTCTCCGGATCGAACTTTTCCATGGCCCGTAGCAGTCCCAAAACCCCGGCGCTGACCAAATCGTCGATGTCGATTTTCGGAGGGAGTTTACGGTTGTATTGCAACACTATTCGGCGAACGGTAGGCATGTACTTGTCAATGAGCTTCCGCCGCGTAAGGTTTCGTTTTTCGTGTTGCTTGGATACCATATCGGGCTGTTTCCCTCTCGACAGCAGTGATCGATAAACGACCCAGGGGTCGTAAGTTGAAAGTTATAGAGTCTATTTCACATCAATCTGCGTAGCAATAGCCCCCTCGGCAGGTCAAAGAGTTAATACACAATTAACTCCTAATAAGCAAGACCCTATCATTATCGTTGACTTTCTAATGAAAAACCTGGCAAAAGAGGGAATGACAATGGCGATTGTTAGCCATGAAATGGGTTTTGCCCGGGAAGTAGCCGATCGCGTTATTTTCATGGATGAAGGCGCCATTGTGGAAGTCGGAACACCGGAACATTTCTTTACCAACCCCACCCATGACAGAACCAAGCTGTTTTTAAGCCAGA
This sequence comes from Candidatus Desulfatibia vada, assembly GCA_014383215.1. Lineage (GTDB taxonomy): Bacteria > Desulfobacterota > Desulfobacteria > Desulfobacterales > UBA11574 > Desulfatibia_A > Desulfatibia_A vada. Next base: position 17,780 of record JACNIG010000122.1, on the reverse strand, counting down.
TTCTTTAGAACCTAAAAATGATAGTTCCGTAAAAAGTGAAAAGTTTATATGTTGTTTAATATTGCCTCTTAATGTACTAAATGTAGTCGTTTTACATTTCACGTTTCACTTTTTACAAATTGATCAAAAATAATATGACGATTCACTACTCAGTAATTATTCCGGCATATAACGAAGAACAATGGTTGCCTAATACCCTTACGGCGCTCCGGGAGGCTATGGGCTCTCTGTCTCTGCAAGGAGAGGTCATTGTCGTCGATAATAATTCTACGGACCGAACTCCTCAGATTGCCCGGGAAGACAACGCGCAGGTCGTGTTCGAACCGGTCAACCAGATCTCCAGGGCACGGAATACAGGAGCAAGGGTTGCGCAAGGCCGCTATCTTATCTTTATAGATGCTGATACCATGGTTTCGTCTGCTTTGCTGCAGACCGCGCTGGACAATCTCTCCGGCGGCCGGTGCTGCGGCGGAGGGAGTTTGGTGGATTTTGACAAACCGCTTCAGCCTCTTGCCCGCAAGGCTTTGGATCTGTGGAATTGGGTTTCTGTGCAATTCGGTTTTGCGGCCGGATGTTTCATCTATTGCCTGCGGGAAGGATTCGAAGCTGTCGGCGGATTCAGTCAGAAGGTTTACGCCAGTGAGGAAATTTGGTTCTCTAACCGGCTGCAATCATGGGGCTACCGGAAACAAAAGGCCTTTCACATGATTACATCCCCACGGGTTGTAACTTCCAGTCGCAAACTAGAGTGGTATTCCCCGGTGCAATTGGGGCTTACGGCTTTGATGACAACGGTCTTCCCTTTTTCATTACGGTATCGGAACGTTTGTTCGGTTTGGTACCGGCGACCCAATAAGCCATAATCTGCGATTGTTTGGCTATATTTTTTCCATGGCACCGTAAGCGGCCTGGATTCTGTCCCGGAGAAGAAAACTAAGCCTTTCCATTATATTGAATCCAAGGGCGGTGTTACTATTCATAATTTTTCTTAAATCAGCTCCCTTTATTGCCAGGGTTGTTGTCGGCTTTTGACAGGCAGCCGAGGACATGAGGATGTGGGGCAGATCCAGCAGCGTTGACCAGCAACCCAAAACCCTGCCCTTGCCAAGGGCTTCAATAACCACTTCTCCCATGCGGGCACCCAGATCAAGGTGCCTTACAAGGTTTACGCGGCCCTGAACTACAACATAAATATACTCTCCATAATCACCCTGCTGAAAAACATATTCACCACCCTCATATGTGTTCACCTGGCAGAGTCCGGCGATCTCAGATATATCACTTTTTTCCAGCCGCTCGAAAAACTCGCAGTGTTCCAAAGCTTGTTCAATTTCTGCTGGGTTCATGTTTTGCCTCTTTTATTACATTTAATATGATTATCAAATTATAATTTGAAGCGGGCTTTTAATCAAGTGCTTTTCAATATTGAAAAGGCTTTAGGGTGCTCAAAACAGCTGGTGGAATTAAGAAACTAAATGACTTTGAAAGCGATATCGACTAAGTTGATTTATAACAATAAAGAATTGATAAAAGCGCTACCGGTGAGGGAAAGTTCCGTTAAATCAGGTGTAATTCTTGGCGTGATAAGGTCATAAACTCATGAGGCTCATCATTTTTTTGACAGTTTTTTTAAGTATTTACAGCAGTTTTCACCTCTATGCCTTTCTGAAGATGCGGCGGGCGTTGTCCTTGCATTTAGGGGCCGGTGCCATCATAGCCGTGTTCATGGCCTTCATGGTTGCGGCCCCCATCCTGATTCGTACCGCCGAACGACACGGTTTTGAGCTGTGCGCCCGTTTTTTGGCCCATATCGGTTACATCTGGATGGGATTTTTATTTGTTTTCGTCTCCGTTGCCTTTGTTCTGGATAGCTATCGTTTCCTCATCCATGGCGGCAGGCAGATACTTGCGGTCGACTTGTCCGCGATAACTCTTTCGCAGCAATACTCTTTTTATATCGCCATTCTTTTAGCCGTCATCATCACCGCCTACGGTGCGTTTGAGGCCATTTCTATCCGTACGGAGCACGTAATCATTCGTTCCGAAAAAATTCCTAAGCACGCCGGCCGGACCAGGATTGTTCAGATATCTGATGTACATCTCGGGCTGATGGTGCAAGAGAAAAGAATGGCAAGAATTCTTAACAAGGTCAGAGCAGCCAAACCTGATATTTTGGTATCCACCGGCGATCTCTTCGATGGACAGATGGACAGCCTTGCAGGCCTGGCAAGTATGCTCAAAGAAATTCCAACAACCTATGGGAAATTCGCAATCACCGGAAACCACGAATTTTATGCCGGGCTCGACCGCTTCCTCGATTTTGCCGAGAAAGCCGGTTTTATTGTTTTACAACAAGAGAGTGTGAACGTTTCCGGCTGGCTGAATATTGCCGGTGTCGACGATGTGACCGCAAAGCGCTATGGTCAAACAAAGAATGTATCTGAAAAAACGCTGCTCGCAAAGCTTCCCTCTGGACAATTCACCCTGTTTTTGAAACACAGGCCTTTGGTGGATGACGAGACTCCGGGTCTTTTTGATTTGCAGCTTTCAGGACATACTCATAAAGGGCAGATTTTTCCGTTCAGCCTGATTACAATGATCTATTATCCGCACATTGCCGGATTGCTGCACCTTGAGAAAAACTCTCGGCTGTATGTAAGCAGAGGTTCCGGTACATGGGGACCGCCGATCCGTTTCTTGGCTGCTCCTGAGGTGACGCTGATTGAGCTTGTACATGAAGACAAAACCAAATAAGGCCGCTCGACTTGATGCCTTCTATTTATTCTTGATGTTTTTCTCAGTTATGAAATTCGTGTTTTTTGTGGTAAATTTTATTTCACCACGAAGTGCACGAAGAAACACGAAGAGTTTTATTTTTTCTTCTTCGTGACCTTCGTGGTCAGAATAAATATTTTTGGGTTACCCGCTTCATTTTCAATGCAGACGGGATCTTTGTTGTCCTACGACCTGCCTGTCTAGTTTTTGGGGCCTGTCCGGGTTAGGAGGAGGAGATGACATGAGTGCAACTCGCAAAGAAGTTCTTGTTTTCAGCAAAAAGTTTGGCCGTCACAGTTACGGATCCAACCACCCTTTGAAAGTTGAGAGGCTGCAGTTAACCATGGATTTGATAGATGCCTATGGACTTTTTGATACTTCCGCAACGCCCTGGGTAGAAGCTCAAGAGGCCGATGAAAAGGACGTTCAAGCTGTTCACTCTGTTGAATATCTGGAAATACTCCAGCAAGCCAACACCGGGCAGGCGCCCTCACAGGCTTGGAAATTCGGCGTGGGCAGTGGTGACAATCCCGTATTTGCCGGTTTATATGACTGGTCCTTACTGGTAACCGGTGCAACTCTGGAATGCTTTCGCCAGGTAAGGGAAAAGAACAAACAGATTGCCTTCAATATTGCGGGCGGTTTGCACCATGCACTACCTGATAAGGCTTCCGGATTCTGTTACATCAATGATCCGGCGGTGGGGATAGCCCGGATGATCCAAGATGGTTTGCGGGTGATCTATCTGGACATCGACGTCCATCACGGCGATGGCGTTGAAGCGGTGTTTTATAACACGGATCAGGTTTTGACCATTTCTCTTCACCAGCACGGACACACTCTTTTCCCCGGCACCGGCTTTCCTGATGATATGGGCGAAGGGCCCGGCCGGGGATACGCGGTCAATGTTCCGCTGGCGCCCGCAACTGATGACGATTTGTATCTTTGGGCCTTTATGGAAGTAGTGCCTCCGCTTGTCCGGGCTTATAAACCCGATGTGCTGGTTACCCAACTGGGAGTAGACACCTTGTCGACAGACCCTCTGGCCGCCTTGAATCTGACTACCAATGGCTTTATCAGGCTGGTGCGGGAAATCAAATCCTGGGGGCTTAAATGGGTGGCTCTGGGTGGCGGCGGATACAATGTCATGAATGTGGCCCGGGCCTGGACCATGGCGTGGGCTGTCATGAAAGGGGTCGAAGTTCCCGACGACCTGCCCGCAAATTTTGTCAAAAAACATCAGTCCAGCCTGGCTGGAAAACTTACGCTTTCAGATGCGCCATATAAAACCAACGGCGCCGCTGCCGACCGCGCACAGGAAACGGCCCGATCGGTTGTCGCCCGGATAAAAGAAAATGTCTTTCCTTTGGTAGGAATTCAAATATAGCAGAAATTGAAAGGATACTCAAAACGACAATAAAATCGATTGAAAGCAAACACTTGAACCCTCTTCTCCAACTAAATTGGAGAAGAACCAAAAAAATATTAAAGTTTTCAATGTGTAGTGCCGATATGTAAAGTGTAGACAAGTATCACTTGATTTGCTGAAGGGCAAACCTTCCGAAAGGAAGGGACGCAAAGCTTCCGGTCTAAGTCCCGCAGGGTGGGATAAGACAGCGGGGTTGCCAGGTTGAAAGAATAAAACCCGCTTCCCCTTTTAGGAAGCGGGTTTTTTATTGAAATTTTTACACGCAACAGGAGGGAATGGACATGATTACCGATGGTATAAATAGTCTGCCTGTACCACAAGCCCCGGATATCAAGGTAGAACAGGATCTTGAAACCGAAGAGCCGAGAGCTGTCGAAGATTCGGGTAAAAGTGGCGATTCCAATCTTGACGTCAGCAGTCGAAATGTTGCTAAGCAATTGGCAGGCATGGATGTTTCAAAAGACAGCGGCGGTGGAATGGAATCATATAATGCCAAAGGTTATTTAGTAAGCGAGGCGTCTTCACGGCAAGATACCGGGCAGCCACAAGATTCTATCAGTCTTGTTGTATAGATACTTTGCATTTCAGATTTTTTAATGCAAACGTGGTGAGTTTTTATGAAAACTTCTAACAATACTAATAATTATATTAGGCAACAGCAGTACGGTCAGTTCAAGCTGCCCGGAAATGGTAAGGGGCCATACGTACATGCTAACGGGCAAAAATTGGACAATACCTTGGAGCAGAAAAACGTTTCTATTTATGTAGAAAACGAAACCGTTTTTAGCTCAGAAAAAGGGTTGAAATCTAATTTTCCGAAACTATTTGATTCCGATGCCGGAACGAAATTTGTAACTGTTGAAGCTAAAAAATCTGAAAAAGAGGAAAAAAGTTACCATGAATACGAAAACACCGGGAACGAGCCGCCAGCAAACAAACAGGACAGTATTATTAGTGAATGGGTATGATCACGAGACTTTTCAAAAAACATTAGCTGACAGACACAGAACTTAAGGTTGCTGCAGTCAGACTGCTGACAGCCTCAACCAGACCCTCGATTGAGAAAGGCTTGGTAAAGACGGCGTCAAAGTAATCATTTTCAAGTAGCCAGGGGGTCCCGGTGATACCGATAACCGGTGTAAAATATTTTTCGGAGTTGCGCACGTACTTAACTACATCATTCCCACTCAGGACGGGCATACAGATATCCGTTATTACCAAATCAAAACATTCTTCATCAAACTTCTTGATTCCTTCCAAGCCATTTGTTGCTATTTCAACATTGAAGCCGAATTTTGATAACGCCATTGTGAGCATAAGTACAATCTGTTCTTCATCATCGATGACCAAGATTTTACCCATGATATTTTCTCCAGTATAATCAAGTTAAAAAAATCATTTTAAATTTTATAACCACATTCCCCTTTTCATTATGTTTAGATTTTACCCTGCCATTAATAGCCTGTCAACCACATTTTGTATGTTAAGTTAATTATTATACACTATGTTGTATGATGGCAGGATATATCAGCAACAATTGCAAACTAAGTTGGTTAATTCGTAAAAAGTCGAATTCATCCCGTATTAGGTTGTAAGTGTTAGGTTTTAAGTTATTGTTTTACGATTATTTGCAAATACTTAATACTTAAAGCCCTAACACTTAAAACACTCAGTTTGGGTTGAATTTTCAGCTATCGTATGTTAAACGATATTGATGATTTCGTAAAAAGTCACGAATTCAGCCCCAGGGAGCAAGGTGAGAAAGAAAGTTGAGCATAAAATCAACCAGGCTGTTGCAGAGTTGGGAAGATTAGAGTATTACAGAATCGATAAAGTCAGAGAAAAAACACAGACGATTAGAAAGGTCTTTGATAAAACGATTCTGGATATGGCCCGAGTAGGAACGATTGAACTGCTGGACGGAGATACCACCGGTATGAATCCGTCAGAAATTGGCAACCTCATCCGGTACGGCGACCTACTGCACGTGTATTTTAAATTTCCGGATGCTGAAACCGAACCTGAAGCGCAGCAGCCCCAAAAAGCAACGATGAGAGCTGCGAAGCCCAAAAGTGCGGAACCTGAAAGCTCGAAAACAGAAAACATAGAAATCGTGTTACTGGAAATTGAGCCTGAAATATGGCAAAGTTTTGTAGAATTATGCCAAGGCAGAGAAGATAAGGCCCCGGTTCAAAAAATCAGGGAAATGATCAGGGATTATATCAAAGGAGGAATGTAAATGCCGAATATTGAATATGATACCCGTACCCCCGATGACAAGAAGAAGCTGCTGAGAAGGAAGCATCAGCTTGACAACAATGAAACCGAAAATAACGGCAAGATTAAAAAGGACGACTCGGTCGAGGTTTCTAGCAGGGATGGTTTACACCGGCATTCAGCTTAAGCTGGTCTTTTTTTATTGATTATCGCCGGTATGTTCCGGAGTAATTTTTCGGCAAATCCGTGTATGCGGCTGTAGTTTTTCAGATGTGCTATCCGTTTCAGGTTCTCCGGGTGGGTGGAGAAGTAATGCCCCCAAAGGCCGGTATCTACTTCTTGACTTAATTTTATAAAAAAGTCAGCGCTACCGCCCACATGCCCATAGGTGCCGTGCAATGCATTGAGGGCAAACTCATCAGCCAGTGTTTCCTGGTTGCGGGAAAACGCCATTTCAGTAATATTAAGAGACTGGGCCAGTAAGTTGCCGACACTGCTGTCGGGCCCTAACAGCATGGCCGAAATCATTATAAAAACCAAAGCGCGGCCGACCCCTTTTAGATGATCCCGGTTTACATAATGTCCCATTTCGTGTGCCAGAATAAAGGACAATTCATTTTCAGATTCTATTTTTTCTAAAAGTCCTGAAAAAACAACTATATTTCCTCCAGGCAATGCAACCGCATTGACCCGGGGACTCTCATGCAGATAGACGGTAAATGTGTACGGAAGTTTGGCGTAGCGCTCCTGGATTACATCCAAGAGCTTTTGTACTGTTTGGGCTTTTTCAGACGATCTATCCACCGAGGCCATTGAGTTGATAAATGGACCTGCCATCTTGCGTTCAAAGGTCATGGGGATGCGTGGCACGATAATGTTTAGGGCCAGACCCAACAATAAATAGATACCCACAATAATAGCGATGACCCCTGACAAAAGTACGAAAAATTCCCTCAGCGGCGATGTCGGCGTCACATTTACGTTGGTTTCAGGCAATCTGGCCGTATATTTCATGCTATTCCTCTAAATAAATAGCGGTTCCATAGGCAAACGCTTCAAGGCACGTCACGCTTTTTTTGTGTGATTTTCTTCCGATGGTTGATGTTTCTATACGAACATTGATGATCATGGTTGCATCGGGAGCCATTGCTTTCATACGCAGAAGCGCCTCCCGCCGGGCCCGATCAATCAGGCTTTCGTAGGATTTAACGGCACCGCCAAAAATATTTCTCAGACCGGCAAGTATGCGTTTAAAGTAGTCAACGGAGATTACGGCACCCCCGTACACAATTTCAGCTTTTTTTACCTTAGCATCATCGATGTCGACATTTTTTATAGTTATTGCCGGCAGGTCCAGGAACTCTTTTTCCCTTTTTTCTATGGAGCGGTAATGCCGTTTTTCAGCCCAGGTCCCGGCAATATAACCGATGGCAATTAAAGTGATAATTATAGTAAGATCATTCATGGCGCCCTCCTTTTACTCAAATCGCACGGCAGTCCCGTAAGCGTACAGCTCGGCGGCACCCTGGGCCACGGACGATGTTGAAAAGCGAATATTGACGATGGCGTTTGCCCCCAGTTGTCGCGCCTGATCTATCATGCGGTCAACAGCCTGCCGGCGTGAGTCGTTTAAAAGTTCGGTATATCCTTTCAGTTCACCGCCAACGATGTTTTTTAAACTGGCCATAAAATCCCGGCCGATATGTTTGGCTCTGATGGTGCTGCCCGATACTAAACCGAAATGCTCTACGATTTTTTTGCCCGGGATCGATTCGATATTTGTAAGGATCAAGGCCCCTTCGGCAGTCCTTGTGTTTTTTTTCTGATCGGGCGATGCCGGGGAGCTGTCCATGATAATGGTCTTTTCAGTTTGTTCAAAGCTGGTGCCGCATTTAATACATTCGGCTGATTCCTCCTGTTCATACCCACAACTGGGACATGCCGTGGTATCCGATGCGCGCGGCATGGACTCTGCGGCTGCATCTGCCGCTTCCGGCCGTGCGGTGCTTGCAACGGCTTCAAGAGTCAGTATTGCTCCGGCCTTTTCAAATGCTTTGTTAAATTTCAAGGCGGTTTCATTATCCACATCTTTTTTGATCATAACAGCTTCTTTGGTAAAAAACCGCCCAATTTGGGTTTCATCGATTTTTAGCAAGGCGGCTATGTTTTTTTTAACCTTTTCGATGTTTTCCCCTTCCATAATACTTCCATCAAAGACAAGATTATAACGTTTGGACATTATAAACACCTCCATGCAAGATTAAATAGTTTCCACCCATAAATGGCTATTTTTCCAATGAGCGGCGTTCTCCGCGGGTTTCCGTCTGCGGCGTGCTACATGTATGGCCTCGTTCCTGAAAAAATACTACGCCTTTTTATCCCGCCGAGGTTTGGCGGGGGTATATGAACCTTTTTACCTTGGCACGGCGTAGCTATGCGAAGACTGCTTAGCCATCTATAGCTGAATTCGTGACTTTTCATGAGATCATCATTAATAATCTCATTGAAAATTACAAGAAATAAATTGTTCTAAATCTCAGTACGTTAAGATGCTTAGGACTTGACCTGCAAACAAGAGGATTCAATAATCTGTTGACCTGGCACTAGAATCCTATTATTTTCTGTAATATGAAAAACAGAACTTTCAAAATGGGGCGTAATGCTCCTTGTCCCTGCGGCAGCGGGCGCAAATATAAGAAATGCTGCCTGAGCAAAATTGATCTGGAGCCTGCCGAACTGAAGAGATTGTATGCTAAAAAATACAAGATTCGACTCAAAGAGCCGGCGGATATCAAAGGCATTCGCAGTGCCGGGCAGCTGGTCGTGGAAACCCTCGATATGGTAGAAGCTGAAATCCGGCCCGGTATGACCACGGATGAGATTAACACCCTGGTTCATAAATTTACTCTTAAAAACGGTGCCATCCCTGCGCCTTTGAATTATCGGGGTTTTCCAAAGAGTGTGTGTGTGTCCGTGAATGAGGTGATTTGTCACGGCATTCCCGGAGAGCGAATTTTAAAAGACGGGGATATTGTGAATGTAGACGTAACTCCGATCTTGGAAGGCTATTACGCCGATGCCAACAAAACATACTTTGTGGGAACGCCCGGACCTGAGGCCCAAAAGATCGTGAAGGTGGCCCGTGAGAGTCTCAAACGCAGCATGTCGGTGATAAAGCCCGGAAACACCATTGGAGACCTCGGGTGGGCTATTCAAGAGTATGCTGAAGGCCAGGGATGTTCGGTGGTCAGGGAGTTTGTGGGCCACGGAGTGGGGTTTGATTTTCATGAAGCGCCCCAGGTTCCTCATTTCGGACGTCGGGGCGAGGGCGTTACCCTGGTTCCGGGCATGGTTTTTACCATTGAACCGATGATCAATCTGGGAGCACGACACCTTACTATCCTGGAAGATAATTGGACGGCCGTCACCAAGGATGGATCGCTTTCGGCCCAGTTTGAACAGACTATTCTGGTCACCGACCAGGGTTTTGAGAGTCTGACCCCCTATGACTTATAAAGTGTGACCTTAATTGAGCGAAAGATCATTCTGCATCGATGCTGTTCTGTTTGATTTTGACGGCACCCTGACAAAACCCGGCGCTCTTGATTTTTCCCTGCTGAAGCAAACCATCGGCTGTCCCCCTGACACTCCTGTTTTGGAATTTATAGAAAACCGGCCGACTGCCGGGCAGCGAGCCGAAGCTCTGGCCCTAACGGAGCGCTTTGAAAGTATTGCTGCTGAAAACTCGGAGCCTAATGAAGGGGCTGAAGAATTGATTCAATACCTGCGTTCCCAGGGCATCGCTCTTGGAATTATCAGCCGCAACAGCCTTGGTTCCATCAAACGGACTCTGCAAAATTTTGCAGCCGTCAGCATTTCCGACTTTGATCTGGTCATTACCCGGGATACACCCGTCAAACCCAAACCGCACCCTGACGGGGTTTTCATGGCAGCGCGAAGGTTGAAAGTTGATGTCAGCCGGCTTCTGCTGGTGGGAGATTTTGTCTTTGATATCCAGGCCGGTCAAGCTGCCGGCATTATGACGGTCTTCCTCGATAACGGGCTAACCTCGGGACCCTGCAAAATCGCCAGTGACTTTAGAATCTCTTGCCTGTCGGAGCTTAAAAAAATTGTCCGTTTGTTTTAGGCAGTTTCTTTTTTGTTTTCAAAACCAAAACAAATTCTTTATGAGAAATGCAGGCTAGAGTTGTGGCAATATACGTTCAATATGATTGCGGATCATAGTGAATATCCGCTGGAAATCTTCGTACGAACCTCCCATGGGGTCCGCGATGGAGCTCTTCCGGGTTTCCTTTCCGGGCCAGGCTCCTAAAAGAAAAACCTTCTGACGGTACCAAGGAAAAAAAGTCTGCACGAATTTTTTGTGGACCGATTCCATACAAAAAATCAAATCGGCCTTTTGCAACTCATCGCCAACCAGCGACCGCGACCGGTGGGATGAAATATCACAACCGTGCTCCTCACAGACCGCCTGGGCGTATTGCTCGGGCGGAGAGCTATCCAGTCCGTGAGTACCCATGGATGAGACATTCAGGTCTTGGCGTCCCATCTCCTGCCACTTGTGGCGCAGAAATCCTTCTGCCATGGGACTACGGCAGATATTACCCGTACATACAAAAATAACGTTTAGCATATGGCACCTTTCTGAATTGGACACCCATCGTGTTTAAAGTTTTCGGCCATTTATGGATGGAAACTATTTGACAATGCGCAAAACATTGGTCTGCTGCAGTCTGATCCATAACGTTTTGATGATCACCAGGGCGGCGTTATATCCGTCAAGATCATGCTTTCCGGAAAGCGAGCGGCACGATTGCATTAATTCCTTATTTTCAAGCCACAACATAAATTCGTTGCGCATGTATTCTTCCAGAGAGTGATAGAGATTTTGTAAATTTTCTTCCGCAATGTTCGCGATCATGGTTTTCTCTCTCAATGAGAGTTGCGCCAGCAGCTTGCCAACGGCCTGGTCTACGGTCCGCGGCAGATTGTCGTTTTTCATGCCTGCAAAGCTCCCGGCGGCAAAGTCGGTGGAGTTCGGTCCGGAGCTGCCGACAATATCCAGGTAGCAAGCGGTCTCTAAGATATCCGCCGCGGCCTTGTATATCTTCTTGTTCTTGCTTGCCCTGGGTCCGGCAACGTTCAGAACTCCAATTTTATATTCCTTGATCCAGGAGCTTATTTCTTGGGCGGCATGAAAAGCAATGGATTTATTCAGATCCACATGAAGCCAGGGACGGTTGTGTTGAATAGCCATCTCCCGCGTAAACTCTGATCCGCCTGTGAGTATGCCGTGGGATATGATCAAGGTACCGTCTGAGTCGATCACATTCTGTTCGGTCCGTTTATTATAATTGGTGCTGTCCATTTCCTGAAGTTGATATTTGTCCTCCAGCGGACCGTTTTCCGTCAATTTTCCCTTAGGTATCCAGCCGCCATGGGGAATTCCAAGCTTTATAGCAACATCGAGGGCAGCCTGGTCAGCACCGGTTTGACCGCCTGAAATTATTTTTTTAACCATAGTTCTTTTCAAAAACAGTTTGTGCAGGTTTTAGGTATTATTGGGAACCGACAACCCTCCCAAAGGTAACTCTCCGTGAGACTGAAATGGGATAATTGCCGGCACAGCTCCTTTACCAAGACGGAGCTTCCCCGTAATTCTATATTTGAGTTTGACTGTATTGGATAAACCTTTTAACCCCATGACGATATCCAAAATCGAGGAATACATCGTCATGGGGATCAAAGTGGTTTCATAGGAAGGGATTTTTGTTTCCGCCTTAGAGACGCCCGTGGCAAAATGCTTGCCGTTGAGTTCAATATCGCACTCGATCCCTTTTACTTCAAGTGCAACTTCATTGGTATTAAATACACGGATTTCGATCTGGAAAACTGTCTCTAAAACCTTTGTTTCCTGAACTTTAATATTGGCAAGCGTAATTCGGGGAGACTCCAGCCGTTTACCAAATCCCGCGCACCCGGATAAAACGAACAATAATAGAGATAAACCACCAAGCAGGCTTAAGTATTGCCGGAATGAAATCACTCTGTTATAAACCTTCTATAGTTGAATTCGTGAGTTTTTACGACGCCATCAAGGATTGAGCGCAAAAGCAGTATAGGTTAATGATGATTTTGTGTCAATGGAAAGGATATACAGAATATTTGGAGATCATTTCTTATCCAGAATATTTCTTAATTTTTGGGATAGTCTTTTCAAATTGAAAGGTTTTTGAATAAAGCCGCTGCAACCTCGCTCCAATATTTCCGTGGCCTGACCATCGATGCTATAGCCGCTTGAAAGCAGAACCTTAACATCCGGGTTGATCTCTTTGAGTTGGTCAAAGGTTTCGCTACCCCCCATATTCGGCATAATCATATCAAGGATCACAAGATCTATCTTGAGTTTATACGCTTTATAAATTTCAAGGGCTTCTTTTCCTCCTCCGGCAGTCAGCACATTGTATCCCATCTTTGCCAGCAGAGCTTTGCTGACATCAATAATCATCTGTTCGTCATCAACAATAAGAACGGTCTCCGTACCTTTTGAAATATCATCAGACGGCCTCTTTTCTTCGACGACTTCTTTTTCCGAAGTCGGCAGGAAAATATTGAAAGTTGTGCCGATCCCCTTTTCACTGTAAACGCTTATAAAGCCATCATGATTGTTGATAATTCCGTACACGGAAGCCAGCCCTAAGCCGGTTCCCCGGCCCATTTCTTTGGTAGTAAAAAAGGGTTCAAATATTTTTGTTTGCGTGGCTTTATCCATCCCGATGCCGGTATCGGTAATCGTAATCTTAACATATCGGCCAACATCTTTTTGATAGGATTCGACATATTGTTTGTTCAGCATCAGATTTTCTGTTTCAATGTATAGATCTCCGCCTCCGGGCATTGAATGCCAGGCATTGACATAGAGGTTCAACAAAACCTGCTCGATCTGTCCCCGGTCAATCGCGACCGGCCAGATATTTTCCTGAAATTTCGAGTGAATCGTAATCTCTTTTTTGGTGCGGCCGAACATTTCAGAGTTGTTTTTAACCAGTTCGTTCAGGTTTGACGGCTTGACTTCGTATTTTCCGCCCCTGGCAAAACCCAAAAGCTGCTTGGTAAGGTCAGTAGCATTTACAACATATTTTTCGATACTCCGCAGATGTTCGAGATGGCGGTGGGTAAAATCTTCATCTATCATCATCAAAGAGGTGCGCCCCTGGATACCCATGAGCAGGTTGTTGAAGTCATGGGCAACCCCGCCGGCAAGCGTGCCTAAAGACTCCATACGTTCGACCTGCTGCAGCTGCGCTGCCATCTTCTTTTTTTCCACTTCTCCTAACTTGCGCTCGGTGATATCGCGGGCAACACCTCGAAAACCTGTCGGCTGTCCGTCCGGATCCTTCATCAGAGATACCATCGTTTCAATAAAACATTCAGAACCGTCTTTTCTGATGAGCTTCCAGTCGAGTGCTCTTGTAGATATTCCTGTACGGTAAACGTTGTTAAAGGTTTTTAATACTTTCTTGGCGTTTTCTTTGTCCATGTATTTACGATTATTCATGCCCGCTAATTCATCTTTAGGGTACCTGAGTATCCTGCACATGGCATCATTGAAGAAGGTGTAGTTCCCGTCAATATCGACTTCCCAGTAGCCGTCTTCGATACTGTCGAGAATGGAACGGTACTTCTCCTCGCTTTCCTTGAGGGCCTCTGCGGTCTGTATCCGCTCGATGATCTCGGCCTGAAGCCGCTGGTTGGATTCTTCAAGTTTGGCGGTACGCGATTCCACCAGATCTTCAAGGTGATGGCGGTATTCTCTAAGCTCTTCTTTTGCGCGGTAGCGCATCAGCGCCTCCACCACGGCAACGGATAAGGTTTCCACGGCATGCTGGTTATGCAGGGTATAGCCGCCTTTTTTGTTGCCCAAAGCAATCAGGCCGATGGTCTTGCCGCTGTGTTTCAAGGGAACTCCCAGAAAAGAAGTTATGGGGGGGTGGCCCGGAGGAGGACCTGCGCGGTCGGGGTGGGAAGCGGGATCGTTGGAGATCAGGGATTTTTCGTCTTGAAGTACCCGTCCCCAGATTCCGCTTATTTTCATGTTCTTCATTAATAGTGGGGCGTGGGATTCCGGCACCCGGCAGGCTTCCCATCCCGGATCACTCAAGGCCAGGCAGTTATAGCGACCTTTCGAGGTTATCTCGCCTATAAAGCCGAACTTGCTGGCGGTCAATTCCTCGGCGATCGCAAGGCATATGAGCGCCAGATCTTCTTCTTTATCGCACGCCAATGCTTTTCTGAACACTTTGTTGATGGCATCCAGAATGGCACTCTGCCGTTGGATCTGCGCTTCTGCTTTGGAGATAAAAGCATAAAAGAAAGAGGCGATAACCATGCTCAAAAGAATCAGCACCAGGGAGGCGGCTATCATGTGGTTTTTCAACATAATTGCGGGTTGCAATACTTCGGCGACGTCATGCCCCACCAGAAGAATCCACCCCAGTCCGGCAAATTCTCGATAACCGGTAGACCGCGTATAGGAATACAGCCGTTTTATTCCGTCTTCCACGGCAATAAAGGAGCCGTTTGCTCCTTTTATATTTTTGAAATATTCTTTGCCGGATACGTCTTCGAGAATTTTGAAAACTTTGGTGGCATAAATCAGTTTTCCATCCTTGGTCGTTAATTTGATTTCTGTTGTTTTGTGTTTTCTGGTTGCAATTTCTTCTGTTCTGACAATATCCTTAACAGCCAGAATAGCTTTAATTGCTCCAATAAAGTCGCCATTTTCGTCTTCAATCCTGACGCTGATACTGACAGCATAGATTCCGGCACTTACATCATAGGCTATATCGGACACATAAAACCCTGTATCGCGTGCAATCTGCCACCACGTTTCATCATCTTGCCTGTAATCAGACGTTCTCCCGGTTTGCGCAACGTTTGCTCCGTACTTGTTGGTTACAATAATCTCCCCAAAAAACTTGTAGCCATACTTGTTATTATAGAACTCGACCAACTCTCTTCTCAGATGATTCGAAAGCTCGTTATGGATCAATACTTGCATAAAGGGCGTAATTTGATCCTTGGGAGTCTGCACCCATTCTCTATCCTTTTGAGTAACATACTCTTGAAGGCTGTCCAGATTTTCAAATTCTTTGTTTGAATGCCGTATAATGTTTTGCAATGATTCATCTGTGAGGTGTGATTGCAGCTCTTCAATTTTGTCATAAACAGCAGAGTTTATACGCTCGAGCATCTCTCCTGCCAGCAATATGGAATTTGTGCCGACAGCCTGCTGCAGGGAATGCTGACTGACATCCGTCAAATATACGGCCAGCACAACCATCAGCAGTACAACGATGATAAAGCCGACAAGCAGTTTTTTGCCCATTATTGCTCTCATTTTTTTATCTTTGTGTTACCGTAAGCGTTCACAGGTTCAGGGTTGCTTTTTCTTTTGAAAATTTCAGCTCTGACGGATCCGCCGCACCCGGTTGCAAACTAAACGCTTAAAGCACAGGCGTGCTTATGACCAGATTTCGTGTTTTCGTAATTTCGTGCTTTCGTGCTTTCGTGATGAATTTAATTTTTTGCGAATGCCTTAAAGATAGAATACCAAGAAATGATTTGAAGGTAAAGCATTGAGTGTAAATTGCAGTGATTACTTCATGTTATGGTCATGGTAAAGCCGCTCAATTGATAAGATAAACTAAAACCCTGGTTGAGCGGCGCAGCCGCGTGTCATCAAATCGTAATACGATTTTATTATTTGACCGATATGACCCGGCCGCCGGCTATTGTTTGAAGATCCGTTGGGGTAAGTTTGAACATGGAGTTGAGGGTTCCGGCCGCCGCCCAGATTTCATCGTATTGTAAAAGGTCTTCATCAATGAACGTTTCTGATTTTTGAGCGTGCCCCAGGGGCGGAACGCCGCCAATGGCAAAGCCGGTAATTTCGAGCACAAAATCAGCGTGGGCCATCTTGATTGGTTCGTCCAGAATCTTGCGGAGCTTTTTGGTGTTGATGCGGTTGGCGCCGCTGGCAACAACCAGAATGGGCTTTTTGGACCGCGTGCCTTTGAAAAGCAGCGATTTAACTATCTGGCCCACATCGCAGCTTAGAGCATGCGCGGCGTCCTGGGCGCTGCGGGTGGTCTCTTGCATTTCAATCACCTCACAGGCCAGACCAAAGCCTTTGAGAGCATCCTGCACCTTTTTTACACTTGAACTCAACTCATCCGCCATATTTGTTCCTCCAATTTCCGAACCGGCCGGGATGTTTTTCACCGCAAAGACGCAGAGAGCTCAAAGAAAAAAATTAATCGCTACGCGATATTTTATGGCTCTAAATGCCCGCAGGGCATGTTTCTTATTGTTTTTCGTCCTCTCAACGGAAAACAATAAAACATATAACCTCTGCGTTTTTTGCGGCTCTGCGGTGAAAAATTTATATTTATTTGTAACAATTTTAAACGATCAATTAGGTTCGAACCAGTTCTTGTCAAGATTCTTCCTGACCTTGTCGGCTTCAAAGATGCGGCCGTTCATGGCAATGTAAACACCGGGTTTGGCAATCTGCACGGCGGTCACGGCACAGCCGATGTTAAAGGCGGCATCGCTGGATTTAAACCGCGCCGGTTCCATGGATCCGGTAAGGACCATGACTTTATCGGGTATGGTCTTTAGTTTCAAAGCGGTTTCAATCATGGTGTCGGTGCCGTGGGTGATCACAATATAGCGATTTTTGTCGGCCGTGATAGTGTCGTAAACCTTTTGACGATCGTCGTCGGTCATATCGAGGCTGTCTTTGTGCAGAATGGACGCTATCTCAAAACCGAGATTCACGTGCGCCTCTTGAAGTATCTCTCCGATCCGCGGTTCGCCCACCTCGTAGGCACTTTTTTCGTCAAAATAGATTTTATCGATGGTTCCGCCCACCGTATAGATTTTAATTTTCATATCTTCACGCCCTGATCATCTTGTGACAGCCATTAAACCCGTTTCGAAAATTTTACTTTGGGGAATACGAATATGCAAGAGAATATATACCTCCTCCACTTTCAGGGGCAGTGCTTTGCCTGATTTCAGGAGCGGGTATGCGGATCGCCTGACCGACAAAACGTAATAAATTTGAATAATTGTTGCATTAATCAACGGCAAGATAGATGGTAATTGTTCGGCTCCAGGAG
Source organism: Candidatus Desulfatibia vada (assembly GCA_014383215.1). Classification (GTDB taxonomy): domain Bacteria; phylum Desulfobacterota; class Desulfobacteria; order Desulfobacterales; family UBA11574; genus Desulfatibia_A; species Desulfatibia_A vada. Next base: position 152 of record JACNIG010000122.1, on the reverse strand, counting down.
ATAATTTTGTAAAGCTATTGTTCGGAAAGTATTTTTTTCAAGAGAAATACGAACGGCCATGCCGCCCTTATTAAGAACATGAGTGTAAATCATTGTGGTGAGCTAGTTTTCATATTACACCTCTAAATTACTTGAGTGATCATTGCTCTATA
>JACNIG010000117.1 GCA_014383215.1 Candidatus Desulfatibia vada | reverse complement strand
TCAGCCTATAGCCATGGAAGGCCCCGGTCTACTCGACAACGTCCAACATCGAATGATGAATAAAAAAACCAATGAAATTAAATTGCAGAGCGGAGCGACATCATTATTCGATGTTCAACGTTGGACGTTCGATGTTCGATGTTCAGTCTGTTTGACGTTCATCTTTCAAAACAACCCCGTACGGCATAAATGTAACTTGTGAACGCCTAAATGAAAAGAGCCAAACAAAATAAAGCTGTTGCTTTAAAGTATCAGCCTGAAAAAGATGGTGCTCCCCGGGTCATGGCCAAGGGGCAGGGCAAAGTCGCTGAAAAAATAATTGAACTTGCCCGCAAGCATAATATACACATACACCCTGACCCTGACCTGATAGAGGTTTTATCACAACTCGACTTGAATGCCGAGATCCCGCCTGATCTTTATCTTGTTGTCGCTGAGCTGTTAGCATTTGTTTATTCCCTAAACTCAGATAGTTCCTACCACAAATCGTAATTTCTTAATAAGTTAGGTTTATAAAATCGTCGGGTTTCAGAATTATTCAAAAAAGGCGCTATCAATATATAAAATCGCTAAAGCGATTTTATATGAAGCGGCTCTGCCGCGCTGAAGCCCTTTTCCCCGAGGTTATTGAGAAGTTACCACAAATCCGGCTTGTAAAAGGTTCCAGAAAGTAGCGGCAAAAAGTTCCCATAGGCATTTTTTTCCTCCGGATTTTTATCCAGCCGATGTTAGACCATTTCACGCAGCGTATTTAATCGCAAATTAATCAATATGTTATGCAAAGATGCCATCCGGTTGCAGTTGGCATTGATATTGCAATAAAAAGAATCAATAATTAAACCAACAAAGGAAGGGGTCAGAATATGATATCGGGGATCTATACATTAATTGACGGTGCTTTGGTGCACCAGCTTAGATTTGAAACCATTTCCAATAATATGGCCAATCTGAGTACGAATGCGTTCCGGAAAGATATCATTTCTTTTAGTGAGGCACTTTCGATGAATTACGTTTCTGAAACCGATTTCACGCAGGGTCCTGTCAGACATACAGGCAATGACCTGGATGTGGCCTTGGAGGGCCAGGGTTTTTTTAAGGTTCAGACGCCCAAAGGAGTGCGGTATACAAGGGACGGCGCTTTTAGCCTTAATGCCCAGGGTGTTCTGGTGACTCGCGGCGGTGATGCCGTCTTGGGGGAAAATGGCCCCATTACAATTGCCGGAGGAAAGATGACCATAACAAATGACGGACAGGTTGTCGTGGACGGCACGTCGGTGGATATGTTAATGCTGGTCGCATTCAAGCAGCCTCGGCTTCTTAGCAAAGAAGGCAGTTCGTATTACTCCCATCAAGGAGAAGAAAGTGAAGTTTTAGCAGCCGAAGAAACCGGTGTTAAACAGAGTTATCTGGAGGGTTCCAATGTTAATCCGACGGCTGAGATGATTAAGATGGTTGAAGCCTACAGATCGTTTGAGTCGGCTCAAAAAGCCATTCAGTCTATTGATGAAATTACCAGCAAAATGATTAATGATCAAGGTATGTTGTAATAAGGGAGGAGATAATTATGCTAAGGGGATTGTGGTCGGCGGCATCGGGAATGTCCGCCCAGAAAATGACTATTGATGTTATTGCCAATAACCTGGCCAATGTAAGTACAACCGGTTTTAAAAAGAGCAGGACCGATTTCCAGGACTTGATGTATCAGACTATCAGCCAGGGCGGTTCGCAAACAGCGGACGGCGGTCAGGTCCCGACAGGCATCCAGGTTGGTATGGGGGCAATGCCTGTCGGTGTCCAGAAAATGTTCATACAGGGAGATTTTCAGGAGACCAAAAATGAACTGCACCTGGCGATTGAGGGCCGGGGTTTCTTTAAGGTAATCAGCAATGGCGAGGATGCCTATTCCCGGTCAGGTAATTTTAAATTGGATTCAGACGGCAACATCGTCACGCCCAACGGTGAAAAATTGCAGCCGGAGATGAGCGTTCCAGCGGCAACGGTTTCTGTCGAAATCGGCACCGACGGAACCGTAACTACTTTTGACGCTACAGGTACGGGGAGCCAACTTGGAACTATCGAATTATATTCATTTGCCAATGCGGCGGGCCTTAAAAGTATGGGGCACAATCTGTATAAAGCCACCGACGGCTCAGGGGAAGCTGTTTCCGGCACGCCGGGTTCCGATGGTATGGGAACAGTTGTGCAGGGGTATCTGGAGGTTTCCAATGTGGATGTTGTGGAAGAGATGGTCTCCATGATTATGGCTCAGAGGGCCTATGAGATCAACAGCAAGGCCATCAAAACAGCCGATGACATGATGTCAATAGTTAATAATCTCAAAAGGTAATCGCCATGATTAAAAGCATCCGAATAACAGCTGTTCTAATTTGTTTTTTGGCTCTTTGCTTGTCTGCAGCGGCCAAGCCGGCCGCCGGCAAAGAGAGTGAAACAGCCGGGTCACAAAATTATCAATCCATAACGGAAGATAAGCTTCGAGAGGTCTATATTCAATATCTTTGCCGTCGCCTGGGGAAAGAAAGGGCGGATGTAGCCGTGTCCAAATTTAAAGTTTCCGGCAACAGGCCTGTTGCCTCCGGAAAGATCAGCATGCAGCTGTTTCAAAAAAACAGTGAAAAGCTGAAAGGCTATGTAAAATTAGTCGCTGTTATCAGCGTGGACGGGGTGGTAAGGAACAAGGTTAAACTTTCCGGCTGGGCGGATGTATTTGAATCGGTGGTTTGCGCCGCTCGCAATCTTAAGAGGAGAGAGATCATCAAAACAGACGATGTTTATTTAGCCAGAAGAAATATCTCTCACGTATCTGCAAACTATTTAACCGATATCGGCAAAGTGACCGGACTGATGGCCAAACATAGTATCAAGGCAGATAAGAGTATTAAAGCAGGGATGCTGGAAAAATCTCCGGTAGTCAACAAAGGTGATCTGGTCACGATTCTGGCAGAATCAAGCGGTCTAAGGATAACTGTTCCCGGAAAGGTTTTAATGAAAGGTTTTGCGGGCGAACTCGTAGAGGTTCAAAACCTGATGAGCAAAAGAAAAATTTATGCAAAAATCGTAAATCCCTCAACTGTGATGGTGGATTTTTAGCAAAGGAGAAATCAATGCCCACAAGGAAATACATAATTTTATGCATGGCACTTGTTTTTTTAACCGCCTGTGCCGGCGCGCCCAAAAGCACATCTGCTCCAGCTGGAATCAAAGAGGTCCGTGAATCCGGATTTCCGGTTTTTACTCCTCCCCGGCCCGCGGAAGGGTCATTATGGTCGAATATTTCAGGGGTTGATCTGTTTCCGGACAGCAGAGCCAGAAAAGTGGGCGATATTGTCACCGTGCGAATTGTGGAAGACCCGGAGGCCAAACTGAATGCCAATACCAAAACGAGTCGATCATCGAGTATCAGCGCCGCCAAACTAAAGTTTTTAGGTTATATGCAGCAGCTGGCCAACAAAAACCCAACGCTGGCACAGAACCCGGGGACTGATGATTTATTCGCAGCGTCTCTGGGAATGGAGTTTGACGGTAAAGGCAGCAGTGATCGGGACGGGCATGTAAAGGCCTTCATTGCGGCCGTGGTTGAAAGGGTTCTTCCCAACGGGAACCTTTATATTAATGGAAAAAGAGAGATCAAGGTTAATAATGAAATGCAGTTCATAACTATCTCGGGCATAATAAGGCCGGAGGATATAAGCCCAGTCAATGAAATCTCTTCTACGTACGTGGCTTCCGCCAGGATACTTTATGCCGGCAAAGGCCCCGTAGCGGATAAACAGAAACCGGGCTGGTTAGGGAGGATAGTCGATCATGTCTGGCCGTTTTAGATTATATTTGCTGATTATATTGTTGTTTGGTTTCATTTGTCCATCCATGGGTATGCCGGCGAGGATCAAGGATATCGCTTCGATCAAGGGGATCAGGCCAAATCAGCTGTTTGGCTATGGCTTGATAGTCGGTCTTAACGGCAGTGGTGATAAAGCCGGGACCGGTTTTACCATCCAGGGCCTGGTGAATATGCTGGAACGCATGGGGGTGCACGTCAGTGCCGCTGATGTTAAAGTAAGCAATGTTGCCGCTGTGATGGTGAGTGCCAACCTGCCACCCTTTGCCCGCATAGGCAAAAAAATCGACATAACCTTATCGTCCATTGGCGATGCCAAAAGCCTGTCGGGAGGTACTCTTCTGCTGACCCCCCTGCAAGGGGTGGACGGCAATGTCTATGCTCTGGCCCAGGGAGCCGTAGCCATTGGCGGTTATACCGCGGGTGGGGCTGACGGAGGAGGAGTTACCAAAAATCATCCCACGGTAGGAAGAATAAGCGGCGGAGCGACAATCGAAAAAGAGGTTCCTTTGTCGATAATGAATAAAAAAGAGCTGACTATTATGTTAGACAATCCGGATTTCAATACGGTTACCAGGGTTGCCGATGCCATTAACACACGCCTGGGAGAGAGTCTTGCTATACCGATAGATTCGGGCACCTTAAAACTGACGATTCCTGAAAGGCTTCAAAATAAAGTGGTCAACCTGATCGCCCAGGTCGGTGACCTGGAGGTCACACCTGATAATATAGCCAAAGTTATTGTTAATGAGAAGACGGGCACCGTGGTGATTGGACAAAATGTCAGGATCCAAGAAGTTGCTGTCGCTCATGGAAACTTGAGCATACAGATCAAAGAGACCAAAGAGGTTTCACAACCACTGGCCTTTGCACCTTCGGGCGAAGGGGCGGCCCCTGTCCAAATGGAGGACGGTACAATCGTAGCACCGGGAGGCAGTACCGTTGTTTCTTCGGATAGTGATGTCACCGTCGCCGAGGAGGGAAGCCGACTTATTCTGATCCAGCCGGGAAGAACAATCGGTGAATTGGTCAAGGCCTTGAACGCCATTGGTGTTACCCCCAGGGATCTTATGACTATTTTGCAGACTCTGAAGGCCGCGGGTGCCCTTCAGGGAGAATTGGAAATTATATAAAGGAGACACGCTATGTTAAAACCGATTGCAGCGCATCCGGCGACGGCGGCCTTGCAAAAAGATGTCTCCAAGGCCGGAGTGCAGAAACTGCAAAAAGCCTGCACCGAGTTTGAATCCATCTTGATAACCTATATGCTGAAATCAATGCGGTCCACCGTTGAAAAGGACGGACTCTTTGGAAATAGTACCGAGAGTCAGATTATGGACGCGATGTTTGACGAAAACCTGGCCCTGGGAATTGCTAAAGGCGGTGGTATTGGGTTGGCAAAGATACTTTTTGCAGACCTCAAGGATCGATAACTGCTGAATTCGCAAAAATTCGAATTCAGCACGAAATAATCATCTTCAGTTTACAGCCGGATTTTCCGATAAATAGAATAGGGAGTTTAGTTATGGAAACGCCTAACGTTCGTTTGATTGAAAAGCTTTTTTACAAAAAGATCATGCTTTACCATGACCTGCTTTATTGTTTTAAGCACGAAAGAGAGTCTCTGACAAATTTAGATTTGGATAAACTGTGGAGTATATCTGCAGAAAAAGAGGAGATTTGTGCAAAAATAAATACCACTAAACAGGAAATCGTTGCAGCTCTTGATTTGAAGGAAAATCAAAAAACTTTTGAGCTTAACCGCACAATGGACTTGATCCCCGTAGAATACAAAGCTGAGTTTCAAAAGTTGTACCTGCGGCTTATTAAATTAAAGAGCGAGATCGAGGTCTTCAGAAAAGAAAACATTTCTTTTGTCAATGATTCTTTGGAATTTCTGGATGAGATCATAGGGATCATAACGGGCACGGACGGATCAGGAATTATGTACAACGACAAATGTCATTTTAGTAAATCCGGCGCTCCTGTATTGCTGAGCAGGGAGGTTTAAGCATGAGCATAATATCTATACTTGATATTGCCAGGACCGCTTTGAGTACCCAGCAGTATGGTATTGAGGTGACCGGCCACAACATTGCCAACGTTAACACCCCCGAGTATTCCCGACAAAGCCCTGTCGTCGTTGCGAAAGATCCTTTAAAGCGCGGCGGTCTGCTCTTGGGGCGCGGTGCGGAGGTAGGTTCGGTTGTCAGGGCGACTGATCAATTGGTCGAAAATCGGCTCATGATGGAAAAATCGAGCATGTTATCTTCCCAGGAGATGGAAAATTACATGCGGATTTTTGAGGGTCTTTTTAACGAAAATTCCGATACCAGTATTAGTTCAATGCTGTCCGATTTCTGGAATTCGTGGCAAGATATTTCAAACGACCCTTCAGGAGTTCCGCAACGGATTGCACTATATGAACAATCCAGCCTTCTGGCAGAACAATTGAACATCTTGAACCAGGATTTGACGCAGATAGAAACGGATTTAACAGGTGCCGTTAAGACTGGAATAGAACGGATCAACCAGCTTACAGATGAGATCGCCAATCTCAACCGGCAAGTTATCACGGTGGAGTCAGACGGCAACACGGCCAATGACCTTCGAGACAAACGCAATGCACGCATCTCGGAACTATACGGATACCTGGATGTCCAGACCTTTGAGCAGGACAATGGCACTCTCACCGTTACAACGACCAGAGGCGGCATCCTGGTGGCCGGAACAGACAGCTTTGATCTCAGTCTGGGCGGCACTGATGGAAACCGGGTGCTGTGGGAGAACTCAAGTGGTACGTCGGTCGATATTACGAACTATTTAACCACCGGAAAACTTGGTGGATGGCTTGAGATGCGTGACGGGATCATTGCCAAGTATAAACTGGACCTTGATGCCGTGGCCAAAGAATTTATCTGGTCCGTTAATGAACAGCACAGCCAGGGGGTGGGTCTGAAGTTTTTTGATACAGCTGTTACAGGAACTTACAAAACCGGTTCAAGCGGTCTTCTGGACACCCTTTCCCATGGCAACAAAATCGATTACACCAAAGATTTCAAGATGTGGACCTATGACAGCGGAGAAACTTTGCCTGTAGCGATTGATGTCGATATGGGGATCTCCACTGCATCTCCGAGCTATGGGGCCACAACCTTTAATATTGCTGACACCACATATACGATTGAAGTGACACAGGGCGGGGTAGCCGGTACGGATGCAGTACAATTCAGTTGGAGTGAAACCAAGACGCCCAACTCGGGAACCGTGACCATGGCCGCAGCGGCCACAAGTGTCGTTATTGACGGAGCCACATTAAGCTTTTCGGCCAGTGACGTCCTGGTTGCCGGAAACATATTGACAGTCAACACCGTAGCCGGAGGCACACCCGCCCCGGTAGTCATGACCCCTACAGGCACCGCCAATAATATTTTAGATACCTATACGTTCACGGTTGATTCAGCCTCAGGCGGAACAATAGGAACAGATAACATAGAGATAGATTGGTCAAACAGCACTACTTCAGGTACTTTCACCCTGACCGCGTCCGACACTACGGTAACCGTTGACGGCATGACACTCCCTTTCACTTCAGGGTATTTGTTTGCCGGCGATGCCTTTACCATCACTACAGATGCGAACGGGACACCTACGGCCAACCTGCCCTCAGACTGGCACTGGACGCTCGATTCTTTTGTAAGCCAGTTCAACAGGCAAACCCCCCGTGTTACGGCATCCAAGACATCTGCTAATGCTTTGACATTTACTCCTTATACAGCCGGAACCGACCTTGAGCTGAAAAACCACAGCTATAGCGGTGGAGTTACCGCGGCTAACACTACAGTAACGGTCAACAATTACGATATGCTGACTACAAGCACCCCCTCTGCCGGTACGGCTCCATTGACAGTGACCCAGACACCTGCCATTGAAAATACGACAGATACAATCGCAGGCGAAACGGCCAGCGTAGCCATTAATATCCCGGCTGAAGCGGATGAAAGTGTTACGGGAATTATCCTGGAATGGGACCAGCCAACCACAAGTTGGAGCGTTCAAAACGACGGCGGTTTCACCGGTGGCATTGTAATTGGAGGGACCAATTTAGCTAACGAGGTTGACCTCCAGCTTGGCGGGAGTGGGACCGATGACATAACGGTTACTGTGACTAATGCCGGTGCGGCGGTAGATGCCGAAACTGTAACCTTCGATATTAATACAGACAATTGGAGAGTCAGTAATGTCCCTGGCGCTTATACCCTTGCCAGTGGAACTGATATTGGTGGTGATAATGACGGGTTTGACATTGACCTTAACGGTGACGGGAGTTCGGATATCGCTGTTAGTTTTGCTACTGCCCTAACTGCAGACGGTATTGTGGCATTCGACATTGCTGCTGCTGCAGGCACTTACAGTTTTGGTTTTTCCGATGATACTGCGCAGGATTCCGGGCTTACGGCAGCCCTGGGCATCAATACTTTTTTTCAAGGGAGCGGCGCAAGTTCTATTGGTATTAACACTGTTTTAAGCAATAAGGATTATATTGCGGCGGCCCAAATTGACGCCGGTACCGGGGATAGGGCCGCAGGCGACAACAGCAATGCTTTAGCCATTGCCGATCTGCAATACACGAATACCACGATTACTCGAACTACGGTCGACAGGATCGATGGCAATACGCCAGAGACTGTCACTGCGACCATTGAAGACTACTATCATGCCACGATAGGCTCTATAGGGGTTACCTCTTCGAGCATTGTAAGAGCCAAAGAATTTAATGAAATTATGGTTAACAAGTTAACTGCCGTTCGGGACAGCATTTCGGCCGTATCCCTTGATGAGGAGATGGCCAATCTGATAAAGTTTCAGCATGCCTATGCAGCGGCAGCTAAAATTATTAATGTTGCGGATGAAATGTATGTAGCTTTACTACAGGTGAAATAAAGGAGCTTCTTTATATGCGGGTAGCAAATAAAAGTGTTTTCGATGCAGCCAAGTATCAGCTTGCCAGTATTGCCGAGGAACTGAATAACGCCAATCTGATTGTTACAACCGGGAAGCGCATTAACAAGCTTTCCGATGATCCGGTCGGGGTTACCCAGGGTCTGAACATTAAGGCCGCTCTGGCAAACATTGAGCAGTTGGGAAGAAATATTTCCCTTGGGAACTTATGGCTGGCTGCGTCTGAAAGCGCATTGAGCCAAACGCAGGGCATTGTTTCCGAGCTTAGGGCCCTGTCTGTTCAGATGGCAAGCGCCACTACAGATGCTGCCTCGAGGAACTCGGCCGCCCAAATCGTTCAAAACATGCTGGTAGAAATATCCTCTTTAGCCAACACGGATGTGAGCGGGCGTTATATTTTCGGCGGTACAAAAACCGATACCGCTCCATTCAGTCAGAATGGTACTTATACTGGGAATAACGACGCTTTTACCATAAAAAGTGGTAAAAATGCTACCATAGAGGTCGGCAGCGACGGGAGTGCGGCGTTTGGAACCCTCTTTACCACCCTGAGTGACTTTCAAACCGCACTTGAAACCAACGATGTCAGCGGCATCCAAAATGCGATGACCGGTCTGGATACTAACTTTGATGCTCTTTCTGAAAAAATCTCATATGTGGGTGCCCAAATGCGGCGCATAGAAGTCAAGGGAGAAATATTAGAAAATATGAACCTCAGCAATACAGAGAGGCTCTCGGAAGTTGAAGATGCTGATATCACTGAAGCGGTCATGAATCTGAAGTCCGTAGAGTTTGCCTACCAGGCGACGCTGGCCTCTTCTGCCAGGGTTATGACATTGAGTCTGGTAAATTATTTGAAGTAAAACTCTAACCTGAGCAGGACGAAACCAAAAAGTATTTGCCACTAAGGCACCAAGGCACTAAGATAAAAAAGATATATTTATTATTCGTAACCGTTCACAGGTTCGGGGCTGGTGAGTAAAGGTTAACAAAAAAAGCAACCCGACTCGGCTGAGCTCGTCGCAGGCTGAACTTCTGAACTCTAAACCTGTGAACGCCTACTAAAAACCAGGGAAGGTTTATGCTGATACTAACAAGGAAGTTGGGTGAACGCATTAATATTGGCGATGATATTGTTGTTACGCTGGTTGAAATCAAAGGGGCTCAAGTTAAGCTGGGGGTCGATGCGCCTAAAAGCATCGCTATTCATCGCCATGAAATCTATGAAAGAATCCGAAAGGCAAATCTGGAGTCGTCTGATGTAAGGGATGCTGATCTTGCCGAGGCGGCCGCCCTTTTACAAAACATCAGCTCCGGGAGAGAGGGTAAAGTTGAAGATTGAAACTACCAGATTCGGAACGATCGATGTAACAGAAGAGAAAATTATCAATATGCCTTCCGGCATGCTGGGTTTTCCGGATAAAAAGCGTTTTGTGGTACTTCAGCATAAGGAAAACTCGCCTTTCTTTTGGTACCAGTCCGTTGACAATCCGGCGCTGGCTTTTGTCATTACCAACCCCTTGCTTTTCAAGCCGGACTATCAGATAGATCTAAAGCATACCTTAAAGGAGATGTCCTGGAATGGGGACGGCGATAACAGTCATTTAGAGTTATATGTTGTTGTTAATATTCCAAAAGGGTCACCTGATGCAATGACCGGAAACCTGATTGGCCCTATTTTGATAAATAATAAGGTCCGCCAGGCAATTCAGGTTGTCGTCGCAGACAGCCCCTACTCCCATAAATTCCCTCTTTTAGGAGAACAACAAGTTA
>JACNIG010000318.1 GCA_014383215.1 Candidatus Desulfatibia vada | reverse complement strand
CCGCGGAGAACGCCGCTCATCGGAAAAATAGCCATTTATGGATGGAAACTAGATAGATTTTATTGATATTGGTTTACCCTTGTGGCATAATTCCGCCCGATCGTCCCTTTGATAAGGAAAGACCTTTAATATAGGCCTCCTGTTGCTGGAGCAATACAATGCATGGATTTTACGGCAGGATTCTGAAAATCAATCTTACTGGGCAAACATACGAAATTGTGCCCTTAAACGACGAAATATTATCCAGATACCTGGGTGGCAAGGGACTGGCCACCTATCTGCTTTATTCGACCAACCCCCAAGGGGTTGACCCGCTTTCTCCGGACAACTGTTTAATCTTTGCCACCGGCCCGACCACCGGCAGCTTGATATGGAGCTCCAGCCGGTACGGCGTTTTTACCAAGTCTCCCCAGACCGGTTTTTATGCTGAATCTTACTCCGGCGGCAAAGTACCGGAAGCTGTCGATGCCGCCGGGTTCGACGCCGTTGTCATTACAGGTAAATCCGAAAGCCCTGCGGTTATGGTCGTACATCCTGATGGTGTTGATTTCCATGATGCCGACGATATCTGGGGCATGGACACTTTTGAAGCTGAAGACGCTGTAAACGCAAGATTCGGTGATGTTGGCCGGGCGTCAGCGAAATCAGGTGCCGTCGTTATCGGCCCGGCCGGAGAAAACCTGGTTCGCTTTGCTGTTATCGAAAACGACTACTGGCGCTCCGCCGGGAGAGCCGGCGCGGGAACCGTCATGGGCTCAAAAAAACTTAAAGCCATTGTTTTTAAGGGTAACAAAAAACGCTGGCTGTTTGACAATGATGGCGTGCGAGCATTTGCAAAGGAAATGGCCGCCTCAAGCAAAGACAATCCGATAGTCCAAAATTATAAAGCCATGGGGACTCCCAGCATGGTAAAAATCATTAACCAGGCCAAAGCTTTCCCCACCCGATACTGGTCTGAGGGATACTTTGATAAATGGGAAAATATCAGTGCCGAAGCGCTGCATCGGCAGTGCCGGGTTCAGCCCCGCGCCTGCGCCAAATGTTTTATCGCCTGCGGCCGCATGACCACGGTTTTAAACGGCCGTCACGCCGGGCTCAGGATCGAAGGCCCTGAATATGAAACAATTTTTGCTTTCGGCGGTCTTTGCATGGTTGATAGTATTGAAGAAATTGCCTATCTAAACGATATCTGCGACCGGCTCGGCATGGATACAATTACGGCCGGAAATCTCTGCGGATTTGCGATTGAAGCGGCTTTAAAGAAAAAGATAGATTTTAAAATCAATTACGGAGATGTGGATGCCATTGCCGCTTTGCTTATAAACATTGCGAAACGTCAAGATATCGGTGACATCCTTGCCCGGGGTATCCGTCATGCGGCCGGAGTCTGGAACATGGAGGATACGGCGGTCCATGTTAAGGGCCTTGAACCTCCCGGATATGATCCCAGGGTGCTAAAGGGGTGCGGCCTTGCATTTGCAACCGCCGGCAGAGGAGCGTGTCATTTAAGAGCAACGATCCACAATCCGGAGCTGAAAGGGGTTAGCGATCCCGGGGAAATCGAAGGAAAAGCAGAGCTTTTAGTAGATTACGAAGACCGTCTGATCCTCATGGACACTTTAATTCTTTGCCGTTTCTACAGAGATTTGTATCCCTGGGAGCGGCTGCAACAGATCATTGAAATGACCACCGGATCAAAGCACACAAAAGAGACCTTACAGCAAAAAGCGGCAGAGATAGTCAACCTGGTCCGCCGGTTTAATTTGCGGGAAGGCCTTGAACTCGAAGACGATAACCTTCCGCAGCGCCTGTACGATGAGCCTCTCAAAACAGGAAACGGAATCAAAGAGGCGGAGCTAAAGTCCATGCGACACGATTATTACAGCCTGCGGGGGTGGGATGGCGATGGCATCCCATCCTAGTTTCCATCCATATATGAATTGGAAACTGATTAGTGCTCAAATTAATTTATGGATGGGCACTAACTAGTGAAATGTCCGGGATTGCCAGAGGATTTCATATTGACAAATGTTAAAAGGGGCTTAAGTTAGTACCTTGCGCAAACTACTGATGCAATTAGATTTGGAGAATAATAAATGTCTTTTGAAACCAAACAAGAAGTTTTAGAAAGAATCTTATCTCAAAAAAAACCACTGTGCCGCTACTGCAGCGAGGATATGAAACTGTGGGAAGTTCCCCCTTTTACGTTCAGTGACGGCCTCGGCTGGGGCACTCCTTACCTGTATATCTGTTTCAACGATGAGTGCCCCCCATATGTGCAGGGTTGGGATGATATCCAGGAAAAGTATGCCCATAACGCTTCTTGCCGGTGCATGTGTTATCCGGGAACAAAGCAGTACGAATTCATCCCTGTGTTCAGTCCCGTGGGGGCTACAGGACAAATCATCGACGACCAGGTTTTGGCCGAGCAGGAAGCTTTAAAGCTGGCCACTAAAAGAGGGTTTGAGATTCTTACGGACGCCTATATGGCCAAAGACGGCATCACCTTGATGCGCTTGCTCCTGGATGCCACCGAACCGGCCCGTGTCAGGGCCAAAGCAGCTGAGATGATCGGCGACGTCGGATCACTGGAAGCCTTAGAGCCGCTAAGAAGTACCAAAGTCGGCAATCAGATCATTCAGAAAAATATGGATGCGGCGGTCAGTAAACTCCACGAAAGACATTTCACCCGGGAATGCCCGTTCTGCGCTGAAGTCATCAAGAAAAGAGCCAAGATTTGTAAACACTGCAGTAAAGATGTGGCCGGCAAATAACTATCCTGGTCCAGAGGGCCAGGCTTTGGGTTACCCCTGAAAGGGGCTGTTTTCCTGCAATTTGGACAAGTTTGAAGTGACTAAAGTGAGCTAAAGTGCCTAAAATTATGGAGTCGCTCGCGCAGCGCAGGCGCTTGCGCCGCGTGTCGCTCCACTGATTTTATATAATTAGCTGGATTCCTTAACTTTAGATCACTTCAAACTTTAGGCACTTTTTATGCGTCGGGTTTTAGATCCTGATCGGAGGCGTTGATCAGGCTTGGGGTTTTTATTCTTTTGGCATCTATCCAAAGGCCTTCAAGGTCATAGAAGCTGCGGACCGGTTCATAAAAAACATGCATGATCACATGTCCGTAGTCGAGCAATACCCAGTGCCCTTCTTTTTTGCCCTCCACGCTCAAAGGCCTGATACCGTGCTTTTTAAGCTCCACCTGAATAGATTCCGCAATTGCGGCAACCTGGCGGTTAGAACGTCCGCTGCAGATGATAAATGCATCTGCAATCGAAGTTAAATCTCTGACGTCAAGAATCACAAGATCGAAAGCTTTTCTCCCTAACGCCGCTTTGACATAAAAATCCAGAGACGGATCAAGATCATCACTCATAAATAAAGCCCTTTGGTTTTTATAAAATCTTCGACCTTTTCAGGAACTAAAGGTGTAATACTGCGTCTATTCTTTACTGATTCGCGAATCTGTGTTGAGGAAATCTCAAGCGGTGTAACATCAAAGACGAAAATCGGCTGTTTTTCAGCATGAACATAACATGATTGCGAAACGGAAAAGCGATAGGCATCTGAAATCTTCGATTTAAGATATTTTTCAAGGATTTCCCACTTCAAGTCACCGTCATGGCGATAAACGCCCGGACGTGCCATGACAATAAAGGGAACCAGTTCAAAAAGATCCAGATAAGACTTCCAGGTATCTATCTCATGGAAAGCATCCAGGCCCAGGATGAAAAAAAGCCGGCTATTTTCCGACAGGACTTGCATAAAATAGCGTACCGTGTCGATGGTGTATGAAGGCCCCGGTCGTTTCAACTCAACATCGGATACCGTAACAGTTTGCGTCAGAGCCGGATAGTTTGCAACTGCCAGCCGGATCATCTGCAAACGATCTTGGGCATCAGCCACACCTCCGGATTCTTTATGCGGCGGCAGGGCCGCCGGAATCAGCTTGATTTGATCCAGGCTAAAAGCTTCCATCACCTCCTGAATCACTTGAAGATGTCCCCGATGAATCGGATTAAATGTACCGCCGAACAGCCCGATGCGTTTCAATCAAGCCTCTCTTTACAGTATGAGACCTTCGCTGCGCTTAGACAAGCCAGCGACTTTTAACTTGAATAATACCCTAATAGCGAGAAACGCTCGATGTCCGTTGTTCGTTGTCTGTTGTCCGTAGCTAATTTAACCCTAATCGAGCCAAAACTCGATCAGGTGTCTGTGGTCAGTGGTTTTACAGGTTCTTTGGGCCTCTTTTTGTGTTTCACCTGTAGTTGAAATATAATCTCGCTTCTTATTGCTTAGCAACGGATGACGGACAAAGGACAACGGACACCCAATTGAGCATTTTCGCTCATTTGGGGTTAAAGTCTTGATTTATCAATCTTTAGCCAAAGCGTTATCATAACTCCGGATAAAGCGAGTTAGATTTACAACTGACAACGGACAACAAACAACTGACACATTGAGTTTTAACTCAATTAGGGTCATATTCTGCATTCAGCCGTTATGGCCAGGTTATCGCGATGGATGACGTAATCATAAGGCTTCTGCCCCAGGCGCTGCTCGATCTGGCTCGACTTCAGCCCCATAATTTTACGGATATCGACCGAACTGTAATTGACGAGCCCGACACCCAGGGTCTCCCCATCGCCTCTTCTGAATTCCACCGGCGCCCCGACACTAAATTTGCCTTCCACACCGACGATGCCGCTGGGCAGCAGGCTCTTACCCCTTTGCAGAATTGCGACTGCAGCACCCTCATCAATGCTAATAACCCCTTTGGGCTTCAGGGTGAAAGCAATCCAGCACTTGCGGCTTTTCAACTTTTCTTTTCTGGGCACAAAATAGGTTCCGTGCTCCTGGCCGGAAAAAAGCTTTGTAAGGATGTCAGGCTTGCTGCCTGCGGCGATCACCATGGGAATGCCGGCTGCTGTCACTTTTCCGGCGGCCTTAACCTTGCTCAGCATGCCGCCGGTACCCAGCGAACCCGGAATATCACCGGCTAACTTTTTAATATCCTTGCTTATGGTAGAAATCACCGGAATCAGCTCGGCCTCTGGAAATGTGCGCGGATCCCTGGTGTAAAGGCCGTCAATATCCGTAAGATTGACGAGTATGTCGGCATCCATCAGCAGTGTAATCATGGCCGCCAGATTGTCGTTATCGCCGAATTGGATCTCTTCGATCATGACGGTGTCATTTTCATTAACAATGGGAACAACCTGCCATGACAACAGGGCATTGAGCGTATTGCGCGCGTTCAGATACCTTTGACGATCATTAAGATCATCACCGGTCAGAAGAATCTGGGCGACCTTCTTTTTATACCTTCCAAAGGCCTTGTCATACTCCATGATGAGTCCGGCCTGGCCCACGGCGGCAACCGCCTGGCGTTTGGGAATTTCATTAGGCCTTTTATCCAGACCAATTTTTTTAACCCCGGAAGCCATGGCTCCCGATGACACCAGAATCACCTCCCGCCCGTCCTCGATCAGGCGGCAAATCTGTCTGCTGATGGACCTGATCGCCTTTAAATTCAATCCCAGATCTGCGGTAAGGACATTACTCCCGACTTTGACCACAACACGACGGGCGTCATTAAATATCGAGGCTCTGTTAGCGTTCATGGGGCTGGTCCAATAATTGTATGATTAGCGAAATTAAACTGTCAACACCCCGACCGGTTAGGGCGGAGATTTGTAATGTTTTGAGATCTTGGGCTGCAGCTTGAAATGCTTCGACAGCTTCTAGCGCCTCCGGCAGATCGAGTTTATTTAATACCACAATCTGAACCTTTTGCGCCAGCCGGGGATTATACATGGCCAGCTCTTTATTAATGGTATGATAGTCCTTAAGGGGGTTGTCCAAATCAATTGTTGATACGTCAATTAGGTGAACAAGAATACTGGTTCGCTCAATATGCTTCAAAAAACGGATGCCGAGCCCGGCTCCTTTATGCGCCCCCTCGATCAATCCGGGGATATCCGCAACCACAAAAGGATTTCCCCAGTCGGTTGCAACTACGCCGAGGGTAGGTGTCAGGGTTGTAAAGGGATAATCGCCGATCTTGGGACGTGCTGAAGATAATGCCGTGATAAGGGTAGATTTGCCGGCATTGGGAAGACCGATGATACCAACATCGGCAAGGAGTTTAAGTTCGAGCTTGAGTCTTTTGGTTTCACCCGGTTCACCCGGTTGGGCAAAGCGGGGCCCCCGGTGGGTGGAGGTTTTGAACCGCATGTTGCCCTGGCCGCCTCTGCCGCCTCTGCCCAGTACAAATTTTTCTCCGGGTTCAATTAAGTCTTTAAGAATTTGTCCGCTGTCAGCGTCACTGACGAGGGTTCCGGGGGGAATTTCAATGACAAGATCTTGGCCGGTTTTGCCGGTTTTCTGCTTTCCCTGGCCGTGGGAACCGTTCTTTGCTTTGAATTGACTTTTAAAGCGAAATTGATATAGGGTACGTTTTCTCAATGTCGTTACTAAAACAACATCTCCGCCTTTGCCGCCGTCGCCACCGTCCGGTCCACCGCGCGGAATAAACTTTTCACGCCTGAAACTTACACAGCCCTTGCCACCGCTACCGGATTGAACGGTAATGATCGTTTCATCAATGAATTTCACTCTGCATAAACACTTACTTTTTTACGACTGCGCCCCATTCTTTCAAAAGCTACGATACCATGGATCTTGGCAAACAAAGTGTAATCCTTGCCCATACCCACATTGTCTCCCGGATGGATTCTGGTTCCCAGCTGGCGCACTATAATATTGCCGGCCTGCACCTTTTGTCCGCCAAACCGCTTGACCCCGCGTCGCTGCGCGTTACTGTCGCGGCCGTTTCTCGTGCTGCCGGCGGCCTTTTTATGTGCCATTGTGCTAACTCCTTATTATTAAAACAATTTTCGTTTTATGTTTCGATACTGTCGATTTTGATTGCCGTATACTGCTGACGATGCCCCTGCTTGCGGCGATATCTTTTGCGTTTTTTATATTTGAAAACAATAATCTTTCTGGCCTTGTGCTGTTCGACAATATGACCCTTGACAACAACATTATCGAGAATCGGCTGTCCGATACTGACCGCATCACCGTCCGAACACATCAGGACGCTGTCCAAAGCAACCGGGCTGCCGACTTCCCCTGGAATTTTCTCTACCTTTAATATTTCGCCCTGACGAACCTTATATTGTTTCCCGCCAGAAGCAACAATAGCATACATATATATAAACCTCCCTAAAATCCAATATAATACTATTTTTTTGCAAACGTTTTAAGTGTTAGGCTTATAAAAACCTAAAACGTGATAATTTCGGTATTTATGAATTCATCAATCAAGAAACTACCAATATTTATTCGTTTCGTAATATTTGTCAAGAATATTTTCAATAAAATCACAAAACGATTTTATAAAACGCGGTTTCACCGCTCAATATGCCGAAAGGCTAAAATTCTTTATAATGATACAAGATTTATTTATTCTTGACTTTTAGCAAAGATTGACATATGAACAATTGTTCATATGTTTGGAGGTAACTTATGGATGTCTGCCAGGAAAAAATAATACATCATGAAAGCGTGCAAAAGGCGCTCAACAACATTCCCGACATGGACGCGCTCCATAGCATTACCGGTATTTTCAAGGCTTTGAGCGACCCAAGCCGGCTTAAGATTGTGATTGCCCTGGCAAAATGTGAATTGTGCGTCTGTGATCTGGCAGCCGTTTGCGGATCATCCGACTCGGCCGTATCCCATCAGCTCAGGATACTCAGAAATCTGAAAATCGTCCGTTATCGCAGAGAAGGAAAAGTCGTTTATTACCGTCTTGATGATCACCATGTGAGCACTTTAATCAATCAGACCCTGGAACATGTTAAGGAATAAAAATGAATATGATTATAGAAATCCTGGCCGCTGCATGGCAGGTCTTCCTTGAATCGTCCATCTATATGCTTTTTGGGTTTTTTGTCGCCGGTATTCTCTATGTTTTTTTCAAACCCGAGAAAGTCAGCCGGTATTTAGGAAAGGGCCGTGTACGTCCCGTGCTTCTTTCCGCCCTGGCGGGGATTCCGATTCCGCTGTGCTCCTGCGGCGTTGTCCCGGCGGCGGCCGGGCTGAAGCGTCAAGGCGCCAACAACGGTGCGACCTTGTCGTTTTTGATCTCAACACCTGAATCCGGTATGGATTCCATTCCAATTACCTATGCGCTCATGGATCCTATTATGACTGTAATGCGTCCGGTGGCGGCCTTTATTACCGCCATCGTCGCCGGAACTATTGAAAATTTTTTTGGCGAATCCGGGGGGAAATCAAAAAACACCCTACATAGTTCCTGCTCTGCCTCCGGTAACCACGGTTGTAACGGACCATCTCTAATCCCGTTAAACCCGGCCAAGATTTCGTTGCCCGCCAAAATTGTCATGGGTTTGAAATATGCCTTTGTCGATCTTCTGGGCGACATCGGCAAGTGGTTTATTTTAGGTATTCTGCTGGCAGGACTGATCTCCTATTTCATCCCGGACACTCTGTTTGAATCATACCTGACCAACAATTTTATTGCCATGCTTGTGATGCTGGTGGTCGGCCTGCCCATGTATGTATGCGCGACGTCCTCAACACCGATTGCCGCCGCCCTGGTACTGAAAGGCTTAAACCCGGGGGCCGCCCTGGTATTTTTGCTGGCCGGACCGGCGACGAACATTGCTTCTTTGAGTATGGTTTCAGGTCTTTTGGGCAAAAGATCACTCTTGATCTACCTGGGATCGATCGCTATATGTTCCCTTGCTCTCGGCATTGTGACCGATATGCTATATTTCGGCTTCGGAATCACCGCCAAAGCATCGGCAGGACAAGCCGCTGAAATATTCCCTCATTATGTAGAATTGACTGGTGCAGCCGTCCTTGCCATTTTGCTTGCGTTTGCGATCTGGAAAAACTATAAAGAATCTGGGTCTTGCAGCACGTGTTAACCTAAATGTAAGACATTGGTCATAGCAAAAAAAGATGTGGATATGAAAATCGAGACTATAGCTATCAGCAAGAAAAAGGGTACTCGCAAGAGCTGCTT
The DNA here is from genome assembly GCA_014383215.1 of Candidatus Desulfatibia vada. Classification (GTDB taxonomy): domain Bacteria; phylum Desulfobacterota; class Desulfobacteria; order Desulfobacterales; family UBA11574; genus Desulfatibia_A; species Desulfatibia_A vada. The sequence goes on along the minus strand of JACNIG010000318.1, from coordinate 1,555 downwards.
TGAGGAAGCACTCCTCGTCAAAGACCACGGCCTCCAGGGCGACGCCCATGCCGGTGACTGGCACCGCCAGGTCAGCCTGCTGGCGTCCGAAAGTATCGATAAAATGCGCAACAAAGGCCTGGATGTGACCTTCGGTGATTTTGCCGAAAATATCGCGACATCGGGAATCGACTGGGTAACAGTCCCGGTGGGTACCAGGGTCAAGTTAGGTGACACCTGCCTGCTTGAAATTACCCAAATCGGCAAAGAATGTGTTAAAAAATGCGCCATCTATTACCAGGCCGGCGACTGTATTATGCCCAAGGAAGGGGTTTTTGCCCGGGTGCTTGAAGGCGGCCCTGTCCGCAGCGGCGACAAAATCGAAATATTACCTTCCGATACCAGTTAACAGTGATCAGTGAGAAGTGATCAGTAAGCAGGGATCAGGGAATAGTGAGAAGTGATCAGTAAGCAGTGAAAAGTAGGCAGTAAGGAGTATGCAGCCACCTTCGTAGAGCTACGGCACGCAAGGGGGGCAGTAATCAGCAACCGGCATCATGTATCTTGTATCCTGAATCATGTATCCTGAATCATGTATCCTGAATCATGTATCTTGTATCTTGTATCTTATTCATAGGAGTATCTATTGGAAGCATCTTTAAAAAAAACGGTCATCCAATGGGACAAATCATCCAACCGCTCATTGGAACATGAACTACTTGGCGAAGAACCGCTCTCGATCATAATTGAGGGCAAACCGTATTCGGTTGTGATGCGCACCCCGGGAAATGAACTGGCCCTTGCCGCCGGCTTCTGCCTGGCCGAAGGGATTGTAGATTCTCCGGATGATTTTACCACCATTACTTGTTGTGATGATACCGATAAAAACGTGGTCGCCATTACCCTCAGCCAGTCAAGACGCAATAACATAGGCGATCTTCTGGACCGCCGCGGCTTTATCAGCCAGACCAGCTGCGGCATTTGCGGCAAGGAAATCGTTAAAGACCTTTATCAGATGGTTCAGCCCGTCAGCAATAACACGCCCATTGACAGCAAACTGGCGCTGGAGTGCCTTGAAAATCTTAACCGCCATCAGCCCCTGCGCGATAAAACCCGGGCATCCCATGCCGCCGCCCTCTTTTCTTCGGATTTTGAGTTGCTGACAGTGGCCGAAGATGTCGGGCGCCACAATGCCTTAGACAAAGCCATCGGCGAGCTGTTTCTAACCCGCCGGCTTGGCAAGGCTTCACTGGCAGTCCTTTCTTCCCGTATCAGCTATGAACTGGTCCAAAAAGCCGCCAGGGCTAAAATTCCAGTTATCTGCGCCATTTCGCGCCCCACTTCCCTGGCTGTTGAACTGGCTGCCGGCCTCAACATGACACTGGCCTGTCTGGCCGACGACACCGGGTTGATAATTTACTGCAACGAGCATCGACTGAAATTAGGATCATCTCCAAAAGAGTTGGAGTGATCCTAAGGATTCAAGGGTCCAAGGATTCGAGGATTCGAGTGAAATACTTTAAAATATCTATGCTTTAAAAAGTTTTGCCGAAGTTGTATGGGCTATGTTTGCATC
>JACNIG010000255.1 GCA_014383215.1 Candidatus Desulfatibia vada | reverse complement strand
GGTTTGTGTCTCTGAGAACGTGAGTCGTGAGGTCCAGAGTACGCGAACTACGACACAATCTATTAGGCTCGATGTCTATTCCATGAACCCTATATCCATGTAAAGATAGTTCAACAGATATGTCACCTGACGCGCATCCAACATCTAAAATTGAGCTCCCCTTCGGGAATGTCTGCAATATTAATTTTATAAGGTTTTTTTTTCTTCTTTGATGGGAAAAAAGCTGAAAACCCGCCAGGTTGGTAATTTTCTTTATTTCTGATTCATCGATTGATAGCTTCAAAATGAGCACCTAATTCTTTTTGACCATATTTTAAAGAAAGTTTATTTAGACTATAGCTTCAAAAATTTGTAGCATTTTTTATATGAATCTACGAGACTTAAAACTTCTGCCCGTTTCTATGAAAATAATGAAAACACTTTGCTTAAATAAATTGGATTGACTTTTTTAGTAGCTAAGTCAAAAAATGTTCGTTTCCTTTTTATTAAATATTGAATAAAATTCGCTAAGAATCGTCCTTTCACCTATACTACTCTATCCTGATTTTTTCTTACACCAACTCCTATTCGCACGTTTTTCTTCGATAAGCTTAATATATACACTCTCTATTTCGTTGCAATAGCGTTCAATCGACAGTTCGGTCACTGCTTTTTTTCTTGCACTTTCACCTATCTTTCCTTTTAGACTATCGTTTACGATGAACCTCTCCATCAACTTGGCTAGGTTCGGACTCTTGGCAGCAGGAAAGAGATATCCGGTAATTCCATCTTTCAAAATCTCCGGATTACCGCCGATATCCGTAGCAATGACCGGTTTTCCCATGGCCTGTGCTTCACAAATCACCCTGCTGCATCCTTCAGATCGTGAAGCCTGAACGACAATATCGCATGCGGCCATTATGGGCCTGACATCATCATGGAACCCAAGAAATCGTATTGCATCTGATATTCCAAGTTCAGTTGCCATGCTGCCGAGAAATTTCCTCCGTTCCTGTGAGGCATCAAAAGCTTCACCGACAATTAACAGAATTATCTTGGGGAATCGTTTGTAAAGTTCCTTGACAGCATACAGGATTGTCTCATGATCTTTAACGGGATCTAACCGATCGAAACAGCCCACAACAAAGGTTTCTGTTTCAATACCAAGTTTTAATTTTGCTTTATCTATTTTCACAAATTCAGGACAAAACCTGACTGTATCAACACCGTTAATAATTGCTGCAGATTTAGATTGATATTCTCTGATGTGATGAAATCTATTACGAATCGCCTGAGAATTACAGATTACCATTGAGGGCAACCAAAAGAAAAACCGATCAAGATCGATCATCCCCTTTTCAAGAAGAACTCGAGCATGCCAGACAACAGGCACACCGGAAATTCTGCCGGCGATACCACTGGGGATGTTTGTTTGGGGAGAATTGCTATGAATGATATCGAAGCGATAATACTGATTCATCCGAATAAGCATATGACAGTTCGCCATCATTGTCAGAGGGTGTCGAATACCTTTAAACCAAATCGGCAAAATCTGTAAGCCCATATGATTCATTTGATCAGGGAAGTCTCCGATGGGGGGGCAAGCTATATACAATTCATAAAGCTTTTTCTTGAGTTCTTTAAATAGCGCCAAGAGGCTCCGCTCACCACCTCCGATATTAATCTGGTTATGAACATAAAGAATTTTCAAGCTACGCGCTATCATACTAAAATTTGTTTTTCCTCATGTTTTTATTTGCAAAAGCGTCTCTAAAATCGCTTCTATTCGGTGGCGATAGGTGTGTTTAGATAGAACCTCTCTCCGACCATTATCGGCTATCTCACGTCGATCCGCAGGATTAGCCAAATAATATTGAATTTTTCCCTTCAAATCATTAACGTTATCAAAACCAACCAAATGCTTTTTATCTTCAAATAAAGCAAAAACATCTTTCTGTCTGTCCACAAGAACGAAGCATCCACATGCAAGCGCTTCATAAACCTTTGGACTTGCCTGGTAACATGGGGTTTTATCATCCTGATAATGGATAATAATGACAATCTTAGCGCCGCTGTATATTTTTACCCATTCTGAGACATCTATTCTTCCATCATTTATAGATATATTCTCGTATCTGTTCCTTAAAGCTTTTTCCCAGCCCGGACCCCAGATACCCAAATTGAATTCTTTTAGCTCTTTAAAAACATTCCATCTGTTCGGATAGTAGCTACCAACAAATACAATATCTTTCCCATATGTTTTTATTTCTTCATCATTTAGTTTTACAGGACAATGATAATCAGAATCGCATCCAAACGGTAGCCATATAGGATCTTTGAAACCTTCATTCTTTAAAAGTTCTATTGCCTCAGTCCCGGCGCAAAAGACCCGGTCATAATACGTAGCAGCCTTTTTAATAAAAGGGAATGTATGCCCGTATGGAAGATCAGTTACCCAAAGTGCTATTCCCGATCCAGCTTTTCTTATCTGGATCAGAGTTTCTGGCAAAGGAAGTGTAAGCCTATCACCAATCACTAAACATAAATCGGGTTTTTCATTCAACGCTAACCGGACCAGCTTTTTGTTCAGTCTTCCAAAATCCCATTTTTGCAGAAAACTAATCCTATCCCTAATTCTACCCGGCAGGATATAGTCCCTGCCTTCGAAAAAAACTAGGTCATGCCCAAAATCTCTTATTGCTTTTCCGCGATAAAAATTTGTATGTGTAAAATCTTGTTTATAATTTCCGACAAAAAGTATTTTCATCGATATCTAAATTTTGTTACGGTAATATTTTTTAAAATCCTTGCTTGGACCAAACATCAAGATAGAAGGTAATTCTAAAACACACCATGCTACAATTTTAATTATTTCGAGAAAATTTACTTTCAATGCTTTTTTAAACCAACATATTGCTTCCTGCCAGGTTCCATTAATACAGTGCATTTTTCCTATTCTCTTTAGATGTATAACCAAGATGGCAGGATGTTTTTGAAAAACTTTCATATGTTTTTCTATCATCCGGGTTCTGCCGGGAATCATACTTGAATAATCAGATGATAGCTGGTGAGAATGAGAATACATTTTTGTTAAAATCTCCGGAATGAAATCGAATGCATAGTGTTCTGAGATCCTCATCCACATATCCCAGTCCTGGCAGCTTCTCAGTGATTGATCAAACAAGCCGACTTTTTTAAAACAGGTGCGTTTTATCAATGGCACTGAAGAACCTCCTATCATACTTCGTTCAAGGAGCCGCATATATAAGTTGCCTTTAAATTTCGGATATGTTTTTTGAATCACGATTCCATTCATATCAATTACTTCAAAACCTGAATAAACAAGACCCACGTTATCCGAAACCTCAGCAAAATGTTTCACCTGTTTTTCCAGCTTCTCCGGGAACCATCCATCATCATCATCTAAAAGTGCGATATATTTTCCCTGCGCAGCTTTAATCCCCGTATTCCTTGCTGCGGAACCACCTAAGTTTTTCTGATGGCAAATATATTTTATTCTATCATCTGCATACTTCTTTATAGCCTTTTCTGTTTCGTCTTTTGAGCTATCGTTGACTATAATCAGTTCCAGCTCTTTGTATGTTTGACGCAATACACTATTTACGGCTCTTTCCAATAATTTTGCCCTGTTGTAGGTCGGAATAATTACACTGACAATTGGTGAATTACTGATCATTCTTTAATCGTGTATCAATATCTCTCATTAATATTTTAGTGAACACTTCTGCTCCTTTAGTCGACAAATGATCTGAATTTATAAAAAACTCCGGATTGTTCTTGAACAGAACATAATAGTCTAAATAAAAATGGAACTTATTTTTTCTTTCTTCAAATATTTTTATAGCTTTACTTATGCCATATTGGCCCGAAGTACGGATATACTCTGCTGAAACAGGAAATCTGACTCCAATAAGTTTTGTATTTTTCGTTTCACAATATGCAATGAATTTGTCAAAAATATTGACCATATCTTTTACGACTATGGGTTCTGATAATTGTTCCTTCACTCTAGTTTTAGTCTGCATAACCCTCTCAGATTGTGTTAATTGATCCCAGTTTGCATTCTTGATTTTTTCCTCATGAAATATTTTTTCTTCGCCTTTCGTCGTTAATATTAAAAAGTATTTCTCCCAGTTTTGGACGGATAACAGTGGAATATAGCGAGAAAGTAGTTCCTTGAATGCAGACAATTTATTAATTCCGTATAGATCCGCAATAAGTGGATAATTGGTTGTGTAGTTTATGTCACGAGAAAACGATCTGTTGCGATGACGATATGCAGAAAATGTATGATAATCTAACGGTATAACGACATATTGAATACTGGTTTTTGTTTTTATAGCATAATCTAATTTAAGAAACATCTGTCTGATATTATCGCTGCCGTGCGCAAAATTAAAGTATTTTTCATCAAGTTCGTCCTTGCTAATATCCGTTCCCGTATGTGAATCGCCAAGAAACAGTATCTTGGGACTTTTTTTTTTGAATTGGTTAATAATCTTATTATAAGATAGGTCGTCATTTTTTGTAAGGCTTTGATAATGAATCGAAAAGAGATAAAAAATTAAGAGAAAATTGCAAACAAAAAAAGCTGATAATAAAGTATGATCGTTTTGTCTTTTCAATATGCGCCCTGTTAAAATTGAAAATAAATAAAGTCCTGCACACCGTACTTTCCTAACAGAAGCGTTCCGAAAATAATGGTATAGTATGCCGGCCATCTGATCCATATGGCCTTTTCAGCGATCAACTCTCTAATGGATCTTTTTCTCTGAATCAAATGTGTAATTTCCATAGATATTATCAACATCGCTGAAACGATCAATTCCAGCTTCCCCAATCCCAAATCCCCGCCGATCAGTTCTTTTCCTGATCCCAACGCATTAATATGGAGAATGAAATACCCAAGGTTGTCGAACAGATGTGTCACAATATAAAATGCATCTGACACTGAGTTTGACCTGAAAAATATCCAGGCGAATGTCACCAGGTGGAAAGTAATAAAAACTTTGATGAATTTTTGTATGAGGGGGTAACGATTTAGATTGAAAAGATTAGATAATTTTACACCAAAATGTTTAAGCCATAGTGAACATAAATAATAAATACCATGCAACGAACCCCAGATGATAAATGTCCAGTTTGCTCCATGCCACAAACCGCTGATGATAAAAACAACCATTATGTTATAATACCATCGTGCCGTCGACACCCGGTTGCCCCCTAGTGGAAAATAAAGGTAATCTCTGAACCATGTAGACAAAGAAATGTGCCATCTGCGCCAGAATTCACCAATAGATTTAGAAAAATAAGGGCGATTAAAGTTCTTCATCAGATCATAACCCAAAACCTGAGCCGCGCCGATGGCAATATCTGAATAACCTGAAAAGTCACAGTATATCTGAAAAGCAAAAAAATATGTAGCGATAATAAGTGTAATTCCTGTGTAGTCGGTTGGATTATTGTAAACCTGATTCACAACGACTGCCAGCCGGTCGGCAATGACCACTTTTTTAAAAAAACCCCAGAGCATCAATTGGAGCCCGAAAGTCACACGTCGATAATCAAAATCATGTTTCTTATAAAACTGGGGTAGTAAACGAGTCGATCGTTCTATGGGCCCCGCAACAAGCTGTGGAAAAAAAGAAACGTAAAGCGCAAAAATGCCAAGATGCCTCTCAGGTTCTTTTCGGCCTTGGTAAACATCTATGGCATAGCTTAACGTCTGGAATGTATAAAAAGAGATCCCGACAGGCAGGAGAACGTTAAAAGCCGAAACGTTATAAAAGATGTTAAATTCATTAAAAACCGTTCTAAACGAATCGTTAAAAAAATTAAAGTACTTGAATGCAAAGAGCAAACCCAGATTGCCTGAAAGGCTTATTATCAAATATTTTTTGCGTTTCCTTTTATCCTCCTCCCTTCCCATCATGATCCCAGTGAAATAATCTATCATGGTGGAGGCAATAATCAGGAAAATATACTCGACCTTCCAGCACATATAAAAATAGTAACTGGCGGCCAGAAGCAGTATCCACCTGAACCGATAGGGTATTAAAAAATATAATCCAACTACCGAGGGGAAAAATATAAGGAACTGAAAAGAATTGAAGGACATATACAGGTCGCTCAAATAAGCGTCTGGAAAATTTCAATCAACTTTTGGTTTAGTTTGCTAATATTGTATTTTTCTTCTATAATTTTTCTTCCCGCCTTACCAAATTCAGACCAATTATTTTTGTTTTTTATTAAATATGTTAATCTATCCGCCATTGCTTGTTCATCTCCCGGTTGTACGAGAAATCCCGATTTTCCCTCTTCAACGATTTCGGAAATGCCGCCGATGGACGTTGATACAACCGGGAGTCCTGAAGCCTGAGCTTCCATCAAGGTTACGGGGAGCACTTCCGCATTGCTCGGGAGAAAAAAAAGATCCGATTCCTTTAGAATATCTCGTATCTCCCGACGGTTCTTCGGGCCAAGGAAAAAAACATGGTTTTCCACACCTTGCTCCATTACGAAATTCTGCAGTTCCTCATAAAGCGGCCCATAACCTATGATGTTGTATTTGATTGGGATGTCGGGATTTTTTTTTATTACTTCCCTTACAGCCCTAATCCCATGAAACAACCCTTTTTCCTTTGTTAGGCGGGCTACAGATAATATCTTCAGGGGTCTTTTTGCGTTGAAATTGACAGCCTTCTTTTCAAAAAGAAATCGATCGAGATGAATTCCAACCGGATGATATTTTATCTTTTTAGGGTTGAGGCCAAACAACAATAGTTTTTTTTCTGTATAAGAAGATATGGAAAGAAAACAATCTCCTCGGTCAAACAACCTGTTGAACATCTGATGGCCCTGATCAATTCCACAGCGCAGATCATACCCATGAAACATGGTAACCAGTCTTCCATCTATGCCGATCTCATTTAATAATGCACCTAAATTGCCATTGGTGCCAAAATGGCATACAATAATATCAAATTTTCCTCTCGATAAAAAAAGAGACGTTTTGTATAAAAGAGAGAGAGCAAAAGCATCTCTACCGTATTTAAAAACATTCAATGAACAAAGGATAGGTCGCGGGTGCTTAAGAAAATTATGAAAAATGATTGCAAGTCCTTTTAGGGCGCGCTGAAATCGGTTTTCGGGCGCCTCGTTGTGATAATGGGTATGCTCCAGAAGATGATATCTCCCAACTTCAGGATGTAATTGGTTATCGTTCGATCGGGCACCGGCAAATATCTCCACTTCATGCCCCTGATCGACAAGACCTGTTATCTGATCCAGTATAAAAGTTTCAGATAAACTCGGAAATACGTCGACTATAAAGGCAATCTTCATTGTAACCCAAGAACCTCATTTTGATTTTTAGCCCAAATTGCAATCGAAAGAAGCCGCCACAACAAAGGCGCCTGATCTGGCAATAGTTGGTCGTAAGTTCCAAAATAATCAATCGGAAAATCAATTAATCTGAGGTAGTGCATCAACGGTTCAAAATCCGATCGATAGGCTGAAAAGTATGGACCATAAGGAAAAGTAAAACCCATTTTTTTTCTGCGCCATATAATCTTTTTAGGTAAGTAAGGCTCCATTGCTTTTCTCAATAAGTATTTTGTCCAACCGTTTTTCATGAGATAAATAATCGGCATCTGCATGCACAATTCAATCATCCTGTAATCCAAAAACGGAAAACGATGCTCGATGGGTATCTCCATTGTAAAATGATCACTGCTTCGCATATAGAATGGAACCAACCCAACTTTAAAATGATAAAGGGTCTGCTCGTGAAAAGAAAGCTTCCCATAAGATTCCCGATGCGCGAGGGCACTCGTTTGATTTCTTTGTTTGGCAACTAATTTCTGTGGCAGGATTAAACGTCGAATGAATTTTGGTAAATCAATAAAATAGTGTTTTAGTGTCCTAAAGGAACTTTTTATTGTTTTGTAACGCCTTAAAAATTCATAAATATCTGCATGCAAAAAATAGCCATTCTTTTTTAGTTCACTATAGGCTTTAGGCCAAAAGCTGCTTTCGTAGCCAGCCAGGATCTCATCACCTCCGGCACCTGTAACTACTACTGAAACGCCTTCCGCCTTCATTTTTTTCAGCATCTTGTGGTGAGTATAAGCATTGGGATTGTCATACGGTTCTTCCATAATTTTTGAAAAAGAATCATATTCATCTATAAAATCCTTTTCAAAGTTTTCGATGACACGGTAATCAACAGGATACTTTTGTAAAATAGACCTCGCAAAAGGTTCCTCATCAGCGCCCTCAACCTTTGCCGTGTAAGTCGTTATATCATTATCCCTGAGCATAGCAGCTGCTGCAACAACAGAGGAACTGTCTAATCCACCGCTTAGTTCAAAGGCGATTTTAACATCTGCCCTGAGACGCAACTCCACCGCGTTAAAAAATATTTCGCGATACTTTTCGACCGCCTCCCTGAAAGATATATCGTTACTGCCAAGGCGCCTGTTTGGAAACTCCCAATATTTTTTAAGTGCTGCTTCAGCAATTGTGTAATGACCTTCTTGAAATATCACAGTCGAAGACGAAGGCAGGCTTTTTATCTGAGCATAGAAAGTCTTGTTGTCGTGGTCTTTGATCCCGGTTTGAGCAAAACCTAAAATTGCATCATTGTTCAAATCAATACCACCGGGATCAATATCAATGAGAGACTGAATAGCACTTGCAAAGAAAAACCCATCCTGAGTCTCACGGTAATATAGTGGTGCAACACCAATTCTATCCCTTGAAAAAACAATAGAATTATTCTTAATATTAAATAAGGCAACCGCCCAGAAACCGTTCATTTTCGGCCAGAGATCTTCTCCCCACACACAATAGCCTTCAATTAAGACTTCTGTATCACTTGATGTCCGAAACTTGACACCCAATGCTCTTAGTTCATCACGCAATTCAATGTAATTATAAATCTCACCGTTAAAAACACCCACCAGAGAACTGTCTTGACTGATAAACGGCTGATGAGCAGCTTCTGTTAAATCAATAACCGAATAGCGTGTGTGAATGAATGATACGTTATGGTGGGAAATCAATTCTTCATCATTGATGTGGGGCAAATGTGCAGCGACGCGCGGAACAGTTAAATCTGTCTTAAAAGTTTGAGATCGTCTTCTTTCTCTGTCTATCAGACATATCCCTTCATCATCCGGTCCCCTCGAACGAATCGATTGTAATAAAATATTGACTTTTGTAGACGAACATCCAACTGCATTATTTAGAATATACCCGGCAATTCCACACATCGTTAATTTTTGAAATAGTCTAAAATGGGAAAAAGAAGAATTTGGAGATTATGAGACGGAGTTCAGTTATTATCTATTATTTTTTGGAAATATTCTAGCAGATTTTTACATGCTTTTTCCGGATTCAGGTGCTTAATTTTCTCTTGTGCCGAATACCCGATAAGTTCACGTTCCTCCTCAGACATTTCACAGACCTTTACCATTGCAGTTGTCAATTCAATCGCACTCCCCGGTTCGACCAAAAAACCTGAAACACTATCGTCAATGAACTCTTCGAAACTTGTCCCTTTTGTACCAATAACAACCTTTCCAAATGCCATTGCTTCCAGCATGGTATTCGGGAAATTATCAACCAAAGAAGGGAGCACAACGGCAATAGAATTCTTGATGATCGGATAAAGTTGAGGATGACGCAAAACACCCAGGTAATGAACTCTCTCTTTAAAACTTTCAGCCTGTTGATAAACATAGTCCATCATGGTTAATCCCTGGGGACCTTCCAGGCTTTTCCCTGCAAAAACAAAATGTATGTCCAGAAACCTGGACAACATCTCAGGCAAACTATTTGCAATGACTTCACATCCTTTTAAAAATCCTATGGCACCGAAAAATAGAAAGTATTTATTCCCATTAAGATGCTTTTTATAAATGCTTTCATCAAAACGTTCTGTTTCTATTGAAAAAGGAGGGCGCAATACATCTGTAGGTATATGCTCTTCGATTTTTAATATATTCGCCAGAAATATGCTCGGCGCGTAAACCGCATTGCTTCTCTTTAATGCATACAATTCGAGCCATTCACATATACGCTGATCAAGGCTCAGTGTCCTGCGATAAAATTTCCGGAATAATGGCTCAAAACTTGATACCCTTGATACAACAGGTAGTTTTGATTGAAAGGTTGAGAAGAATCCGCAGGCAAAACAGCTGCTCGCCTGAACAATATCAAAGGGTTGATCTTTGCGTCTCTCTTTTAATCGTTTTTCCAGGCAGCGGGAAAGGGATAGAAATCGAAATGTTCGTTTGAATCGATAGCGTGTTAAGCGATTTAAAAAAGTGAAGAAAGCGGATCTATTCATCACCTGGTGGATTACTACACCATCATGATGAATTTTATTGTCCTGATCAGACAGTGTAAAGACCTCGACGTGATGACCACTCAAGACCAGATTTTGAGTCACTCGATAAAGATAATTTGCTAATCCGCCATGAAAATCCTTTTCGGTAACGTATTCGGTTGTTAAAATAGCTATGTTCATTCTATTGAGATAACGAATCCATAAGAAAATATTTGAAAATTACCCATTCATGAAATGAGACCTTTGAAAATCTCGCTGGATCACCAATTTTATCATTTTGTCAATTTTTTT
>JACNIG010000231.1 GCA_014383215.1 Candidatus Desulfatibia vada | reverse complement strand
AATCCTCGGCACGGTCTCCCGCTATCTGCTAATAGCCAAAAGATCATCATGAGCCAGTGCCCGCTCCTCGGCAACTATAATGACACTTGGATGCCGAAGCCGGGTTTTAAGAATTGAGAAAAACATCGACCGTTCGGGATCGCAACGCAGGGCTGCCCTGGGTCCTATCCAAAATACGATTATCCTTGACTTTTTGATAATTTCCTACAATTATTATAGTCCCTCCTTTAGAAAATAAGCGTTAATGCCGATAGGAGATATAAAACCCTAAAAAGGTAAATTATTATGAGCCCTACAGCACAGCCTTTAAGCAAGGGTGCCCAAATCATTGCACAACTCAATGAGCTGATACAAAGAAAAGATGCAGATGATTTTACACTTAAAAGATTAAAAGCGGAGGCTGAAAAAATAAAAGAAAATAACCTTGTAGATGCTTTTTCAATACTCGGAATGATTGCATGTATTGAACAAGACATAGAAAATTTGCATTCATATCATAAAAGCGCAATAACATATTCAAATGAAAGTGCTAGAGAATTGTCTCATTATGTAGTTTCTTTGATCAATAGCAAATTGTATGAGGATGCATACAAATATTCCCTGAAAGTATTCAAAAAGGCTCCAACAGATGAAAAAAACTTGGATATACTTATAAAAGCTATAAGCGAATTAAATTTAGAGGAAGAATTTGGAAAATATACTTCTATATGGTTTGACTTAAAAAAAGAGCCACATAGATTAACCATATATCCAAAAGCTTTAGTTAGAAGCATTGAAATAGCTACAGATCAAATGCTCGCCGGTGAAGATAATTTGTCCTATGAAGAGGTGTTTGGAGGATAATCTTTTGTGACTGAAGCGCGTTTTACACCTGAATTTGCTGCGGCATTAAAAAAATATTCTAATGTCAAAAAAAGCGCTCAAAATAAAATAGACAACCTTCTTCAAAATCCATCAGGTTTTGGTGAACCCCTAAAATATGGCTTGGAGGGATTTAACAGCTGCTCAGTTAAGAAGGGTTTTATTTTTGTTTATGTATACTGCAAAGAATGCAGGGCAAGGGGTCATGATAAAACAAATTCTTGCAAAAATTGCGAAGAAACCCCTGATGAAGTTGTAAAGTTTATAACAATAGGCCCTCACGATAAAGCCTATGAATCAGCTCCAAAGATAGCCCTACCATAATTACAATAAAAAGATTAAAAACCTGGCTTATAGAAAGAAGGCCGGGTTTTTTTATTCTGGAATTGTTGGGTATTGATTGTTAACCAATAAAAATGGGGTTTATGAATAATCATAAACCCCTGATATTATTGTGGCGGGAGTGACGAGACTTGAACTCGCGGCCTTCCCGTCATGAATGACGGGACGCTCTAACCAGGTTTTCTATGTAATCACTGCTTTTGCGGTTCTTGATAGCATTCTCACGCTTAACAGCATCGCCTCTTTTTGAATATTCCTCCTGATATACAACCTCCCAAGGACCTCTGTTCTTCGTATACTTCGACCTGCTTGGTTATGTCGGATCAGCCTCTCTTCAATATCTTGGGTGGCGCCCACATAATAGCTGCCGTCCCTGGCGCTTCTAATGATATATACAAAATAGCTCATAATAAAAAAGCCCGTACAATTGTAACGGGCTTTAAGTTCATGGCGGGAGTGACGAGACTTGAACTCGCGGCCTCCGGCTTGACAGGCCGGCGCTCTAACCAATCTGAGCTACACCCCCGAATTGTATCGTAAAAAGCGGCCTTTGTTATGCAGGCCTCTTTTGATTTTTGTAATGGTGGGCGGAACAGGGCTTGAACCTGTGACCCTCGGCTTGTAAGGCCGATGCTCTCCCAACTGAGCTACCCGCCCGCATCAAAATTTACCCTTTAAAGAGCTGTACAGCTAACAATATAACAATATTAAGTCAAGATAAAATCGCTTCGCGATTTTATACAACGTCCGTCTTCGGCGAACTTAAAAAAAGGAAATTAAATTAAGGCGGTCGGCTGCTCCCCATCCACATCTTTGGCCATGATCTCAAAGGGTATATCGCTTTCTTGAAACAGCGTATCGCCTTCATTGAGAATCAAGGCCTGGGGCAGAACCTCGTCCATATGTTCGGCAAAAACGATCTCCACCTGCTTGGAGACAGTAGCAGGTATGTCTTTTAAATCCTTTTGGTTTTCTTTGGGTATCACAACTTTCTTGATCCCACCCCGATGGGCGGCCAGAATTTTCTCCTTTAATCCTCCCACCGGCAGTATGCGGCCCCGCAGGGTGAGCTCTCCGGTCATGGCAATATCGCGGTAAACCGGCCGGCCGGTGAGAGTCGATACAAGCGATGTACACATTGCAATCCCGGCCGAAGGACCGTCTTTGGGGATGGCGCCTTCAGGGATATGGATGTGAATATCTTTCTTTTTGTAAAACTCTGCGTCGATCGCAAGCTGACCGGTGCGGGAACGAACGTAACTTACGGCGGCCTGGGCCGATTCTTTCATTACATCTCCAAGTTTGCCGGTCATTATCAGGTCACCCTTGCCGGGCATTATCAAAGTTTCAACCCACAGCAACTCTCCGCCCACCTGAGTCCAGGCCAGTCCGGTAACAATACCGACTTGATCCTTCTCCTCTATCTGTCCATGCCTGAAACGCGGCGGACCTAAGTGTTTTTGAACTGATTGGGCCGTTATTTTGAAAGTTTTCACGCCCTTTTTCTTGGCAGCCTTGCGGGCAATTTTACGGCAAATCGAGGCAATCTCACGTTCAAGATTCCTTACCCCTGATTCGCGTGTATACCGCCGCACGATCTGCAGGACCGCATTCTTGGAAAATTGCAGGTCGTAATCACCCAGCCCGTTCATTTGGATCTGTTTGGATATCAGAAAATCCCTGGCAATCTGATATTTCTCATATTCTGCATACCCGGGCAGGCGTATAATCTCCATACGGTCCTGCAAGGGCAGCGGTATCTCCGGCAGAGTATTGGCGGTCGTGATAAAGAGAATGTCTGAAAGATCGTAATCAATATCAAGGTAGTGGTCGTTGAAACTGAAGTTCTGCTCGGGATCCAGCACCTCCAGCAGGGCCGCCGAAGGATCACCCCGAAAGTCCATACTCATTTTATCGACTTCATCAAGACAAAAAACCGGGTTGTTGGCTCCGACCTTTTTCAGAGACTGGATGATCTTGCCTGGCAGCGCACCGATATACGTGCGCCGGTGGCCCCTAATTTCAGCTTCATCCCGGACGCCCCCAAGGGATAGGCGTACAAACTTTCTGCCCGTAGCCCTGGAAACCGATTTTGCCAGTGATGTCTTGCCGACACCGGGCGGGCCGACAAAACACAGGATCGGCCCCCGGATCTTTTTTACTAAGGATTGGACCGCAAGGTATTCCAAGATGCGCTCTTTGGGTTTTTCCAAACCATAATGATCTTCATCTAATATTTTCTCGGCTTCATCAATGTCTGTACGAACCTTGCTTCTGTCGAACCAGGGCAGGCTGATCATCCAATCTATATAAGTGCGCACTACGGTAGCTTCGGCCGACATGGGCGTCATCATTTTTAGCTTTTTAAACTCATGCCTGGCTTTAGCAGCGGCCTCCTTGGACATGCGTTTGCGCTTGATGCGTTTTTCAAGATCCTTGAGTTCGTTGCCGGGATCGTCTTCCGTTCCGATCTCCTTTTTGATGGCCCGCATCTGCTCGCTCAGATAATAATTTTTCTGAGTCTTTTCCATCTGTTCTTTGACACGACCCTTTATGCGCTTATCCATCTGAAAAATGTCGATCTCCATCCTTATCAAACGCAGCAATAGAGAAAGTCGATCGTCCAGGGCAGTCGTCTCCAGCAGGCGCTGTTTATCCTCGATCTTGAAGGAAAAATGGGCGGCCACGGTGTCGGCCAACTTGCCGGGCTCAGAGATGGTGGCAACACTGTTGACAAGATCTTTGGAAATGTTCCGGTTGATCTTGGCATACTCGGTGAAGCTGTCATTAATGGCCCGCGTATGTGCTACACTCTCTGCATCCGATAATGACGGTTCCGCAATCGTTTCGATTTCAACCTGAAAAAACTCTTTGTTTTTTACAAAACGAACAACTTTGGCTCTGGATTTTCCTTCGACCAGGGCTTTAACCGTGCCGTCCGGGAGCCGCAGCAACTGCAAAACGCTGGCAATGGTTCCGATGG
The DNA here is from genome assembly GCA_014383215.1 of Candidatus Desulfatibia vada. Taxonomy (GTDB): domain Bacteria; phylum Desulfobacterota; class Desulfobacteria; order Desulfobacterales; family UBA11574; genus Desulfatibia_A; species Desulfatibia_A vada. The sequence continues at coordinate 6,606 of JACNIG010000231.1, read as the reverse complement.
CACTGATATCTCTTTTCGTAGGGCTATCAATGTTGGCCTTTGTCTGAGTGGCTAAGAACACTCTTTTGTCATTGTTCATGGCATCGGCAAGGGCGCTGACTGATTTTGAACGCCCCACAAAAAGCGGTGCAACCATGTGCGGAAAAACAACAATGTCTCTTAACGGTAATAGCGGCAGGACCTCTGGCGGGGCCTGGGCATCATCCTCTTTAAAAAATTTGGGGAAATTAATCATGGCTCTTTCTTTGATTTCTTTGCTTGTGAACGTTTCAAGCGCTATGCTTGATGATCTCGTAAAAAGTCAAAAAAAGACGTTTTACGAACGTTTTAAGTTTTAGGTGTTAAGTTTTAAGTGGATGAATTCGACCGTTTACGAATTCATCAGTGCTAAGCCTGCTTTTTGGTCTGCTCAAACAATAATATCGGATCTTCTTTTTTGAGCACTACATCTTCTCCAATAACGCACTCTTTGACATTGTCCAGGGAAGGAATTTCATACATGATATCGAGCATGCAGTTCTCCATAATGGCACGCAGCCCCCTGGCACCGGATTTGCGTTTCAACGCCTCATTAGCGATAGCTGAAAGTGCGCTGTCCGTAAATCTAAGATTGACCCCTTCCATCTCCATAATCTTTTTAAACTGTTTGACCAAAGCATTTTTCGGCTCTGATAAGATTCTGATCAGCGCATCCGCATTTAACAAGTCAAGGGTGGCCACCACCGGCAGACGGCCAAGAAATTCAGGGATCAGACCGAATTTTATCAGGTCTTCAGGCCGAACATCCTTTAAGATTTCACCGATTTTTCTCTCATCCGGCTTGACGATTTTAGCCCCAAACCCCATGACCTTGGAACCTAATCGTCGCTGGATAATCTGTTCGAGTCCGGTAAAGGTTCCGCCGCAGATAAAGAGGATGTTGGAGGTGTCAACCTTGACAAAATCCTGCTGGGGGTGCTTCCTGCCGCCCTTAGGCGGTACGCTGGCCGTGGTTCCTTCTATAATTTTTAAAAGTGCCTGCTGCACACCTTCCCCGGAAACATCACGGGTAATAGACGGGTTGTCGGATTTGCGGGCAATTTTGTCGATTTCGTCGATGTACACAATGCCGCGCTTGGCTTTTTCCACATCATAATCAGCATTCTGAAGCAGTGAAAGGACAATGTTTTCTACATCCTCCCCTACATAGCCGGCTTCGGTCAAACTCGTGGCATCAGCAATGGTAAAGGGTACATTTAAAAATCGGGCCAGGGTCTGGGCCAGCAGCGTTTTGCCACAGCCGGTAGGCCCTATCAGGAGTATGTTGCTTTTCTGGATTTCCACATCTCCTGTTTTAACCGTAGTTTCAAGACGCTTGTAGTGGTTATACACTGCCACAGCGAGTACTTTTTTGGCCGGATCCTGCTCAATCACATATTCGTCCAGCATCTGTTTGATTTCTTTGGGAATAAGCATCTGATCCAGATCGTCGGTCTCTTTCTCTTTTTCCTCTTCGATGATTTCACTGCACAGCTGGATGCATTCATCGCAGATATAAACCGCAGGTCCGGCTATCAGTTTCTGCACTTCTTTCTGGTTTTTACCGCAGAATGAGCAGAAGAGGTTGTCGTTGGCGTCCCCTTTTTTTGTCATTTTAGCTCTCCGCCTTTTCTAATTTGTCAAAGTCATCGCGGTTGACGATGACATGATCGATTATTCCGTATGCTTTGGCATCTGCAGCGGTCATAAAGTAATCACGATCAGTATCATTCTGTATTTGCTCTATATCCTTGCCTGTATGATGCACCAGGATGTTGTTGAGGGTGTCTTTCATGCGCAGAATTTCATGGGCCTGAATGGCAATATCCGAGGCTTGGCCGCTAAAACCGCCCATGGGTTGATGGATCAGGATCCTTGCATTGGGCAGGCTATAGCGCTTGCCTTTGGTGCCGGCAGTCAGCAGGAGTGCCCCCATGCTGGCAGCCTGGCCGATGCATACGGTAGCAATGTCCGGCTTAATGTATTGCATGGTATCGTACACCGCCAATCCGGCCGTAACCACACCACCGGGTGAGTTAATGTAAAAATTAATTTCCTTTTCCGGGTCTTCGGATTCAAGAAATAAAAGCTGCGCTATGATTAGGTTCGCAATCTCATCATTCATGGCTGAACCCAAAAACACTATCCTGTCCTTAAGGAGCCGTGAATATATATCATAGGCACGCTCACCCCGGCTGCTCTGCTCGATAACCATTGGTATTAACGGCACGAATTATCTCCTTGTCTCAATTATTTAAAATCAAATTAATGTCCGGATTATTGCAGATCCTCTTGTTTTTGATCAGATTGCTCTCGTTCCGGTACCACGTTCTCGATAGTGCTCTTTTCAATTATAAGCTTAATTGCATCTTTTTCAAGGAGGGTATGCTTGAATATTTCAAGCTTATCACTATTCTGTTGATAATAGCTACGGATTTGTTCGGCCGGCTGATTAACATTGGCGGCTATCTCCTCAAAACCTTTTTCCAGTTCTTCATCCGCAAGGGTCAGCTTTTCCTGTTCGACGATTTGGCTCAAGATCAGGTGGCGTCTTACCTGCTTTTCAGCGGTGCCTCGATACTGTTCGGCAAGCTTTTCCTTGGAAAGTCCCGCCTCTTCCATGGACTTATTATAATAGGCAAAAGACCTCTCAGCCTCTTCAATGATTCCTTCCAGTTCATATTCGACCATTGATTCGGGCAGTTCAAACTCTGTTTTGGCAATCAAAGCTTCAAAAATCTGTTCATTCAGCTCATGCTCAGCCCGTTTATCATAGCCTTGCATCAGGTTGGCAGTGATGGCCTTTTTAACTTCATCCAGGTTGTCATACTGGCCCAGTTGCTTTCCAAATTCATCATCGATTTCCGGCAGCTTTTCTTCCCGAATTTCGTTGACGGTCGTTTGAAAAGTTATTTCGTGGTTGGCCAGCTTGTCATTAAAGTAGTCTTCGGGAAACTTAACCTGTATTTCACGGCTTGCGCCCGGCTGCATGCCTATTATCTGTTCGTCGAACTCCTTTAAAATACTCCCGGCACCGACTTTCATGGTGAAATTTTTGGTCTTTTGGGTTTCGACAAAGGGCTGTCCGTCTTTAAAGCCTTCATAATCGATGCTGACAAAATCGTTTTCCCGAACCGGTCGCTTGTCGGTAATAGGTTCCCGTTTGGCCAGGTTTTTTTGAAGCAATTTAAGTTGTGTATCTACCTCTTCATCGCTGACCTGATACAGGTTCTTTTGCAACTTTAAGCCCTTGAAATCCAGCTCCCCAATCTCCGGTTTTACATCAATAGTAGCCTCATATTTATATGGACCTTTTTCGTCAAGGCTGGGCGGATCCAGCTGTGGTTGCCCCACAATTGACAGCTCGGTCTCCTGTAGTGCCGCTATAAATGAATCCTGGAGCAACTTGGAAGCAACATCATTATGAACATCTTGCTTGTAATATCTCTCCAAAACCGATCGGGGCGCCTTTCCAGGACGAAATCCTTTGATTTTTGCTTTCTTCTTGAGGGTTTTGTAAGCATTGTCAAGTTCCCGGACAACATCTTTTTCAGGAACTTCAATACTAAGTATCTTTTTAACAGTGCTCACATCTTTAACCGTAACTTGCATAACACTCCTTTCTAATAAATTTTAATTTAAGTGCGAGAGGGGAGACTCGAACTCCCACTCTGTCCCCAGAGCTGGATCCTAAGTCCAGTGCGTCTACCAGTTCCGCCACTCTCGCATATCGGTATCCGGAGACCTTTACAAAACGCCCCCTTTAGAAACCTTCAAAACTGCCTCTTGAACAATATATTCAAATATATTAAAGATCAATAGAAAGCTATATCAAAAATATGATCAAACCCTCTGGGTGTCAAGAAAATAGAGCAAAGCATCTATCATGTCACGATACTGCAAACAATATGCCACTGCCTTGCGTCTGATTGCTTTATGTTGCGCAATCTTACTGCCGGTCATTTTGGTTGCCGAAGGAAATGCCCAAAAACCGTACTTTGTTAATTATCAGAAGGTTATTGTTATAGATCCCGGGCACGGAGGGCATGAGAAGGGGGCCAAGGGGCCGGAAAGAACATTAGAAAAAACCGTAACATTCAATCTTGCCCGCATAATCGCTGTTGAACTTTCCAACACTTATAAGGTGATTTTGACACGCACCGATGACTATTGGCTTGATCTTCCGAACCGCACGGCAACGGCCAACCACGAGTCCGCCGACCTGTTCATAAGTATCCATACCGGCGGCAGCTTTCATCATCAGGCCCGCGGTATGACGCTTTATTATTTCAAAGAGCCTTTAGGCCCTGCCCTGACACAAACAACCGAACTGCTAAAACCGCTAAACTCCGGCACCCAGATACCCTGGGAGAAAATTCAAAACCGGCATAAAACCACCAGCAGCGCCCTGGCCAAGCTGCTTCGCAAGCGCATTAATGAACAGGTAATATTTGTCAAAAGCAACGTTCAAGGGGCACCGCTGATGGTTCTTGAGGGAGCTGATATGCCGGCGGTTGTCCTTGAAATCGGATATATCAGCAACCCGGCTGAAGAAAAATCATTGCGTGATATCAATGTCTTGTCCAAAATTGCCAAAGGAATACACAACGCTGTTGACGAGTTCTTCCAAACAGTCCGTTAACCAGGGCTTTTCACAAACCATAGCAGCACATAAACTGCGTTATTAAGTCCTCGAAGTAAAAGACTACGTCTTCGGACTGAAATGCCTTGTTCCTGCACTACTCTGATTTATGAGAAATTCTGGTTAACCCATATTTTATATTAAATTAGCCACAGACCCACGCGGACAATCGCAGACATCTCCCTTTCTTTTTAATCTTGCAGGTTAGAAAAAAGCGTGTTAGGAATTATTAGTATCGGGGCGTGGCGCAGCCTGGAAGCGCGCCTGCTTTGGGAGCAGGAAGTCGGAGGTTCAAATCCTCTCGCCCCGACCAACTTTTTCAAACGATAAAAGGGGGTTGCTGTTGCAACCCCTTTGTTTGTTTGGGCGCGCAGATGCTTAGAGTGGTCCAGAAAATAGGGTTAGGGTGACAAATTTATTGCATCGTTCGTTAGATATCCAGCAAGTGATTGATGGACACGTGGCCATTCATGCGGCCGTGTCAGTACAATCCTATCTAAGCTGAAACACACCCAGCATGCATGCCTCCTAAAAATAATAATACCTGAGAGCCAACTAAAGGTACAATGGTCAAAAGACCTATCCAGGTTTTATTGCCAACAGACCATATAACATATAGAGAAAAGGCCCCCCAATTCCATCCCTTTATTTCAGGGGGGACTGTACTTGCTTTACCTTGACCTGATTTTTCGGGACAGCATCAAAATCTTTCTGCACCGACTTTTTGAAAAAAAGCTTATATGAGGCCATCTTTTTTTAACCTCTTGACCATTTCATCATAGCTGATAAGAGGTTCATCAGCCCTTTCATCAAAAGCTGCAAGGTCCTCGGCATCCTCGGCAAGGGCTTCTCTCACGGCTGCATTTACGAGATCAGAGATTGAGCGAGAGGTTTCGACGGCCTTTAATTTAAGAGCCTTATGCAGGACAGGGTCTAAATAGACCGTGGCGCGTTTTGCGGATGTTGCCATAATGTCACCTCCTATTATTTTTAACATTATAGCGTTTTGACGTTAAAACGTCAATAATTCATTTTTCAAAGCGAGCGGCCCGGCGTCCGGCTAGAGGTTATACATTTTCTACAAATATTACTTTTACAAATTCTGAAAGAATCTTAGCCCTATGCTTATGTTCTTTCCCATCAGGAATAAATACGCCATCTCCAGTTTGATAGAGTATCTTTTCATTTTGGTATTCAATTTCGAACTTACCATCAAGAATGTACCCATAATGTCCTTTTTCACACCAATGAAGAGGCATTTCTTTTGAATATACAACAAGACGTAATTGCTTGTCGCCGTGCTTATAAATTTTGCATTTAACACCTTCAAGTGGTTCTTCCCAAATTAAGTCATTAAAATTCACTTTATAGTGAAGCATAAACAATCCTCAATTATTTGAATGGATAACGCTGAATTGAGCTGCGGCGGGTAGAAGCTAAAGTATACCCAAGAAGAGAATAAGCTCTAAACATGCAAAGCAAGCCAGGGCGCCACGGCTTTTAGCCGTCAGACTCAAATGACTTGTTCGGCCTTGGTTTATCAACAAGACGCCCTGTAACGTATCGATGAAGAATGCTTGAAATGAGAGTTTGGTATGGCATACCGTCTTCAATAGCATTGGCTTGGAGCTCCTCCAAAACCTTAGAGGATATTCTAATATTTACACGTTTATCTTTTTTCAGCGTTTTTCGGGCATACTCTTGGTGTTTTTTAATTTCAGCTTTAAGGTTTGGAACTGACTTCCATTCTCCCCGTTCAAAAGAATCGAGTATTTCTTGTTCGTCTTTATTTAGTTTTATCGTGCTCATTATTTTCCTCCGAGATAATCCCGAGTTGCTTTACGGCTCGGGATTATCGTTTTAAAAAACTTTCCGTTTTCATCTTCAACAAAAGGTGTCCGGTATTGGCATCCAACACTCCTGCAGTTGCCTTTAAAAATTTTGGC
>JACNIG010000112.1 GCA_014383215.1 Candidatus Desulfatibia vada | reverse complement strand
TCCGGCATCTACACGGTCTTTGGATATCACATGCCCTTAGACGGCGCGCCCGAGTTCAGGGATTATCTGTACAAAGAGCTTGAAAACATCTACGGCGGCATGTGGGACTGTGAACCGGACCCCATCAAACACGCCCACAAGATGATTGCCCATATCGATAAGAAGCGCAAGGCGTTAGGTATCGATAAGGCCAGGGAAAGAGTTCTGATGGATATGGCTGATCGCCAGGCACTCGAAGCTTAAAAAAGTGCATTATTTAAAGTACTAATTATATATGAGGTTAGAATAAATCCTCAACCAAGGAGGAACGTATGTCTAAATTAGTAGCATTTGCTGCCATTCAGGGCGGCTATAATGTTGTTTCAGAGGTCGAAGGAGAGCTGCGAAATGCTCTGGCAGCCTATGATGCAGATACCAAGGTAGAGTTTCCCAACACAGGATACTACCTGCCGGTGATCTATTCCCTGCTGGGCATGAAGGTTGAAACCTTAGAAGATATGCAAAAACCGATGGCATTTGCCCGCGGGCTTCTGCCGCCCCATGTCAAAAGGGTAAATCATCTGCCGTACCTGGGACCCCTGCTGGATGCCGGCATGGCGGCCATTTTAGCCTATGAAATCAAGGAAGGTATCCGCGCTGTTACGGATCCTGATTTTTACTTCCCCCAGGAAGATCCGGACATCGAAGCCGGCAAGATCTGGGTTGGACCTGCGGACGACATCATTCTGCGGAAACGCGGGGTGGAATTCGTGGACGGTTCGGCCCCGGGATTTGCCGCCATCGTGGGTGCGGCACCCAATCCCGAGATCGCCAAGATGATCGTGGAAGAATATCAGAAGCGCAATCTTTACATCTTCTGTGCCGCTTCCCACAACGGTACATCGGTCATCGAACAGCTGATCGAGGCTGATGTCCAGATCGGCTGGAACACACGTATAGTACCCTTCGGGCCCTTTATTTCATCGGCCGTATTCGCTTTGGGCTTTGCCAACCGGGCCGCCATGGCCTTTGGCGGCGTACAGCCCGGCGACTATAAAACGATTCTGAATTATAACAAAGAACGTATTTTTGCCTTCGTCAACGCTCTGGGTGAAGTCGGAACCCACTGGGCCTGCGCGGCGGCCGGTTGTGTCAACTGGGGTTTTCCGACCCTGGCGGACACCGATATCCCCGAGGTTCTGCCTACCGGTATCTGTACCTACGAGCATGTGGTAGCCAATGTACGTCATGACGAAATGGTCCAGAAATCAGTGGAGGTCCGGGGCCTTAAGGTCCATGTTTCCGATATCGACATTCCCTGTGCATTCGGCCCGGCCTACGAGGGTGAACGTGTCAGAGGCAAGGACCTGTATGCCCAGTGCGGCGGCGGCAAGACCCAGGCCACCGAGCTTTGTTCAAAGGCCGAGATGGGTGATATCGAAGACGGACGTGTCGAGATCATCGGTCCCGACATTACCGATGTCAAAGAGGGTGAAACCTTTCCCCTGGGCATTTTTGTGCAGGTTGCCGGCCGGGAGTTCCAGGAGGATTTCGAACCGATTCTGGAGCGCCAGATTCACCACCTGATCAACTACATCCAGGGGATTATGCATATCGGCCAGCGCGATATCGCCTGGATCCGCGTCAGCAAGGCAGGCATGGATAAGGGTTTTACATTAAAGGATATAGGCGTGGTCCTGCATGCCAAGTTCCACAATGATTTCAATAAAATTTTGGACAAGGTGCAGGTTACCCTTTACACCAAGAAAAAGGATGTTGATGCCCTTACCAAAAGGGCGCGTAAGATATACAATACCAGGGATGAACGTGTTGAGAACATGACCGACGAGGCCGAGGAAATTTATTACTCCTGTACGCTTTGTCAGTCGTTTGCTCCCAACCACGTTTGCACGGTCAGCCCTGAAAGGACCGGTCTTTGCGGTGCCTACAACTGGATGGACTGTAAGGCTTCTTTTGAGATTAACCCCACGGGACCGAACCAGCCCATCGAAAAGGGTGAAACCCTTGATCCTGTTCTGGGTCAATGGGCAGGAGTCAATGATTTTGTCTTCAAGGCCTCACGCGGAGCCGTCACCCATTATAACTTTTATTCCATGGTGCATGACCCCATGACCACCTGCGGATGCTGTGAGGCCATTGCGGCCTTGCTGCCGACTTGCAACGGTGTCATGACGGTCGGCCGGGACTATACGGGTGAGACCCCCTGCGGTATGAAGTTTACCACTCTGGCCGGTGTCATGGGCGGCGGTGCCTCTTCACCCGGTTTTGTGGGCCATTCCAAATACAATGTTACCCAGCGAAAGTTCCTCACCGGCGACGGTGGCCTGCTGCGGATGGTCTGGATGCCCAAGGGACTCAAGGAAGAGCTCCGAGACCGGCTTGTCAAGCGCGGTACCGAGCTGGGCTATCCCAACTTAATCGATATGATTGCCGATGAGACTGTGGGGATCTCTGAGGAAGAGATTCTGCCCTTTCTTGAAAAAGTAGGACATCCGGCACTTTCAATGGATCCGATCATCGGGTAAAGGCTAAAATTTGTATTCAGGGGCGGGAGCTGCTCCCGCTCCTGAAACTCGATGATGATGTTGGGATCTATAAATCAGGAGGTCAAACTTGCGCAAAAACTTGCGTATTGAGTTGCAAATCGATAAAGGAGACAATTATGGCATTAACCGGTATTCAGATTTTCAAACTTCTGCCGAAAACCAACTGTAAGGAGTGTGGCGTTCCCACCTGCCTGGCGTTTGCCATGAACCTGGCATCCGGCAAGGCCGAACTTGACGCCTGCCCGTATGTATCTGACGAGGCCAGGGAACAACTTGCAGAGGCTTCAGCACCGCCCATCCGTCCGGTTGCCTTGGGAAAAGGCGTCAGAGCAACCAAGGCCGGAGGAGAGACGGTGCTGTACCGTCATGAAAAGACCTTTTACAGCCCGACCCCCATGGCCGCTATGATCGGCTCCGACATCTCGGAATCCGATCTAAAGACCAAACTCAAGGTTTGGAATGCGTTCCAGTTTGAGCGGGTCGGCCTTAACTTAAGACCCGAACTTGTGGCCTTAAAAGACGCTAACGGTGATAAGGATGCCTTTGCGGCCGCAGCCAAAACCATTGCCGAAACCTCGGAATTCAATCTGATATTGATGTCGGAAGATGCCGGGGTAATGGCGGCGGGTATCGCGGCCTGTAAGTTCAAACGGCCTCTGATATATGCCGCTACCGAAGGCAACATTGACGATTTCGGGGCCCTGGCCAAGGAGCATGATCTGCCCCTGGTCGTCAAAGCCGATTCTGTTGAAGGGCTGGTTCCGCTGACAACCAAATTGACTGAAATGGGTTTAAAGGACCTGGTGCTTGACTCAGGTTCCAGAGAAATCCGGCAGTCCATGAAGGATCAGATTGTCATCCGGCGTGCAGCCCTCAAGTCCTTGAACCGGGCGCTCGGTTTTCCCACAATTACTTTCCCGTGTGAAATGGCTTCCAACCTGGACATGGAGACCATGATCGCCGCCATGCATATTGCCAAGTACGGCGGCATCGCCGTTCTTTCCGACTTTGCCGGAGAGAGCCTTTTCTCCCTGCTGGTGGAACGGCTGAATATCTTCACCGATCCTCAAAGACCCATGACCGTCACCGAAGGCATCTATGAAATCGGCAACCCGGATGAGAACTCTCCGGTGCTGGTTACCACCAATTTTGCACTGACCTACTTTATTGTGTCCGGTGAAGTTGAAGGCAGCAAGGTCCCGACCTGGCTGCTGATCAAGGATGCCGAAGGCCTTTCTGTTCTGACCGCCTGGGCCGCCGGAAAATTTTCCGGTGATGATGTGGGTATGTTCGTGAAAAAATGCGGTATCATGGACAAAGTCAAACACACGGAACTGGTTATTCCCGGCTATGCTGCCGCGATTGCCGGTGATGTCGAAGAGGAACTGCCGGGCTGGACGATTACCGTAGGGCCCAGAGAAGCCGCCCATATTCCGGCTTTTCTCAAAACAAAATAATGGCCTGAAAAGCAGGATGGTTTCTGATTGACCATCCTGCTTCTTAAAAGTACACTACCGGCGTAATCGTTTTCAGCAGGTTTAACCAGCTTGGCGGGGTCATGCCCCGGTACTAACAGGCGGTTGCCGATTAAAAAAGGGAGGGTGTATGATACTTTTTGGTGAAAGTTTAAACGTCATATCAACAAAGATCGGCAAGGCGTTCAAGGCGCGTGATCCCAAGCCGATCCAGGAGGAGGCTCTTTTCCAGAAGAAAAAGGGGATGGATTATATCGACATCAACCTGGGACCGGCCAAAAAGGACGGACACGAGTTGATGCCCTGGGTAGTTGAAGTCGTCCAGGAGGTGGTTGACGATATACCGCTGCTTTTGGATACATCTAATGTTGACGCCATCGCAGCAGCACTCAAGGTGTGCAAGCTGCCGCCCATCGTCAATTCTATCATGTGCCGTCCGGAGCGCTATGAAAAAATGATTCCGATGACGGCTGAAGCCGGAGCCGATTTTGTAGCTCTGCTATGGGGTCCTGAAGGGCTGCCGCGGGATGAGAATGAACGCGCCGCCCTTTGCGTCGAACTGCTTTATGCTGCCAACGAAGCCGGTATCCCCAACGAGAAGATCTGGGTGGACGGTATTGTAACTCCGGTAAATATTCAGCAGCCCCAGGCTATCAGTCTGATGGAGTTTCAGGGAATGCTTCAGGATATTGCCCCCGGAGCCAGGAGCACCTGCGGTCTGTCGAACATTTCCAACGGACCGCCCGAACACCTGCGCCCGATTCTTAACCAGACCTTTATGGTCATGCTGCAGAAATACGGGATGGAGTCGGTCATCGCCGATCCTCTGGATGATCAGTTGATTGCTATTGCCAGAGACGAACGTCAGGATATCGTCGATTTAATCTATGGTATCATGGACGGCGATGATCCGGACATGGCCGGCCTTTCCAAAGAGTTACAGGATTATGCCAAGACCACCAAAGTAATTCTAGGAACGTCCCTGTACTCTGATTCGTGGCTTGATCTGTAATCCTAAGATAAGCTAAAGATTGAGTAAATACCAAAAGCCTCTTCCTTGCACAGGGAGAGGCTTTTTTTTGCAGTGACCAATGACCAGCAGCCGATCTCAGGGCCACGTCATTTATATAGGTAATTACTTGGAATAAATATAGTTACCGGCTTATAAAAATCATGAAAATTCCAAACACCAAAATACAAATCTCAAACAAATCTCAATGACCGAAATTCAAAACAGATTGAAAAAAAACACTGCCTCTGATAGCCTCTTGGATTAATGGTTGATGGTTGAAAGACCAAGCTTACTCGATACAGGTCCCACGTTAGAATAGAGTGACGCCAATCAATCGACAATAATCAATCTTCAATCTTCAATTGATATGGGGGTTTGATGATCAAATCAAGAGCCCTTGAGGTGAATATTGCCGATTATCACGTCGATGTGGCTATCGATGAGAAATATGCAGTTATTCAAGAAGTTATGTCCACGTATTACGGCCTGACCGAAGGGTTGAACACTTTCTTAAAAGAGCTTTCCCATCCTTATAAAAACTGGCAGTTTATCGTGCAGGAAGCCAGAGGTTATTCCCTCAATTATTTTCATCTTCTAAAAAACCATCCCGCAGGTCCTGATGCGGCCACCCTTTTTATAGAGATATTTACCGGTGCCATCGACGCCGCCGCCGGCATTGAAGTAAGAACCGATGCTGTTGATAATTTTCTGCTCTTTCTTCAGAAAATCATCAAGGAATCCGGTTCCAATATCGCAAAATTCAAGCCGGTCCTCGACAATTCCTTTGATAAAATCAGCACCTATCAGGGTGAAGATTTCTTTTTGTTTATTAAAAGCTTCTATCAAATAAAAAAACTGGCAGAAGCCTTTTTCAACTGTTCAGCGGGGGTTGTTACAGACTACAAGTCGCTGAATTCGCTTCTTATAAAATATTTCAAGCATGCATATGCATACTGGCTGAGTGAGGCAGATCCTAAGGACTGGTTTGTCAAAGAGGTCGGTGAGATTGATAAAGGGGAAATTTCCAATAATTTTTTTGATGATATATCCCACCGGCAAACTCAAGGTTATCAAGCCCGGCTTGAAGATATTGTACAATCTGAAAACAAGGCGTCCGCAGATGCCTTGCAAAGGCTCCTGGAACTGCCCGGATACAACCAGTTTTTGGAAATTTACCGGGGAATTCCTCAAAGACTTCTTGATCAAGGTGCCGATAATGGTCGGGGCCACCGCTGGAAACTGATATTTCTTTTTCATATCATGAACATTTCCGGATTGTCGATGATACACGAGGAAGCCTTGAGGGATATCAACAGAACCATGAGCTGGGTCATTGGAAATGAGGATTATCAGAATGTACAGCAATTAATCCAAAAAACATTTTCCATTTTAAAAGCCTGCACGAAAGAATTTCCGGCTACGGCTTTAAATTGCGTCCTGAATATGGGGAAGGCGGTTTACAAAACCGATGACAGCGACCTTGTCAATTCTTTTATCGACTCGGTTATCGACCTGGGTTTTCAAGCACCGATGATAAGCGGTGTGGGCAACGACTGGCAAATAAAAGTCAATACCGCCCATATTCTGAATATACGGATATGGCTGGAACTTATTGCACTCAACCCCACATGGTCTCCCCGGCTGCTTTCGTACCTGATCATTCATCTTTCGCTGTGCGGCGTTTTTATTAAAGATACCGACATCTTCCCCAGGGATATCACGCAATTTTTAAACAGCGGTATCGGCCCGGTATTTAACCTGGCCAAACAACTTGCACCCCTGTTCCCGGTTTATTTTAACGATATCGGTGCCGAAGGCCAGTTGAGAGATATTTCAACACGTATTGACGAAATAACCCATCGAAAAGATTTGCTTATCCATTTTTTACGAAAGCAGAGTCACGTTGAAAGCAGCAATCTGATCATAGATTTTATGGAGGCAACTCTCGATTTCTGGAAAACCGGGGACAAAGGCCTGATCGAGCCTTTTATTCCTCCCAATATCTTTGTCCAAATCGATGCCAAGGGGCCTTACATCGATGGTGTTCACCGGGCCATGTCATTTTTAAACACCCAGGGACTCTCTTTGCCGCAAGACCTTATTACCATCAAAGAAGAGCAGGTCAGGCACCTTTTGGAAGGTATTTCAGGTGTATCGGAAATAGACCTGGAAAGGGTTTGTCTGGCGATATCTTTTTACAAACTTTTGTATCAGAAATACTATTTCGATTTTGTCGAGTTTGACAATTACATTGCCCCACTCCAGGCCGAAGCCTTTCCCGATCTGGGCCGCTTGCAAGTTGCCCTGGCCGAACCTGATCTAAAGAAAAAGATTTACTGGCTGCTCGATTACCTGGAACAGTTAAAAGGTTTAATCCTGTCTGACCAATCATACGAAATCAAGGAAGACATTTATCAAAAAAGACATTTTACCGTGGATATACCTTCCATGTATGGAAGTTACCACGAAATGAAATTTGATGCCCTGGGACTTACGTTTAGAATCGAATCTTTGGTCAATGTTCTTTTTGAGGAACTTGCCGAAGATATCGATCTGAGCCTGATAACAAAAGCGACTTTTTTTCAGATCTACGATCGACTGCGGTTGTTTGACAAGGCTCTGAAATTAGACGGTATTTCACTGGTTGAGATGGAGCGCCAGCTGGAACTTTTAGGCCATTCATTAGAGCTCAAGGGCTTCAGCTTTACCCAGTATCTCGATATATTCAAAGGTTTTGTCCGGGCCGTAAAAAATATCATCAATGACCACTTTCACAATATTCACGCAGAGAACTTAACCCGCATTCTATCCCAGGTAGAGGTCGATCAGATTCTGCCGAAATATCTTTCCCAGGACGGCTCATTCGATCACGAAAAACTGATGCACAGGGTCACGGAGATTTTTTTCAGAGAGCGCATCGCTCTGTCACTGGGCCTGCAGCAGCTGGACCGGTTTTTAAGCCGCATACTGCAAACTCTTTTTCACCAGGCCGACAAGCTCCCCGGTAACAAACTCCAGTTGCTTTTAAATTATGACCCCCAGCGCATCATGACGTCCCTGGACCAGCCCGGCGAAAGGGTTGCCGACATCGTTCATTTGGGCAGCAAAGGGCACAACATGATCAAACTGAAAAGTTACGGCTTACCCGTACCGCCGGGCTTTATTATAACTACCGAAGCTTTTCGCTACAGAGAGATTATTGACAGTTACCCGCCGGCCGAGCAAAATTTCAAGGAGCAGATCGCTCATCATATAGCAGATCTGGAAAAGCTTGCCGGCAAAGAGTTTGGAAATCCCCAAAATCCGATGCTATTTTCCGTCAGAAGCGGGTCCGCCATTTCACAACCGGGAATGATGGACACCTTCCTCAATGTAGGCATCAACGAAGAGATCGCCGCCAGCATCGCTGCCCGTACCGGTAACACCTGGTTTGCCTGGGACAGTTATCGGCGTTTTCTGCAGGGTTACGGCATGTCATTCGGTCTTGCAAGGGATGTTTTTGATGCCATCATCAGCGAATTCAAGCAGCAAGCGGGTATTCCATTTAAAAAAGGGTTTAGCGGCCGGCAGATGAAACAGGTGGCATTGAGCTATAAGGCCAGGATAAAGGATGAGGGGATTGAGATTATCGAAAATCCTTTCGATCAGCTCCTTATGGCCATCAAAAAAGTTTTTGAGTCCTGGCAATCATCCAAAGCAAAAACCTACAGAAGCATTATAGGCATATCCGATGACTGGGGCACTGCTGTGACGGTGCAGGAGATGGTCTTTGGCAATATTTCACAACAATCCGGCACCGGTGTGTTCTTTACCCATAACCCCAGGTGGGCCGGAGATATTTTGAAGCTGTGGGGTGATTTTACCCTTGAAAATCAAGGTGAAGATGTGGTTTCAGGGCTTGTTAAGACACTGCCGATTTCAGTCATGCAGCAAGAAGTCGAAATGAGGGACACGGAAATAATTCTTGAAACCCATTTCCCCGAAATTTATATGACCATGAAAGCATGGGCCCAAGAGCTGATTTATGAAAAAGGGTGGAGTCCGCAGGAGATAGAGTTCACCTTTGAGAGCCCTTTTAAAAAAGACCTGTATCTGCTTCAGGGACGCGACATGGCCATGAGAGAGCGCAAAAAGGTTTTTACGTTTGATCTTGACGGTAAAACAAAAGAAAATCTTCTAGGGCACGGTATCGGGGTCAGCGGCGGGGCTATGAGCGGGCGCATCGTTTTCAGTCTGCAGGAAATCGATCGCTGGAGGACCCAAGAGCCTGACACGTTCCTCATTCTTGTCAGGGGTGATACCGTTCCCGATGATATCCGGGAAATATATGCAGCCGACGGTCTTCTGACGGCAAGGGGCGGAGTAACTTCCCATGCCGCTGTTGTGGCCCACAGGCTTGGCAAAACCTGTGTGGTCGGTTGCGGAAACCTTATCTGCAATGAAGCGGCGAAAAATTGCAAGTTCGACCAGGCGCTGTTTAAATCCGGTGACCATTTCAGCATTGACGGCCGGGAAGGGTCGGTCTATCGAGGTTTGATTAGGATCAATCCGGCCTAACTGGTTGCGAGTTGCGGGTTGCGGGTTGCGAGTTGCGAGTTGCGGGGTGCGAGTTACGAGTTGCGGGTTGCGGGTTACAGATAACTGATAAAGGGAGAATAAAGCGATGACTGCTGGAAGCGGAAAAGGGATGAAGCTCGGTATCAACGGATTGGGCAGAATAGGCAAGCTGGCGGTCTGGCACCATGTAGGACGCAAGTATTTTGATGAAATTGTCGTAAATATCGGGCGAGAGGCCGGAACATCCCTGGCCGACATTGCTCACTACCTGGAAAGGGATTCAACCTACGGTTTGCTCCACAGTTTTATTTACGGCTGTCAGTCCGCGTCTCTGATCAGCGATTTGAATGAAGACAGCGGCACTATGACCATTGACGGTATCAAGGTCCGTTTCCTGCGATCATTCAGAAATCCGCTCCAGTTAGACTGGAGGGCCCAGGGCGTAAAAATAGTCGTCGATACAACGGGACAGTTTCTGGATCCCACCTTGTCGCCGGATCATCCCGGAGGATCTTTGCGCGGACATCTCGAGTCAGGCGCTGATAAAGTGATTGTCTCTGCGCCGTTTAAGATCAAAGATAAGAAACAATCGATGCCCCCGGATGCCGTAACGACTATCATGGGTATCAATGAAAATGACTATGACCCCAGACGCCACCAACTGATATCCTGTGCTTCCTGTACGACGACCTGCCTGGCTCACATGATGAAGCCGCTTATTAACTATTTCGGCCCCAAGAAAATACTATCGGCATCCATGGCTACGATTCATGCCGTCACAGGCTCACAAGAAGTTCTGGACCGGCTCCCCAAAGCCGGAACGAATGACTTAAGAAAAAACAGGAGCATAATGAACAACATTATCCTGACCACAACCGGAGCCGCCGATACCTTGAGACTGGTCATTCCGGAGATGGAAGAGATCGGCTTCATAGCAGAATCGGTCAGGGTTCCCATCTCTACCGGATCGCTCATCATTCTGGTTATGAATCTTCAGGAGGAACTGACAGGAAAATTTATCGACCGTGATCTTATCGGGCGCATATACACTCAAGCGGCATCCGATGACCCCAATGGGTATCTAATGTATACTGAACAGCAGAATGTTTCCGGAGATATCATAGGATTGCCCAAAGCTGCCGCCGTCATTGAGGGTCATGTAAATCATACCCGCACGGCCGAGGTGACCATAGATCTGGAAAAAGTGCCGGGAATCGAAAAAGAAATTATAGCGTCGTTACAGGATGCCGTTGTGCGGGTGCCGGTAACCCAGGCCGTTATCTACGGCTGGTATGATAATGAAATGGGAAGTTATGT
>JACNIG010000263.1 GCA_014383215.1 Candidatus Desulfatibia vada | reverse complement strand
TAGAAATCAGAACCGACCGCCAAGAAAACCTGACATTCCATAAACTGCTTCAGGACAAGATAAAGACAAAACTCGATACCCTCTAAGTACTCTTGAATCATGACTCGATCGAATCGATTTCACTATATCACCTGTGGTGACCCTGCACATCCTCCCCTGTTGTTTCTGCATGGATTTATGGGAAGTGCCGCCGAGTGGAGAAGAATTGTTCCCCATTTTTCCGATAAATTTTACTGTATTGCACTGGACCTCCCCGGTCATGGCCAAACAACGTTTCAAAATGACAAAGATTACCGCATAGAAAAATGTGCGGCTAATTTGACGGCTTTGCTCGATACGCTCAATATTAGCACTTGTCACCTGGTGTCTTATTCCATGGGGGGTAGGCTGGCCTTCTATTTAGCGATTTTTTACCCGGAAAGATTTGAGAAAGTTATTATCGAATCCGCCTCGCCGGGTTTACAAACCGAGCATGAAAGACGTGCACGCGTTAAACATGACCGTAAGATGGCCCGCCAACTTGAAGCTCTGCCCTTAAACCAGTTCTTGCAAACCTGGTATAGTCAGCCTATATTTTCATTCATAGATAAAGCAAGCAAACCGTACCAGGAAATGATTCAAACAAGAATGAAAAATGATTCCAGCATGTTAAGCCTGTCATTGCAACTGATGGGCGCCGGTGTTCAGCCGCCGCTTTGGGAGATTCTTGACCAAATAAGCGCCGATGTGCTTTGCATTGTTGGCGAAAAGGACGCTAAATATATAGAAATTGCCAATGCAGCGGCTGCAAGGTGCCGCCGGGCGCAAGTCAAAATTATTGCCGATGCCGGTCACAACGTGCATTTTGAGAATAGAACCGCGTATGTTAAACAAGTTGCCCTGTTTTTGATGGCGTCGTAAAAAGTCCCATCTACTGCGTTGTATATGAACCTTTTTACTTAGCCATCGATAGTTGAATCCGTGACTTTTTACGAGATCATCCTTTTTGAGGAGTTTCTAAAAAGATTTGAGAATATGATTATCCATGGAGCGCTCTAACAAAGGAAAGAATATGGCTACTATAAATTGGACTGAAAGTAAAAAATTTACCGACATTAAGTATCACCAGGCCGAGGGAATCGCCAAAATAACCATCAATCGTCCCGAAGTACGCAACGCCTTTCGCCCCTTGACGGTCAATGAGATGATCGAGGCTTTGGCAGACGCCCGCGCCGATAACTCCATCGGTGTCGTCGTGCTGACCGGTGAAGGCGACAAAGCCTTCTGCTCCGGAGGCGACCAGAGAGTGCGCGGCGAAGCCGGGTATCAAGATGAAAAAGGCGACCATCATTTGAATGTACTTCAATTTCAACGCCGGATCCGCACCTGCCCCAAGCCTGTGATTGCCATGGTCGCCGGCTATGCCATCGGCGGCGGACATATTCTGCATTTGATATGCGACTTGACCATTGCCGCCGATAACGCTGTCTTCGGTCAAACCGGCCCGCGGGTCGGTTCATTCGACGCCGGCTACGGTTCCAGCTATCTGGCCAGGGTGGTCGGCCAAAAAAAAGCGCGGGAGATATGGTTTCTCTGCCGCCAGTATAATGCGCAGCAGGCGCTGGAGATGGGCCTGGTGAACACCGTGGTACCCCTGGAAAGGCTGGAGGAGGAAACCATCGTTTGGTGTCGGGAAATTCTGGCGAACTCACCTGTCGCCATCCGCTGTCTGAAAGCAGCGATGAATGCTGATTGTGACGGCCAGGCAGGGCTCCAGGAACTTGCCGGCCATGCCACCATGCTGTTTTACATGACCGCGGAAGGTCAGGAAGGACGCAATGCTTTTCTTGAAAAACGCAAGCCGGATTTTTCGAAGTTTCCCAGAAGCTCATAGTTGCGGGGCAAAAAGTTGTTTTTGAGCAAACCCATAGCCACTAAGGCACAAAGAAAGGAATGGATAATTTTGTCATTTGTCATTTGTCATTTGTAACTGATGAGCTGGAGAATACCCAATGACGAATGACAAGTGACAAATGACTTTAACAACTTTGTGCCTTAGTGGCTTTGTGGCTGAACTATTACCCTAATCGAGCCAAAACTCGATTAGGCGTCAGTGGTCCGTAGTCAGTGGTTTTACAGGTTCTTAGGGCCTCTTTTTGTGTTTCACCTGTAGTTGAAATATAATCTTGCCTCTTATTGCCTTAGCAACGGACGACGGACAACGGACACCCAATTGGAACAATCAAATCTAAAAATTTGGATTCAGGCGGCGCGGCCCAAAACACTGTGGGCGTCGGTGGCACCGGTGGTTATCGGTTCGGCTATGGCGTTTGAAAGCGGCGGGCTGCACATTGTGTCGGCACTGTCAGCGCTGCTTGGGGCGGTTTTAATCCAGATCGGCACCAATTTTGCCAACGATTACTTTGACTACTATACCGGCGCCGACTCAACCGACCGCCTCGGTCCCACCCGGGTCGTTCAGGCCGGTCTGGTACATCCGCCAACGATGAAAGCGGCATTTATAGCGGTATTTGCGCTGGCGGTTGTACCCGGAGCGTATCTCATCTGGCGTGCAGGATTGCCCCTTCTTTTGATCGGCATGCTCTCGATTCTGTTTGGCATTCTTTATACCGCCGGACCGTATCCGCTCGGTTATGTCGGTTTGGGGGAACTTTTCGTGATCATTTTTTTCGGTCCCGTAGCCGTCGGCGGGACCTATTATGCGCAAACGCTGCAAATTTCTGTGCCGGTGATAATATCGGGACTGGCTCCCGGGCTCTTTTCCGTGGCAATATTAACGGTAAACAATTTGCGGGATGTTAAAAGCGATCATCGTGCCGGCAAAAAAACCCTGGCAGTACGCTTCGGCATTACATTTTCAAAAGTTGAATACCTGCTATCGATTGCGATTGCCTGTCTGATCCCGCTCATTTTATTCCTTAATGATGACAAGCACCTTTACTCCCTGCTGACATCTGTGGTTTTGCTGGCGGCAATACCGTCTATCAAAACAGTGTTTACTTCCGAAGGAATCATCTTAAACCGTGTGCTTGAATCCACCGGCAAAATGCTGCTGCTTTACAGCCTGATCTTTTCCATCGGATGGATTTTATGAAAATCGCCGAAATTGCCATCTATCGGTTTCGACTCAGACTTAACCGACCCCTGGCGCTAAAAAACCACATCTTAAAGCTTCGAGAGGGATTCGTTATGCGCATAGCTGATGAAAGCGGCCATTGCGGCTGGGGAGAGATATCTCCTCTATCCGGTTTCAGCCGTGAAACCATAGAGCAGGCGGGCCGAGAACTGGCACTGCTGCCATCAGCAATAACCGCAGGTACAATCCCGCCGAATCTTGAACTGCTCAACGGCGGCCTTGAAGACTGGTTGGGCGGATTTAATCTCTCAGCCTCGGTGAGATTCGGTCTCGAATCGGCGGTGCTGAATTTGCTGACCGTGTCCAAACAGATGGGTCTGCATCGATTGCTTGATGAAAACGCAGGATCGACGGTTGCCGTCAACGCACTTTTAAGTGGCACCAGGGAGCAAATAGAAGCAAAGGCAAATGCACTGCTTGGAAAAGGATATCGAGCATTCAAGCTGAAAGTGGGACGATTATCCCTTGATGAAGATATCGAGATTGTCGCCGGTGTCAGAAACATAATCGGTCAGGATACCCTCTTAAGACTCGACGCCAACCGCACCTGGGACCTTGACGGCGGGCTGAAATTTATGCAGCGTGCGGTGCAGTTTAACGTCGACTATATTGAAGAGCCGCTGCAAAGCTTTTATCAATTAAAAAAACTGATCAAAGATTCTTCGGCGCCCCTGCCGGTGGCTCTCGATGAATCTTTGCTGGAAATATCTCCCACAGATTTGCCGCTGGGGCCTGCCTTAAAAGCCATTGTTATAAAGCCGACCCTGCTGGGATTTGAACAGGCGCTGCACTTTGCCCGGGCGGCCCAAGACAAGGGCATAACGCCGGTAATCAGTTCAGCGTTTGAGAGCTCCCTGGGAATAGCTACGCTGGCTTCCATGGCGGCGGTGATAGACGGAGGCCGCACGCCGGCGGGACTTGACACTCTTGATTGGCTGGCAGACGATTTATTGGAACCGCCCATGCGGGTTCAGGCTGGAAAGATTGTGCTTGCCGATGATGCCAACCTGATGAACAACATCAAAATGGAACTTTTAGAAGAATTCGCATAGCGAAGCTTAGTTTTAAACCGACAGGTTCCCACTATCCTGATTCGGTTGCCGGGGGCAAAGAGATGCTGGATGCCTGATGCTGGATACTGGATATTTTTTCAGCACTTTTTTTATCAAGCATCCAGAAACCAGTATCCAGTATCTGCGGGTCGATGCCTTTAATGTGCCATAAAAAGGTTGATGCTAGTTTTAAGATCTAAGTTTATATAGAGGACTAATGAAAAGGATTCCTTTCCCCTTGCAGAGCACCGCCGAAAAGTATGGTGATCATCCGGCCCTGATCGGGGATGACAGGGCAATCACGTATGCAGAGTTCTTCCGGCTGGTTAACGTAGCGGCCGGCAATTTAGCTCAAAGGGGGATAAACCCAAACGATCGCCTGGGAATCATTGCCAATAATTCTATCGAATATATCCTGTTGTTGATGGCCCTCTTTCAAATCGGCGCAATAGCCTGCCCCGTCAGCCCGCGTTTTCCGAAAAAAACCATCGCGGCCATGCTGGATAAAATTGACTGCACGAAAATTGTCACCGGCCCGTATTACAAATCGGACTCAGATAAATGTACAAATATCGAGTTGCCCCCTTTATGGAATCATCCGAAGATTTCAACGAACGGAAAAAAGCCGCCCGAATTCGAATTAGATCAGGATGCCGCCATTATGTTCACATCCGGAAGCAGCTCTGTTCCCAAAGCGGTGTTACATACATTTGCCCATCATTATTACAGCGCCCTGGGTGCCAATGAGAATATGCCCCTGGGGCCGGGTGACCGCTGGCTGCTGTCGCTTCCGCTATACCATGTCGGCGGTATGGGCATCTTGTTTCGTGCTCTATTATCCGGAGCGGCGGTGGTTGTTCCGACCGCAAATGCTCTGCCGGCCAAGGCAATCGAGCGTCACAAAGTAACCCATGTTTCGCTGGTACCTACCCAGTTAAAAAACCTCTTGGAAGAAACCGTTGCAGATAAAACAGCAAACTGTCTGAGGAGTATTTTGCTGGGGGGAAGCTCCATTCCACAAACATTGATCGTCCAGGCCAAGCAAAAAGGCCTGAATTTATACACCACCTACGGTTTGACTGAAATGGCTTCCCAAGTAACCACAACCGCTTTAGACGATGCGCCGGAAAAGCTGTTTACCTCCGGCCGAATATTGGCGCATCGAGAGATTAAAATATCTAAAGAAAGAGAAATCCTTGTTCGCGGAAAGACCCGCTTTAAGGGGTATGTCGAAAAGTATGCTTTGATAACACCTTTTGATGCAGACGGCTGGTTTGGCACTTCCGACCTGGGGGAGATCGATCAAGACGGCTATCTTACCGTCACGGGACGCAAGGATAACATGTTTATTTCCGGCGGAGAGAATATTCAACCTGAAGAAATTGAAGGAGTTTTAGTGCGGTTGCCTGCCATTGAAGATGCCATGGTTGTACCGGTTAAAAGTGATAAATACGGGCACAGACCGATTGCCTTTGTCAAGCTAAGACCAAAACAGAAGATAGATATTGAAGAAATCACCCCTTTTTTGGAAAAATATCTTCCTCGCTTTAAAATTCCGGACAGGCTGTATGAGTGGCCGGACAGTATAGATCAGAGTGGCTTAAAACCGAACCGCCGGTATTTTGTGCGCCTTGCGGAAAAAATGAGCCAAACCGAATCAGGTATAGTTTAGGCCGCAGCCGATTGCTTCCATAAACGATTCATAGGCGTCATGAGCCTGTTAAAAAAAATTGTCCCTTAAATATACTTGTCAGAAAATAAATGTGAGCAGTGTTTACTTTTGCTTTGCCATATGGTACGCTAGGCCATATGAAGGCCAAGTTAATCTATCATGAGAAATTTATCTATGCTGATGGTGCTGTTCGGGAGATGGTTCTCTGGCAACTTCCCAAAAAGTCTTCAGATAGACCTTATGGATTGAAGTACCGCCTTTATTACGGACTTGATGATGGAACCTGCATCGTTCGTTACGACAACGAGTCGGGGAAAGGCGATCACAGACACATTAAAGGAAAAGAAGAGCCCTATCAGTTTAGAGGTGTGGAAACCCTGGTAGCAGATTTCCTTAATGATATTCAAAAAACAAGGAAAGAATAAAAAATGAAGAAACAAATTCAAATCGGGGTTGGCGATGACACAAGCACTGCCAAAGGTTTTATTGACGCTTGGAAGCGCGCCGAACGCGATCAGAAGATTGAGGCCGAACATCGGCTGTATTTTGAAAACCTGGAGACACTTCTTAAGGCACTCACTACAGGACGGTGGGTATTGCTGAAGATACTGCGCACCAACGGTCCCATGAGCATACGTGCTTTAGCGAATGAACTGGGGCGTGATTACAAAAATGTCCATACAGATGTTCGTCGGTTGGAACGTATCGGGCTGATTGGTAAAACAAAAGACAATAAAATAGAAGTGCCTTGGGACATTGTGGAAGCGCGGCTTATGCTGGCGGCATAGTCAATGACCACCCCGCTATACGTGTGAGGTAGCTTGCATCTTGTCTGTCTCAAAATTCGGCACAACCGCAAAACCCAAAAGGATGATGGTGGCCGGTTTCATCGCTTGCCGGACTTAATGACTTGACCCTTTCCGTAATTTTGCTCTTTTGAGATGTACTTCACCCAGCATTTTCTCGATTTCGTCCCTTTTTACCGGTTCGTTCATCATTGCTAACGCCTTTTGCAAGTGAAAGTCGGCGTTTTTTAAATTTACAATTCTTTTGTTATAGATACCCAGGTAATAATGGGCGTAACTCAACTTGCCCATCTTTCCATAACTCATGCCAAGGTAATGATATGCCGAAGTATACTCAGGATACAAGCGAATGGTCTTCTCAAATGCATCGATAGCGTCCTGATAGCGTCCCATTTCCATTTGCGTGCGACCGAGATAGTAAAGCCTTCGCGGATGGTTTGGGGCCAGACTTTCCAACGAAACCAGAATATTTAATGCTTCCGGATATCGCCTTGCCAAAAAATAGGTGCGCCCGAGATCTATGACAAAATACGGCTCAAAGGCATTGATTTCAAGCGCCATCCTCATTTGATCTATGGCATCATCGTAATTGCCGTTCCTTGCCAAGCTTAGACTGTAACCGTAGTGCGCCAGGGGATTTTTCCGGTGTTTGGCAACATCGGCTTGAAACTGTGTCAAGGCTGCTTGTTGATCCCCGTAGGAAGCAACCAGCCATGTGCGCGCTCTTTGAAAAGGGTAAGGATCGAAGTCGGTTTGAACCCGCTTTTGCTTTGCTATTCAAATGTCAATATTTACCATTCGCTCTTCCGGAGCCGGGTGAGTTCGCATATAGGTCGGGATTATGCTTGAATCGAACCACTCCTTGCCTCGCATCTTTTTCATCACCACAAGCAGCCCTTCAGCGCTGTAGCCCGCGCGGTTCAGATACTTGAGCCCAACCTGATCCGCTTCAGCCTCGTCATCGCGGCTGTAAGCGAGCGCAGCGGTCTGGCCAGCTGCAGCTGAACCCATGATGACGGCACCGGCAGCATCACCGGCCCCACCGATTGCGAGCAGTATACCGGCGGCCATACCGGCCATGGTTGCCTTTGATGTTTTTTTTGACCGTTCGATTTTTTTGGATATATGCCGAAGAGACGCATGCGCAATTTCATGGGAAATTACCCCTGCCAATTCTTCCTCGTTTTCCATAGCCTGTATCAATCCACTGTTGACAAAAATATGGCCTGCCGGACTGGCAAACGCATTTAAGCTGTCCTCTTCTATTACATAAAAATGGTATTTAAACGGCTGCGGAGGAAAGGCCGAAACAATTTTTTGGCCGAGATCATTTATGTAGTTCACAATTATCGGCGCATCAATCACTTTGTAATATCTGAAAACAACAGATAAAAATTCGCGGGATAATTCTTCCTCTTTTTTGATGCTTATCCCCTCCACCCCTGGAGGGATAAATATGCCCGTAAGAACTACCAGCAACGTGCAAAACAAAAATATATGCTTATAATTTTTCATGAAATCTCCGACAGTAAACCACCAAAAAGTTACGGAATAAAGCTCCCCGCAACAAGTAGGCGGGGTATTAAAAAATATTAATAAATGGGTGGGATTGGAAACATTTACCCATTTTGAGGGGGTCAGATAAAATAAAAATCTACCATTTGTGAACGGACATTATTTAGGAGTTGACAGGAAGCTTGTTCTTCTTTTCGGACAATTATTTGACAAAATGATATGCTTTCTGTCAAAAAGATGTCTAAAAGGCGCTGTTCTAAAGGGAAATCGAAATGAATATTTCAGAGATCCTTGAGTTAAACGAAAAAGCGAAGGAAGAAGGCAAAAAGTTTCCGCGAACAAGATACCTTTTCAGCGAAATCAAATCGGAACTGGGCAAACACTTCATCAACCCCGGCCCAGAGGACCAGGGTTTTCAGGACCAAAGTAAGTCTACTCTTCTAAACACACCTCAACTGTAAAATTTCCGGCAGCGGTTTTAAAAGGGATGGCAATTTTGGGGCCTTTGGTCATGGATATGAGTTTATGGTTTTTGCCGGTAATCACTGTGGGAATGGCGCCGTGTAATATTTTGCCTTTTGTTTCAATTTCTTGCCTGGCCTGGCCGGATATCATATTGGTCAATTCACCCACAGCATCTGTAATTTCATGATTTATTTCCTGCATTTCCTCCCCGAACATATTGGAAACAATCTTTAAAATACAAACCTCACCAAATGTAATCGAAATAGTCCCTTTTGCTGCTCCGGTAATACCAACGATACCTGAAACATCTCCCTGGGCAACATTATCTTTTTTCAGATAAGGTTTTTCTGCTTCCACTTTAACAAACGCCATTGTTTCAAGAACCTTTAAAGTTGCATTAAGAAAAGGATTGATGAGGGTAACATCCATTGTTTATCTCCTTGGGCACAGTATGACGGTAGGGTAGGAATAATTTTGCGTTAAAAAATGAATCCCATTTTGGTGCATCACAACTCCTACAGCTATCTAAGTCAACAGAAAAGTTGAAAATAAATTACCTTTGTAAATAACACAGGAGAACCAGAACTTCAAATATTTTTAAATCGCAAATTCTTCAGCCACTAAGTACACGTATTCTTAACTACTGTATCGTATTATAATGGGATAATTTATAATCACCGCTGAGACGCAGAGGTCGCAAAGAAGTTGTTTCTTTTTTGCTTTCCGCTGAGAGGGCGGAAAGCAAATACATGCATCCCTGTGGGACAAAGAAATAACTACTTGTATTCCAACAAATATTGCTTTTATAAAGCTCGAGCTATTTTCTTTTGCCGTCCCCTCAACGGCAAAAGAAATAATATTTAACTCTGCGGCCTTTGCGACTCAAGCGAAGCGAGCGGTGCACAAAGATAAATTCATAATGAGAAATGCGGGCTAGCCATTTTTCTGTTCGAAGCTCTTCATAAAATCGGCCAGGGCTTCAACCGCCGCCATGGTTGTAGCATTGTATATCGATGCCCGGCAGCCGCCGACAGACCGATGCCCCTTGAGACCGCCGAACCCGTTTTCCGCAGCCTCTTCAATAAACCGTCTTTCGAGGTCTTCATCCGGGAGCCGGAAGGTGACGTTCATCAATGAACGACTGTCGGGTTCGGCCGTGCCTTGGTAAAAATCGCTGGAATCAAAGGCATCATAGAGAGTTTTTGCCTGCTTACGATTGATTGCGTCCATCTTGTCAAGGCCGCCGATGGTTTCTTGCAGCCATTTCAAGACAAGTTGAATCGTGTACACGGCAAAACAGGGCGGCGTATTATACATGGAGTTCTTGTCGGCATATGTTGTATACTTTAGCATTGACGGCAGCTCATCCGGAATCTTTTTGAGCATATCCTCCCGGATAATAACCATACATACACCGGCAGGGCCGATATTTTTTTGAGCGCCGGCATATATAAGACCGAATTTATCAACATCAAAGGGTCTGCTCATAATGTCCGACGACATATCACCGATCAGCGGCAGACCGTTAGTCTCCGGAAAAGATGCAAATTGCGTTCCCTTGATGGTGTTGTTGGATGTAATGTGGGCAAAGACCGCATCCGGATTGAATCGAATCTCTTTCGGAATATAGGAAAAATTGCGGTCTTCGGAAGAGGCCGCAACGTTGATGGTCTTGCCCAGAATCTGGGCTTCTTTAATAGCTTTGGTGGACCATGTTCCGGTATTGACATAGTCGGCCGTTTCACCGTCCCTCAGAAAGTTCATGGGAATCATGCAGAACTGCATACTGGCGCCGCCCTGAATAAACAGAACCTTGAATTTGTCGTCCAGTTTTAACAGCTGCTTTGTGCGGGCGACAGCATCGTTGATGATGTCGTCAAACCATTTGGAACGATGGCTTATTTCAATAATCGACATACCTGATCCGGCGTAATTTAAAAAAGAATCTTTGATTTCTTCAAGAACTTCCAAGGGAAGAGCTGCCGGTCCGGCGTTGAAGTTATAAACTCTATTTCCATTCATGGGTTCCTCCAGGACGTTTATTAATCTTTTGACCTGTTGATTTATAAAAAGAGGTATTAGTACAGATTGGGCCCAAATATGTCAATCTGAATTTTACGGCGTATCTATTTGTTTCATGAAATCGTTGCCTTGTGTTGACAAATAGCCTGCTCTTGGCATAAATCCTTATCTAATACTCTAATTGAGCAAAAAAGCTTAATTGAAAATTGTCAGGAATTTCTTTTTTTGAGTTCCGCTTCAGCGGGACGTTATATAAAATCGCGCAGCGATTTTATGAATGGAATTTAGCCCTATGAAAATCTACAAGTATCCT
>JACNIG010000082.1 GCA_014383215.1 Candidatus Desulfatibia vada | reverse complement strand
AAAATCTGATCATCCATTTCGCTAATTAACAAAGCATTATGGGGAAAAACTCCCCGACTGCTGTACTATTTAACCAATTGACAAAGTTATGTTTGGAAATTTTATATATTTCATCATCGTGCTTCTGATCTACAGTACTTACCAGCCCTCCGAAGATACGAATTTCACGGCTCTGGAAACCCTTTTTCTGTTTATTCTCCTAACTGTCATTTTTGCCGTGATTACCTGGCTTCAGTTTCAACGAATTGAAAAACAGGTCTCAAAGGAAAGCTTTGCAAAGCTCGATCATAAATTCCATGCCGCCTTGACCCGACAGTCAGTGATGGCTATCGTGCTTTTTTCTTTAGATATATATGGCCTGAACCTGGTATCGTTTGTTTCAAACATACCTTTTTTGTCCATTATTCCTACTTTGCAGGCACTTCTCTTTTTAGGACTTTTTGTGTTCTACCTGGCAATTGTATGGGCCTTTGCACATAGTCCTTATAATGCCCTTTATGCCACCGGATTGCCAAGAGAGTCTTACATTCTGTCCAACATTTCATTTTCCGTTCCAATACTTCTGCCCTGGCTGCTGCTTTCAGGAATTGCCGACATCATCAACGTCCTGCCATTTAAGCTGCCGAAACAAATGCTGGCAACCACCGAAGGCCAGGTGCTCTATTTTCTTGTTTTCCTTGTTGCTGTTGCCATGATAGGCCCGCTGATGATCCAGAAATTCTGGAGATGCAAACCTCTTGAGGCCGGCGATGTTCGAACACGGATCGAAAACGTGTGTCGACAGGCAGGTATGGAATATGCCAACATTCTCTACTGGCCCATATTCGGCGGACGCATGATTACAGCCGGTGTGATGGGCCTTGTCAAAAAATTCCGTTATATTCTTGTCACCGGTGCCTTCATCCGTTTTCTGGAACCGGACGAAATTGATGCCGTCATCGCCCACGAAGTCGGACACATTAAAAAAAATCATCTGCTGTTTTATCTGGTATTTTTTGTCGGCTACATGCTGGTCTCATATGCCACCTTTGACCTTTTAATCTATGGGGTTCTTTATGCCGAACCGCTGTACAGGTTTATCGGCCGTATTGGTCTGAATCAGACTGCGTTGACCTCGTCAATCTTCAGCATTGTCACTATCGTGATCTTTCTGGTCTATTTTCGCTTTATTTTCGGATATTTTATGCGAAATTTCGAACGCCAGGCCGACACCTACGTTTACACCCTTTTCGACAGCGCCAAACCGCTGATCTCGACCCTTGAAAAAATAGCGGTAACCAGCGGACAACCGCCGGACCGGCCCAACTGGCATCACTTCAGCATTACAAAACGGATAGATTATCTGAAAAAATGTGAAACGGATAAAAGCTGGATAGGCCGTCATGACTGGAAAATAAAAAAAAGCATGGCCGTTTATATGACAGGAATAATTCTAATAGGCGCTGTGGGATATCAATTAAATTACAGCGAAACCGGCAGGCAGTTGAACCAGTATTTTTTTGAAACGGTTATTAAAAGAGAGCTTGAAAAGACCCCTGACAATGCAGATCTTTACAGCACCTTGGGAGATATATATTACAGCAGACAGAACTATGCCCAAACCATTGAAGCCTATGAACAATCGATCATGCTTGAGCCGCATAACCCCAAAGCGCTAAACAACCTTGCATGGCTTCTGGCAACCTGTGAAGACAAAAGCTTCCGCCGCCCGCGGCGTGCACTCGGTCTGGCCCAAAAAGCTGCGGCCCTTGAAAAAGCTCCGCATATATTGGATACACTGGCCGAAAGTTACTATGTTAACGGAAAGTTTGAAGCAGCGGTAGCTGCCGCAATGAGGGCCCTTGATTTGGTCACAGGCGACCGTTCCTATTACCGGAAACAGCTTAAAAAATTTATGGACTCCACCCTAAAAACCCGTACAACGGCATAGATTATTCGATACAAACCTTCCTGACATTAACAAGATCAATGTTACCCTTAAAGATTTTTCTAATGCCGTCCTGCTTAAGGGTTGTCATGCCGTCAGCTAATGCCTGCGCCTTTATTTCCGCCATCGGCCTGGAGACCTGGACCAGCTTTTTCTGATCATCGGTTCCCATCAAAAGCTCATGGATGCCGGCCCGGCCGGAATACCCGCTGTTGTTGCACTTGCCGCAGCCCACCGGCTTATTTAAGTTCAGATCGCCGGTGTAAGGAATATTAACAAATTTTTCCCACTGTTCTACACCGCCAAACTCCCGGATCAACTCATCATACTCTTCTTGGGTCGGGTGAAAGGGCTCCTTGCAGTTTTTACACAGAGTCCGGCCCAGCCGCTGAGCCAGGATACCCAGAATGGCATCCGAAAAATTAAAAGGGTCCATGCCCATATCGAGCAGACGGGTGATACTTTCAGGAGCACTGTTGGTATGCAGGGTGGAAAAAACCAGGTGACCGGTTAAGGAGGCCTCGATGCCGATGGAGGTCGTTTCCTTGTCACGCATCTCACCGACCATAATCACATCGGGGTCCGCCCTTAAAAAAGCCCGCATGGCAGCAGAAAAATCAAATCCGATTTTGGACTGGACCTGCACCTGGCGCAGACCTTTCTGGGTGATTTCCACCGGATCTTCAGCGGTCCAGATTTTGGTTTCGACCTTATTGATGTATCCTAAGGCCGAATGCAGGGAAGTTGTTTTACCCGAACCGGTGGGACCGCACACAAAGATGATGCCATACGGCTGGGTAATGATACTGACAAAATTATCGAAATTTGTTCCTTCCAAACCGAGATTAGCAAGGGGAATCGGTTCACCGGCCGCCAGGATACGCATGACCACATCCTCCATGCCCCCTTGCGTCGGGACCGTTGCCACTCGAAGTTCGATGTCCAAACCGCCGTATTTTTTAAACTTGATTTTGCCGTCCTGGGGCTTGCGGCGTTCGGCGATATCCAGATCGGCCATGATCTTAAGACGCGACACAATGGCATTGCGGTATTGATAAGGCAGCGTCTGGTACATCTGGCAGGCACCGTCCACCCTTATCCGTACCTGGGTGTTCTGTTTGCCGGGATAGGGCTCGATGTGGATATCGGATGTGCCCCGGTTATGGGCGTCGATGATAACTTTGTTGACCAGCTGAACCACGGCGCTGTCCTCTTCGCCCAGGGAAGATTGGGCCTCTTCGATCTCGTCGTCTTCAGCCGCAAGCTGGGCCATAATATCATCCATGGAAGCCATCTCTTTTTCATCCGTAGTAAAGAGACCGATATATTCCAGGATGTCGTCTTTCAAGCACACATTGAAGGCCAGTTGTTTGCCTGCAAAGAGCGCCTTGATTGAATCAATCCTCTGCAAATCATTGGGGTTGTCAATGGCGATAACAATTTTATCATCCTCGGATTTCAACGGGACCCAGGCATTTTTGCGCATGAAAGGTATTTTCAGACCGGCAAGCAGGTCACCGGGAATCGGTGCGTTTTTGTTAAACTCCACAAACGGTACTTTACAAAATTTGCTCAAAGATTGGCCGATATCTTTTTTCGATATTTTAAGCTCATTCATCAGGACATTTTCGATCGGTTCTTTACGCTGGCGCGCATCGGCGATGGCCTTATCGATCTCTTTCTGGGTCAGAATATTATTTTCCAGCAAATAATCGAACTTGGTGGGCCGGGTTTTTGCCATACGCTTCTGGTTATACAGCGCAATCCCCAGTATCTTGGCCAACTCGGTGACCGATTCCCCATCAAGCTCTGTAAAGGTACTGCCGTCGGTGCGGTTGATAAGCTGAATGGCACCCAGCAGAAACTTTTTGAAGATGATGGGAACAACCAAAACCTGTTTGGTGACATAACCGGTTTTTTGATCCCAGCTTTTATCAAATTTAAGATCAGGATCAATGGACGCTACTTCTTTATCATCATAAACGTCTTTGATATTGATGAGCTTCTGCTTGAAAGCACTGCATCCTGAAATACTGCTGTTTGACACGGGAATGCGGATCTCGGCCACCTCGTCACCGGATTTAAATCTAGAGACAAGCTCCCGCTTTTTTCCGTCGACCACATAAACGGTAAGTCTGTCACACTCAAAAAGACCGGTGATTTCGTCCTTGAGATCAACCAGAATCCCATCCAGATTTGAAGCAGCATATATCTTGTTGCAGATCTCTTGAAGATTTTTGCGGTACTCTACTTCGGATTTAAGCTGCTGCTCACTTGCTGCTTTATTATTGGGAGCTTTAGCATCCTGTAACATATTAATTACCTGCGCTATATTAATTTTACTGTTAAAAGACCGTCAAGCTTTAAGGCCTGACCCGTTGCCGCCTTGCGAGACTTTACTTACTGTAATAACTATATATTTTTTTCGATCCACCACCGATCAGCAGAATACCTATCAAGTAGAAGCAAAAGCGTATGAAAAACATAACCCCGGAAAAGTGTTCGATCTTTGCAATCTGAGGCATTACCTGGGGTATCCTGAAAAAGACTCCAATGCCTGCCAAAACAAGTGCAACACCCCAAATCAATTGAATAACCGTCTTGTTTTTATCCTTAGAACTTGTCTGATTATTTTCTGTTTTTTCGGAGTTCATTATTTGCAATCAGTTTCAAGTAAATATAGACAATTAACCTTTTGTTGTCAAATCATAACCTAATAAGCAAGAACAAATGTCAGTGATCAGTTGTCGGTTATCAGTAATCAGTTTTTCTTGCTGATCACTTCTCAATGATGGCTGCATTACGGAGGTCCTGTTGTTTTCTTGAAGGGCGATATGCCGATCGGCTACGAAAACGCTGCCCGTGGCCCGATATTTGGGATGGCTTCCACGTCTTCTCATGATTCATCAAAGCATCACACCATCTAAAAATATCAGGCCACACCGCCATAGCGGTATTCATATCGCCCTTCAAGGAAATGACAGGACCGGAGCCCCGATTAGCGGGTCCTCCAGAGGCGGATAAATTTTCGCTTCGCTACGTTAAATCGGCGGCAATGTTGCACTCTTTAAACTACAAAAGCGATTTTATCCTCCCAGGTAAACCTCTTTTACCTTGGGATTATCCAGAAGCTCTGCGGCCAAACCCTCGAGGACGACCTCACCCCTTTCAAGTACATAGCAATGGTTAGCCACTTTGAGGGCGGCCTTAGCGTTCTGTTCCACAAGCAGTACCGTGGTGCCGGACGCGTTCAGTTTGCTAATTACATTAAATATTTCACGTACTATCAAGGGGGCAATGCCCATGGAAGGCTCGTCTAAAAGGAGCAGTTCAGGCCGGCCCATCAAGGCACGGGCAATGGCCAGCATCTGCTGCTCACCGCCGGAAAGTGTACCGGCAATCTGTTTGGAGCGCTTTTCCAAAATGGGGAAAATATGATAAATTTGCTCGATTCTCCCGTTGATCTCATCGCGGTTTTTGCGTTTAAAATAATGATAAGCCCCCAGGCGGATATTATCCAAAACCGTCAGATGGGCAAATAGTTGTCTGCCTTCCGGTACCTGGGATATCCCTAAACCCACGATCCGGTGGGCCGGCATGCCGGCAATATCTTTCCCTTTGTATACAATACGACCCTCCTGTGCTTTAACAAGGCCGGATATGTTTTTTAGCAGGGTTGATTTGCCGGCACCGTTGGCGCCGATGATGGAAACTACTTTTCCTTTGGGTATCTGAATCGAAACACCTTTAAGAACCCGAATACTGCCGTAAGAGGTCCTGAGCCCCTCAATGCTAAGCATATTAGGTTCCTCCGCCTAAATAGGCCTCAATGACCTTGGGATTATTGCGGATCTCTTCCGGCGGTCCTTCTGCAATTTTCTGGCCGTAATTCAGCACCACGATCTCATCCGAGACATTCATGACCACCTTCATATCATGTTCCACCAGTAAAACCGTTACCCCTTTGGCATTAATAGCCTTGATCAGAGAAGATGCCACGTAAGTTTCAGTCTCGTTGAGCCCGGCTGCGGGCTCGTCCAGGCAGACCAGTTCCGGTTCACTGGCAAGCGCCCGCCCGATCTCTAAGATCTTCTGCTCACCCAGCGGCAGGTTGTCAGCCGGATCATTACACTTGTCCGCCATGCCGATGAACCTCAAGATTTTCATGGCTCTTTCCTGAATCTCTTTTTCTTTTCGTCTGGCCCCCGGCAAGCAAAACCCCGCAGCCATAAAAGACGCCCGCACCCGGGTATGGCAGCCCAGCATAACATTTTCAAGAACCGACATATTACCAAACAGCTCAATCGTTTGAAAAGTTCTGGAAATACCTCTGTCTGCAATCTCGTGGGTTTTAAGGCTGCTGATCGGTTGCCCCTTAAACCTGACCGTCCCCTCGGTTGGAGAATAAAAGCCCGTAATGACGTTGAACAGCGTGGTTTTGCCGGCTCCGTTGGGGCCGATAATAGCCTTGATGATGCCCCTTTTCACCGAAAAATCGGGTTTAAAGAGTGCCATCAACCCGCCAAACGCCTTGACCACCTTGTCCACTTCCAGAATATTTTCATTGCTGATATCATTCATGGGACTAATGTTTCCCGAGCCGTTTCTTCAGCATATCCGGTATACCCGCCAGTCCATCCGGCAAAAAAATTACGACCACAAGCAATATGGCACCATAGACAATCACCTCAAACTCTTCAAAATAATGCAGCCACTCATAATTCAAAAAGGTAATAATACCGGCTCCAATGACGGCACCCCAGAGACTATGCATCCCGCCCAGGGAAATCATGATTAAAAGCTTGATGGAAAAGAAAAGGTCAAATGTGGCTGGATTGATGAAATTAAGATAATGGGCATAAAGACTGCCTGCCAATGATGCCAACACTGCCGAGTAAACAAAAACCAATATTTTGTAGCCGGAGACATCAACTCCCATGGCATTGGCGGCCGTCTCACTGGAATGAATCGCCCTTAAGGCACGTCCCGCGCCTGACTGGATTATATTAACGCTAAAAATAAATGCGGCAAAAACAAAACCCCAGACAAGGTAAAAGTACTTTTCAACTGAGTCAAAATAAAACCCAAAGATGCTCAGGCCCGGAATGCCGCTCATGCCGTCCGGGCCACCGGTCCACTCAGTCTCTTCATTGAAAACGATAAAAACAATTATCCCGAATGCCAGGGTTGCCATGGCAAGATAGTGGCCTTTTAGTTTTAGGCAAGGAGCACCCACCATAAGGGCGACAGCAGCGGTAACTGATATACCTGCCAGCATGCATATCCAGGGATTCAAGCCGTACCGGGCGGTCAGAATCCCGGACACATAGGCGCCGATACCATAAAAAGCTGCATGTCCCACCGATATCTGACCGGCATAGCCCATCAAAAGGCTGAGGCCGATGGTAATCAGGCTGTAAATTCCGGCAAATACCATGATATCGGTGTAGTGTTCAATGCCTGGAATTTGGCGTGCAACCCATGGAAAGATGATAATTAAGAAAGCGAAAGTGGAGATGGGGAGCTTGCCTATTTTTAACATGCCTAAAACCTTTTGATCCTGCTGACCTCTATATCACCAAAGATTCCGCTGGGCTTATAAAATAAAACGAACATAAGCACAATTAACGCAAAGGCGTCCTTATACCCGGAGGAAATCAGTCCGGCCCCCAAGGATTCGATGGCCCCCAGAATCAATCCGCCGATAACTGCGCCCGGGAAACTCCCCAATCCCCCCAGGACGGCGGCGCCGAATCCCTTTACCGCCAGCATGGCCCCGCGGTCGTATTCCATCAGGGATATGGGAGTCACGACGATACCAGCCACAGCCCCGATGGCGGCGGAAAGTGCAAAAGAGAGCAGAATCATCTGCTTGACATTGATGCCCACCAGACTGGCGGCATCAGGGTTGTCGGCACAGGCACTCATGGCTTTTCCCAGAATAGTTTTTTCAAAAAATAGCGTCAGGACGATAACAGTGATAATCAAAAAGCCGATGACCCAGAAATACTGGGGCTGGATAACAGCCCCCAGAAAATTGATGGGATTACGCCCGGAAAAGGCAGGGAGGTCATACGGGTCCTTGCCCCAAATAAACATGGCCGCGCCCTTGAGCAGAATGGAAGCCGCAATCGTTGCAATAATCAGGCTCAAAACCGTGGGCCGGCGGATGGGGCTGATGGCCAGCCGGTCCAGGAGCATTCCCACCAGGGTAACTATGATTATAGTCGCCGGAAAGGCCGCAATCAGGGGTAATCCCAGACCAACATGAAGCGAGATCATAGTCAACCCCCCCAGCATCACAAACTCTCCCTGGGCAAAGTTGATAATCTCGGTCACATTATAGATGATATTAAAACCGACGGCCACCATGGCGTAGATACTGCCCACGGTAATACCGGTGATCAAATATTGAAAAAGCTGGCCGGCCGGCGTAATTGTTTCCATTTAATATTCCGTTTATAATAAAAAGTGAGGGTGGTGTGAAAACACCACCCTCTTTAGCAGCATAAAGCTTAACTACGAGTCCATATGGTCAATCTTAATCAGCCAGAGCCCAGTCTCCATCTTTGACCACAACCATTTGAAATGAAGTATGGTCCAAACCTATATGGTCGTCCGGCGAATAGTTAAAGACACCGTGCTGGCCGACAAACCCCTTGGTTTTTTCAAGATGATCACGGATAGCAGCCTTGTCGCAGCCAACGGCTTTAAAGGCGTCCGCCAACAAGTAAATGGCGTCCCAGGCATGCCCTCCGAAAGAACTCAGGGGTTCATTGTACTTGGCTTGATAGTCTTTCATATACTGCATGGTTACAGCCTTTTGGGGATGGTCTGCCGGTAGAAGTTCGGCAACGTTGACCGCGCCCAGTGGGCAGAAAACGCCTTCAGCCGCCCCTGCGGCCAATTCGATGTTTTTGCGGCTGCCAAAACCATGGCTCTGATAAAAAGTGAGGTCTGTCATGCCCAGGTCTCTCCAATTCCGCAGCACTACCACCTGGGTTGGGCCGACCGACCAGTTGACGATGGCCTGGGGCGCCAGCCCTTTGACCTTGGTCAGCTGAGCTGTCATGTCGGTATCCTTGGGTCCGTATTTCTCATCAGCAACAATGGTCATCCCATTTGCAGAAGCTAGCCTGAGCAGCTCGGAACGGCCGCTGGCACCAAATCCCGAGGTAACACTCATAACGGCTATCTTGCTAATCCCCTTTTTCTTTAAGCTGGTATAAATAGCCTCGACCGCCATGGTATCAGTCTGGGGTGTTTTGAAAACCCATTTACGCGCCTGTCCCTTTTCTTCATCCCAGACGATTTTATAACTGGCAGCACAGGAAACAAGCGGCGTTTTGTATTTTTCCGCCAACGGAACAACCGCCATGGATGTCCCGCTCAATGAAGGGCCGATCACCGCACAAACTTTATCCTGGGTAATCAGTTTTTTAACGGCCAGGTTGGCCTTGGTGGCATCCCCTTCGCTGTCATAAACAATAAGTTCCAGTTTTTCTCCGTTTATACCGCCGGCCTTGTTGATCTTTTCAACCAGCATTTCAGCCGTCTTCTTCTCAGGGTCTCCCAGAAAAGAGGTACGACCCGTGACGGAAAAAACAGCCCCGATCTTAAAGGCAAGTGCCGGGCTGATCAGAAATCCTACGCCAAATAGGCAAACCGTGGTGAAAATAGCAATTCTTTTTAACCTCATCTGTTTCCCTCCTTTTTTAACTGTACCATTTATGAAACTTAAAATTTGCGCCACTGTGAGTGCTATTCCTGGCCGTTCAAAAGAAATAATCTGGCCTGGTATGTCTAAAAGCTGAAAACGGAAATCAGGGCCAAATGGATCTCATTTGAACCCCAAGCTGAAAACCGGAGATCTTCCTGTTTCAGCCTGTTCCGGCCCGGATTACAGGGTGTAAACTTTGCTTCCGTTAATCACCGTTAAGTTGTTTGCTTGGAGTATGTTCACGGCCTCATCAAAATTATCAAACCTGAATATCATGACCGCATTGTTGCCGCTTTGTTGAACAAAGGCATACATATATTCCACATTAACGCCGGCCTTGTTCAAAATATCCAGTATTCTATGCAACCCTCCGGGCCTGTCTTCCACCTCTACGGCGACCACATCGGTCTCACCTATGGTAAAACCCCGGTTTTTAAGCGCCGTAACGGCTTTTTGATTGTCATTTACGATCAGACGCAGCACACCAAAATCTGATGTGTCAGCCAGGGCCAGAGCCCTGATATTTACATCGGCTTCAGCAAGAATGCCTGTAACTTCAGCCAGACGCCCCGCCTTGTTTTCCAAAAAGACTGAAATCTGTACGGCTCGCATAGCTGCCTCCTTTTGCTTGTTGCTTGTTACTGGATACTTGTTACTGGATACTTGATGTTAAAAAGTATCAATCGGCTCTATACTGATTTCATCACGTAAACATAATTGGTTTTTACAATCCGGCTTCCAAGATCCAGGAACCAGTATCCTGTATCCAGATTTACATCTCGCGCTTATCAATAACCCGTATGGCTTTGCCCTCGCTGCGGGCAATGGCCTTGGGCTCCACGAGTTTCACCTTGGCGGAAACACCAAGATAGTCTTTTATGTTCTTTGAAATTTTTCGTTCCAGATCCTGCAAATGCTTGACTTCATCGGAAAATAATTGTTCTCCGACTTCCACCATAACAGTGAGAGTGTCCAGTGTACCCTCCCGGTCAACCAAAAGCTGATAGTGAGGTTCAACATCATCCATTTCCATCAGAACGCTTTCAA
This sequence comes from Candidatus Desulfatibia vada, assembly GCA_014383215.1. Lineage (GTDB taxonomy): Bacteria > Desulfobacterota > Desulfobacteria > Desulfobacterales > UBA11574 > Desulfatibia_A > Desulfatibia_A vada. The sequence continues at coordinate 348 of JACNIG010000082.1, read as the reverse complement.
TCTGTGACGGAAACACGTTGACACCGCGAATAATGAGCATATCGTCCGTACGGCCGCTGACTCTGTTCATGCGGATATGCGTCCGGCCGCAGATACACGGCTCCGGATTTAATGAAGTTATGTCACGCGTTCGGTAGCGGATAACGGGAAATGCTTCCTTGGTTATGGAAGTAAAAACAAGCTCCCCCGTCTCACCGTACGCAAGAACTTCTCCGGTAGCCGGATCAATGATCTCGGGTATAAAGTGATCTTCAAATATATGCAGGCCGTTTTTGGCTTCATAACATTCGATGGCCACCCCCGGTCCGATCACTTCGCTCAAGCCATAAATATCTACGGCGGTTAAAT
>JACNIG010000181.1 GCA_014383215.1 Candidatus Desulfatibia vada | reverse complement strand
GCTCCAGATAAGCAAGCGACAACACCGTTTTAAATAAATGTCTGGCATAATCACTCTTTATGAAAGACTTCTCGCCGAAAAGCAACGCCCCGAACTCACTCAATTTGCCGGGATAAAGCTCGTCAAAAAGGGCAACTGTTTTTTCACTCACTTTTGCATCGCCGGCCATATGTTCCAGAATTTCCCTGTCAAAAATACGGTAATTTATTTTTTTTGCGAGAATGTCTGCGACTTCCAATGCGCCGACGCCGATTTTGCGGGAAAAACAAATGGTGGGCGGCATCTTAGGTTTGGGTTTTTCCTTTTTCATCTCAAGCTGTCTTTTTTCCCACTCACGGTAGTAATTGTTGATCAAGTCGCTAGGACTCGTCCGCTTCTTGCCATAAAAACCCGGCATGTAATTGGTCCCTTCAGCATTTGCTTTCACAGCACCCTCCTTATGCACACTTTTGTTATCGATTTATTTTATTAGGGACATGGTGAAATACGCACACAAATTTATTGATTTCTCGTTGTCTTGACTATGCTAATAAGCAACAGATGTGCCAAAATTGATAAAAAATGTTGATGAACATAACCTGCTGTAACAAATGCAAAATAAGACATGTGTCCGGGAAAGTTTTTGGGAAAGTACCGGCCTTGCCTGTCAGGTATTTTTACATATTGCAAATGATATTATAACTCTTTGGGAGTTGGTGACGGCTCGGCCTTCTTTCCAGGTTCAATCCTTATACGGTCCGGGATCGAATAAGCAGCAGGGGGCGGTCGATACGTTGCAAAACCCCGGCGGCAATACTCCCATAAAACGTCCTGGGCAGACCGCTGTGACCGTGGCTGGCCATGGCCACCAGTTCCGAATTTTCGCGTTGGGCCGCATCGATAATCGCTTTTACGACCGGACCACGGCCGATGAGAGTTTCAGCCTCGATTCCCTTGGTGTAAAAATCTGCTTTAAGGGAAGCAAGATATGCCTTTATGTGCTTCTTTTTCTGACTGCGCTCCTTTTGGTACTTTGACATGTCAATCACCTCATCATATTCCAGCATAAGCGCCGGTTCTTCAACGATGAGGAAAATCACTTTGGTATGGAAACATCGTGCAAGATTCTCTACATGCGGTAATATTGCCTCGGCTCTTTTGGATCCGTCTACGGGAACCAATATGTTTTTATACATGTTCCCTTCCTTTCCAAGCGTTACATTGTTTTATTCTTGCGGGGCGGCTAATGTTAACAACACACCGTAATCTTTGAACTTTATTTCTCCGCTAATTTGGTTTGGCAGTGAACCAACGCAAACATCTTCAAGGCCCAGTCTTGTGGACGACTGATCATTTTTTCGTTTAGAAACAATAAGCGCCGCAATATATGATACCGAGGTTTCGGCTTCCAACCCAGAGCAGTGTATGTCGCCGAAGCGTCCACACGGAGCTTTTTATCAGCATATTTCCACATCCATGGTTGTTCCAGTGGTTCCTTATCCCTAAGCCGGCTTAAAAAGAATTGTATTATCAAACATAAAGCAGTTATAAGCTTCGGCAATTGAAACGGTTTAATATCATGTCCATGATAATATTTTACAGCGGTTTGATAGAGTTCATTATGTGAAACGCACCCTTGCGGACTGGCATTATAGATTGCGAACCGGGGTAATCTATCGCTGGTTTCCATAATGCGCAGGAATAATTTTATCCGGCCTGGTATGGGATGCCGACTTCTTTTTGGCTCCGGCGTGCCAGGCAGAACAGACGAAATTTCCCATTGACGGCAGCCACAAAGTGTCTGCCGATAAAACCGGATGCTCCGGTGACCAGAATTCCCGGTGCGCCGTTATTCATAGATACGCCTGCTGCTTTGAATATTCCTGATAGTGAAGATAATTTTGCCAGGTTTGGATGGATTGGATTTCGGGTGTTATGGGCAGATTTTTTTTCATCATTTTCCCGGCTGCAATATTCTCCGGATTGACAAGGGGTCGCTGCAGCATCTTTTCATAAAGATTAATGTAGTGCTCGGCTGTAACTCCATGATTAAATGTAGCGGCGCTTTGCATCATTATGCGGTTGATCTGCCGTTTCCTTTTGGCAAGTGGCATCATATAAAATCCCATGGCCTGATCGATCGCCCAGGATAACCCGCCCGCATCGAATGTGTTGAACAAAAATCCGTTGCCGGTATTTTTAGATACGTCCAAATGAGTGATAGTATCGTGAATCCCCCCGATATCGTGGGCTATCGGCAGAACTCCGTAGATAGCACCGATCATCTGCGCAAGACCGCATGGTTCGAAACGTGAAGGCATCAACACAAAATCCGAAGCCCCGTAAGTCTGACGGGCCAGGTGTTCGTTGAAACCGTGTATTGCGACCCGGTCGGACAAATTGTGGAATTGAACGATGTCTTTAAAATGCTTTTGAAACTCCCCGTCTGCGACAAAAACGATCTGCAAATTCTGATTCCAATAGCGGCGCACGACGTTATAAAGGATTTCCGTCAGTAACTGACAGCCCTTTTGAACCGGGTCCAGACGCGAAGGCCAAAAGAATATGGGGGCTTGTGTATTCCGGACCAAACCCAGGGCTTTCTGAAGGACGAGTTTATTGGCCTTTTTACCAAAAACATGGTTGGTTGCGGAATATTTGCAAAACAGGGCCTCATCGGTGTAGGGATTATAGGAAGGGTCGGGGGCGTTTAAAATTCCGAGGGCGCATCCGGCCGTGTTTTTGTTGGCCAGTTCTCGCTTCAGGGAATTTTTTACAAAAGCGTACCGGCCTTCGATCATTTCCGCAAGGAAGGTCGGGCTGACGGTATTAACAAAATGGGCTGAAAAGATCCCGCTTAAAAGAAAATCTACAGGAATGGAGTCCCTTGTTTTTTCGTAGCTGGACGGGAAATATTCAAAAAAAAGCTGCTGCCAGAACGAAGCGCTGTCAATACCCCGGTCCTCAATTTCAGAAAGGGTGCTTTTTACAGTATGGATATTGTGAACAGTAAACAGGCAGGGAATACCCAATTGTCTGGCCATGGCCGGAATCAGGCCGGTCATCCAGTCATTGCAGTGGATAAGGTCCGGCTGAACTTGAGGAATGATCCGGTTGATGACCTCTCGCTGAAACGCCAGTGAAACTTTTATGTTTTCAATCTCATAACCGGAATAGATATGATTCAGGTAGTAAAAAGCCCTGTCCCGGGCCAGGTGAATTCTTTCATCGGGTACGCTGCTGCTTATCGTACGCAGTTCCCTTCTAACGAGTGGCGGCAAATGACCGTTGAATATGGAGCGGTAGTCCGGGAGGGCCACATGAACATCGGCACCCTGACGATAAAGTGCACTTATTAACGCCGCCGAAACATCTGCCAGCCCGCCTGCCTTGGCATTCAGGCCATTGGAATTATTACCCATACCTTCCGGAAGGTAGGCGATCTCAGGTGTCACAATCAGAACGCGGGGGTTGGTTGAATGACCGCTCATGATTTGCTAATCCTATATCTCTATACCTTGAATGGTTTCAATTGGAAGTTATGTCATGGGAAGGGCGGCCTACACCGCCCTTCCCAAGCGCAAGAGATGTAGCCTCCCGTGCGCATAGAAAAGTAAAAAATTAAGTTCCTGTAGGCCTATAAATGTCAATGTCCCTTTCATCTTCAAGGAATAAACAAATCAATTCCAGGGTACGGTAATCCAGAATATGGTCTTCCCATCCAAGGCGTGTTAGAGCCTCTTTTAGGCCGGTCGATTCAAAATGCCTTTCTTGGCCGATTACATTGGACACATCTTTGATAAGCCGATTGATTTCCAGGGAAATCATATCTCTATCAACCAGTCTCGTTGATATCATATCCATTATCTTTGGCATAAAATACACCGAATATCATCAGCAAGAGTTGCTCCCCTGCGGCGTTATAGTGTCCCCATATTTTCCGGTAAATGTTAAACCGCGGGATAGTTTTTTGATCGAACAATTTTTTTGAAACACACCCTGGCCAAAAGGGTGGATTGCAGCAAGGCCGTCCGTGTTAATGACAACTTTTCCGACCTTGCCGTGATGTTCCTTTAATACGTTGATTAGTTCGTAGGCAGATGAACCGTCGAAATCTCCCGTAAGTTTCAGCCGGAGGTTGCCGTGGTTGCGATGGATAAAAATTCTGAAATTTAATGCCATTATTACACCCCTTAATGGAGGGCCTTTTATGGTATGGATAAGTTAAGAATACTGTTTTGACTCCCGAAGCAGTTTGGACACGTCTGGGCATTTTGGGGATCTTCTTTCCAGTCCCCGTCAATTAAAAATTTGTACTCGTATTTTCCCGGCGGGAGCATCACCGTCTTGTTCCATAAACCGTTCCCGTCAGTTTTCATCGGATGGATTTTTGGATCCCAATTGTTAAAATCTCCTGTCAAAATGACCTCTTGGGCCTGGGCTGCTTCAAGTGAAAACGTCACCTTCCGCCGAACAATTTTCTGTTTTGATTTGACCTTTGACATGCCATACCTCCTTCCACAATTTTTTTTATCTTAAATGATCCATAACTTATCCGAACGTTTTGGGACCCGGGTTAAGCCGAATCTTTATGCTTTCTTGTTAAAACAATATTCACGCCAGGCACAGTCCGGACGGTCACAGTCTTCTTCTGCCGTGCCGAAACAATCCGGGTTGTTTTCAATGCGCTGGATGTTTCGAATCAAATGTTTCAAATCAGGCAGATTGTCGTTTAAACTATCGTTTTGTTCGGCTGCCATTAGATTTTTATATAATTTGGTCAAAAAATGCCCGGCAACCTAACCTCCGATGTAAATTCGGAAATCAACGCTGTTTTCCGTGAAAGCACAACAGGTGCAACATCTGCGGTGAGGTGCCATCAATTGAATTCCACGCGTGATTATCTATGACGGACTTTAATCCTTTTGTCCATAGGGGCAGGGCTTCATTTTTTATGAGGAAATTTCCCGGGTAGGGGTTTCTCCCGCGTGGCAGGGAGATTTTTGGCCATAGGAGGGCACGTTGATGAAAAAGTTATTCTTTCCAGAGGTCTATATCGATAAGACCTAACTTGGCGGCATAGCGTATCAACTCAAAGGTGCTGTGCAACCCTAACTTGCGCATAATATTGGAGCGATGGTTTTCAACCGTTTTGGGGCTAATGAAAAGTTTATCGGAAACCTGGTTTACCGACAGCCCTTCGGCCAGCAGGGCCATGACTTCCTGCTCCCGGGAGGTCAGAGCGTCGTAGTCGGAGCCGCTTGCAACCGTCTCCTTGGCCGGCAGCCCGGCAAGCTTTTTTACTACTTCCCGGGAAACCGAAGTGTCCATAAAATAATCGCCTTTTAAGACATGATCCATTCCGTCCAACAGCATATCGGCAGCCGATTCCTTGATCACATAGCCGACGGCTCCGGCCTGAAAGGCTTTAACGATATAGTCTATTTTGGAATGCATGCTGACAATCAAGATCCGAGTTTCGGGGGAAATTTTTAAAATATCTCTGGTCAGTTCGATGCCGCTTTGATCCGGCAGGGACATATCCACCAAAGCCAGGTCAGGCTTGAGCGTTTTGGCCAATTGAAGGCCTTGACGCCCGGTGCCCGCCTCCCCGGCCACTTCATACGTGCTGTTGCGCTTTATGATCGTTTTAAGACCTTCTCTAAAGAGCGGGTGATCATCAATGATTATAATATTCTTTTTAGGGGTTACCATTTTGCACCCTAATAGGTAAGTTCATTACTATGGTGGTGCCCTTTCCCGGGCGGGATTCAATCGTCATTCGGCCTTGAAGCAGGTTGACCCGTTCTTGCATACTTCGAAGCCCCATTCGCTTCTCATTGTTTAATGCGCGATCCCTGGCCCGCACGTCAAAACCTTTGCCCTTGTCTTCGATGCGAAGAATGATATTCGGGGAGGCTCCGATCAGTTTGATGGTCGCCCGTTCGGCAGCGGCATGTTTGCGAATATTGTTAAGACCTTCCTGCGCCAGGCGATAAAGATGGATTTCGGTGTCAAAATCCATCTTTAAATCTTTCATGCCGGCGGACTGAAAGTCGACTTTCAAACCGCTTTTTTCTAAAAACTCTTCACAATATATCTCAAGGGCTTTCACAATGCCCATTTCGTCCAGACTGGGGGGGCGTAAATCATAGGCCAGATCCCTGACGGCGGCGATGGTCTGTTCGACGAGCTTAGAGTTTTTTGAGATTTTGTCTTTCAACTCATTGGATATTGCTGTTTGCCCGTCCAACAACGTGTCACTACCGATTTTCAGTGTAGACAGATTTTGGGCGATGCGGTCATGCAGCTCATAGGAAATCATCTGACGCTCCCGTTCTTGAGCCTGCATCAGCAGTTGAGAAAGGTGGCGAATTTGCTCGGCAGCCCACTTTAGATCGTTGATGTCGGTTATAAAATTCAATGCGGCCGGCCGATTTTCCCAATTTATATCGACCTTATTATTTCTCATCCATTTAATGTCGCCGTGTTTGTCAACTATTCTAAAATCATATGTTTTAGACTCTTTTTTGCTGTCGAGGCCGTCGGCATAGTTTTCGGCAACCATCTTTTTGTCGTCCGGCCAGACAAAATCGATAAAGGGTTTGAAGATCAGCTCTTTTGCGGTGCAGCCTAAAATCGCCGCCATCTTGGAATTGCAGAATCGGAGTGTCCCATCTTGTATTACCACGATCCCTTCATCGGCATTTTCCACTACCAGGCGGTATTTTTCTTCTGCTTCCCGCAGGAAATCTTCGCTTTTCTTTTCACGCATCACTTTCGCAATCACACTGGGCAGCAGCGCAAAAAGACCGCCGGACTTAACCAAATAATCTTTGGCCCCCAACTTCATGGCGCGGACAGCGATATTCTCGTCTCCCTGACCCGTGATCATAATCACCGGGATATCTTTGTCTTTTTGACTTAAGGCCTCCAAAAACTCGATGCCGTTCATACCGGGTAGAAGGTAGTCTGTTATGATAACGGTGGGTAGGATGCTATTAAGCCGTTCAAGGCATAGGTTCGCTTCCTGGAAATGAAGCACCGAGGCATGGGGGAACTCTTTGCCGATGGCCCGCTTCATCAGGCTGAAATGGGCCTCCTCGTCTTCAATGATTACGAGCGTCAACGGTGCCACTGTCAAAACTCCTCATATTTTCCTTCCGAGGTGTGAAACAGGTTCATTCTTTTAAGATGGGCGGCTTATTCAGAATCATCCAGTAGAAATCGATTTGCATGATCTTTTCCTCAAACTCCTTGAATCCTACAGGTTTGGTCAGGTAGCTGTTGGCATAATGTTCGTAGGCTCGGAGAACATCCTCTTCCCGTTCCGATGTGGTCAGCATGATCACCGGAATTCGCTTTAGCAAAGGGTCTTCCTTAATCTTTATCAGGACCTCTACGCCATCTATGCCGGGAAGCTTAATGTCCAACAAAATCAATCCCGGCATGGGATATTTGGCTTTATCTTCATATTTCCCACGGTTGTAAAGATAGTCAAATGCTTCCTCTCCATCGGGAACAATGTGGATCTGGTTTGCGTTTCCGGCCTTTCGAATCGCACGTTTGGTAAGTTCCGCATGCGCCGCCTCATCCTCCACAAGTAATATGTCCGAAGGTTCGTAATCCATGTGCTCAAGTCTCCTTGTCTTTTAAAGTGAAGAAAAACGTGGTCCCTTTCTCTAACTCGGATTCCAGCCAGACTTTGCCGCCATGATGTTCGACAATGCGCTTTACAATTGTCAGCCCAACCCCCGTCCCCTCTCCGATTTTTTTTCCGGATGGCAGCCGTTGAAAAATCTCGAAAATCTTTTGATAATAATTTTTCTCGATACCGATGCCGTTGTCCCGGACGAAAAACACCTTTTGGCCGCCCTGTTCTATGGCCCCCACATCAATCCGTGGCGCCGGATTCTCCTTGCCCATGTATTTAACGGCATTGGACAACAGGTTTTCCATGACCTGGCTCAGTCGTTCTATTTCACCATAAATCAGGGGAAGACCTTTTTCAACGTTTAAGGTAACACCGCTTTCATCGATGTGAGGTTGAAGCGTATTAAGAACTTTTTTTATGAGATCGTCAAATGAAAACTCATATCTCCTCTCCGGCAACCGCCCGATGCGGGAAAGATACAGCAAGTCGTTGATTAAAAGCTCCATCTTTCGGGAAGCATCGCTCATGTAATTAAGGTATTTTTCAGCCTTTTCATCAATCAGATCCCCAAAGTCTTCGCGAAGTGCGCCGATAAACCCCTCGATGGTCACAATCGGCGTCTTTAGATCGTGGGAAACGCTATACACGAAGGTTTCAAGCTCTGTGTTTTTGTCAGCGAGTTCAGCGAGGGTGGCTTCTAACTTTTTTTCATTTTCTATTAATGCCTTTTCCGTGCGTTTACGTTCGCTGACTTCCTGAAGCGCCTGATCTCTGGCTTGCCGATACATTTGCATGCGCTCAAGGAGAAGATGCAGGAGCAATGCGAGGGTTGCTGAGAGGAGAAGGCCAAAACCGAGAACGATCACCTTCCAGGCCGTCCTCGACGGGTAAATGATAGCCTTTGGAACAAGATCCAACGTCCATATTTTACCGGGGAATTGAATCTTCCGAAGCACCCGTAACCCATTTTTTTTCAGCTTGCCGTCGCTCTGTTTTTCATTCGTGTAAACCAGTCGATCCGTTTCGTACAGGCGCACCCAAAAATCCTCGAAGATGTCCTTGGCCAGACAAATATCCACAATGCGTTTAACCTGGAAGACACCGTTCAGATAACCTTGAATCTTGCCGGCATAGACCAGCGGCAAAAATGTATTGTAACCGAGTCCTCCCTGAATAAGCTCCGCACAAGGGGTTACGATACTTTGGTCTGTGTGAAGTATCTGAATTTTTTTTTGCACCCGGGCAACCCGAGGTTCAAAGATCGGTTTGTCGATGACACGTTCATTGCTGCTTTGCGGAAAAACCCATCGAACGACGCCCGCAGGATCAATCCAGTTGATTCCCATAAAGCCGGGATAATGGGAATAAAACATTTCGGCAAACTCAGAAAAACGCTTCTGGCTGAAATCCGGTGGAACCCTTTCAACCCATCGCTCAGCCAGTAATTCAAGAGACGCCATGCGAGCATTCATCAGACCCTCGATACGAATCCGTATCTGCTCTGCAGAAGTTTCCGTGTGTCGCAGGACAAGCTCTTTTTCGTGTCTGTTTTGATTATGCCACAACAGCACCGCAATGCTGCCGAAAATCAAAAATGCGAAAAAAGGGAACAATTTTTTCAAATGCAACATTGAATTCTTTTATTAAGTTTTGAATCTAAATATGATGCTCGCTCAGGATGAAAAACCACATTTTTCAGTATCCTCACATTTCAATATCGACAAAAGTTATTAACAAATTCGACCGGTTTAGTCTACTTTAAAATCTATTTTAAACTGTTCGCCACAATGCCTGATAAAAAAAGGGAGAATGTGTGATTTTCAACCTCTCACCTTTTTCATAAACCGAGTATGAATAAAGATTTAGAAATTTAGCGGCAGCGATTTTCTCACAATTCACTTATGGTGATGAATCATGATACACATGCGCTCGGGTTATCGGCAAAGCATTGTTCAATCCGTTAGAAAAAAGAATCTGGAACAAGCGAGACTCACCATACTTAAACCCGGCGGCTGCACTGTATAAAAATAGTCGCCATTGCCTTACAAACGCGTCATCAAACAATTCCCTTACTCTCGCTACATTTCGTTCGTAATTTTCTGCCCATTTTTCAAGTGTTTTTGCATAGTGCAATCGCAGGTTTTCTACATCTAGAACGGAAAAACCGGTTTTCCCTATCCCGTGTGTGATTTCGTGGAGCGTCGGAAGGTAAGCTCCCGGAAAAACATAATTAAATGTCCAGGGATCAGCCGTTGACGGGGTATCTTTCCCAATTGTATGCAATAGACCCAACCCACCGGTTTTCAATAAATCCAAAACTTTTTGGATAAAGATAGGTATGAATTTTTTCCCCACATGCTCAAACATACCGATGGAAACCACTTTATCGAACTTTCCGCTTAATTGCCGGTAATCCTGATACAAAATCTTAATCTGATCCTGGAGCCCCAATTCCTTAATCATACGGTTGGCATACTTGTACTGATTTTGCGACAATGTATTTCCAACCCCGGTTATCCCGTATTTTTGTGTGGCATAGATAAGCATTCCGCCCCAGCCGCAGCCGATGTCGAGCAGAGATTCGTTGGGTTTAAGTAAAAGTTTACGACAAATATGCTCGTATTTATTTAATTGCGCCTGTTCCAGAGAATCGTCTTCCTTTTTAAAATACGCGCAGGAGTATGCCATGGTTTTGTCAAGATAGAGTGCATAGAATTCATTGCCCCGGTCATAATGGTAAGAGATATTTTGGGGAGTACGCCGCAGCGTATCTCGGTTGAGTAGTGGAAGGATAAAAAATCGATATTTTTGCCAAAAAGGCAAATGATACTCTTCAAAATTAATGGCTAATCCCAGGCGGAGAAGCTCCTTCAAGTCGTTATCTACTTCCAGATCTCCCATCATATATGACTCGCCAAACCCTAAAAAACCTTTTTCGATGATCCTTTTGGCGCAACGTTTGGTTTTCAAGCGTAAGGTTACCCTGGGTAAATTTCCGAAACGTATTACATCGCCATCCCAAAAATTGATGTTAAAGCATGCCTGTGGATCAAAATGATGCATCATCTGAGCTATATTCTTTATAGCTTTTTTCACAACAACTCTCTTTCTTCCCCCCTCGACGTTCACTCGATCACCATGGGATTTGGGCCCATATTGATCGTCTGTTTTAGGCTTAATTTTATAACAATCAGGGCTCTCGGTAAAATACTCGTCAGGGGAACACTTAAATGTTTCCGATGGACTCTCTGTTTGAATCTATAAATTCGTTTAGGGCAGAATAGCCCAGCAAACCTTTTTCAAAGAAGGGAAGCAAAATTATTTTAGGGGTTTCAAATTCTTTTTTAATTTCGGCGGCGGCAATACATAAATATCCGCCATTTCCCGCAATCGCATGGATTGACACCGGTTAATTTCAATTACCACTTTGTCGGCGTACTGAAGAAATGT
>JACNIG010000127.1 GCA_014383215.1 Candidatus Desulfatibia vada | reverse complement strand
CACTCGGCATAATCCGGAACTCGGCATTATGCCTATTATGCCGAGCTCGGCATAATAGGCATGCATGCGCGGTAAGAATGCTTTTATCCGGGAAGTCACCCTCTGACATTAAAAATCATCTAGGCCACGAAAATATAAACTCCACCATGCTTTACCTGCATATGAATCTGACTCAAAGGAGAGCGGTGCAAAAGAAATTTATCGAATATACTCAATCCAACCTATCTCATGACCCGAAGATAGATGAGTTAATTGATTGGGAAAATAAAAAAGATGTTCTGGAATGGCTCGATAGCCTCTAAACAGCAACTGTAGCCATTGATCAGATCAGGTGTGGAAGGTTTTAGCACAAATCGTTATGTTGCCACTTTTATTGCAAATTTGTTAGTTCTTTTATAACGCATTGTTTTTATATCGAATTTGAATTTCCTGGGACCACGATGAATATTGAATTATTTTCAGCCGGTTAGGTGTACTCACAACATAAAGGCAGTAATGTTCACATTAGGGTGTGAATATGAAATGCGGCTGAGGCACAACATATGGAATTTTTCAACTTCAGCCCAGACCTAAAGATGAGGGCCTACTCAGGTGTGGTATTCGTTAAGTATCACAGGCATTTAAAGGCTTTGCGGCGCCAGGATATATTGCAGATATCCAAGGCAGGAAATGATGATATAAGATGTTTTTTGTGCCAAGCAATCTGCTAATCCAAATCATCTAAATATGGATCTATATACACAATGATGTTTAGCATCGTGTTTTTCAAACCAATGTCCTCCAACGAAATGGATTGTTGGGTTCGATGCTTTGTATTGGGCGGTATGCTAAGAGAAAACTCTCTCTGTGCTTGGATGTAGACATTCCCCGAGCATTCTTGACAGAAAAACTTATCCCAAACCTCTGAAACGCTACATCGAGAACAGGCTTCAATTACTGGTACAGTTATGGGGAAAAGCCCTCCTTGCCTGGCTTCTTGAGGGGAAAGTATGATTTCGTAAAATAAATCTTTTTCTGGGGATCGACCACGCTCTCTGGTATAAAAACCAGGCAAAAATCCTTCAAAAAATTCGTCAGTAAATGATCTGAACCTATCCATTTCGTCAAAGACGGTTATTCTTCTTGAAACGGTTCTTGAGACTTTCGTTACACTCGGGACCGGTAGGCTCTGTGTCAGCATTGCGTCATATCTTCGGCGTCTTTCCTCATCAGCAAGCGTTTCATAAGCCTCTATAACTTCGCGAAATTTGTCGCTGCTCGCGGATTGTGTTAGATCCGGATGAAACTGTTTTGCAATTCTCCGGTAAGCGCGTTTAATCTGGTTTACATTGGCTCCTCTGGATACACCTAGAACAACATAATAGTCCTTTGGCATAGCACATCTCCATTCAAAACCTTTTAGTGTCAAACCATCACTAACAGGATCACACTATCCCACGAAGACGCTCTTTTGATTAAATTTCGAAGAACGCAGCGGCAAAAGCTGAGCATTGATATTCAAATAATCAAAGAAAAAAGCCGGAGGATCGGTTTCTTCATACTCACACCACCTCCGGCTATAAGAAAAAAGTTTATCCGGGTTTGACTTCGATTTGGCGCGGTTTAGCTTCTTCTACCTTCGGTAATGTGAGCCTTAAAACCCCATCGTTCATTTTGGCATCGATTTGACTTTGATCGATTACACTGGAAAGGGAAAATTGCCGATGGTATTTCCCTGTCTCGTATTCAATCAGAAGGCCTTCTTCGTCGGCTCCTCCAGCAGGTTCAACTTCTCCTATCAGGGTTAGTGTGTTTTCGCGAAGGTCTATCGTCAGATTTTCTGCCGTAACACCCGGCAAATCAGCCAAAAGAGTAAGTTCACGATCGGTCTCGAATATATCCACACTGGGGGTGAAAACCAATCCAGGGCTTGTCAGTTCCGCAGCAGTTGTTACTTCTTGTTTTGGCTTAAACTGAATTTCTTTGGAATCTTTATCCGTCATTGTCATCCCTCCTTCCAATGAAAATATGTGAAATAATTATTTGACTGTTATCTGCCTGGGCTTAGCAACTTCAGCCTTTTGTATGGTGATCGTTAAAATGCCATTATTCAAGCTGGCCTCAACTGCATTGACGTCGATTTCACCGGGGAGATTGATGGATCTGGAAAATTTTCCTGCCTCTCTTTCGCGCCTGTGATACTTTACGCCGTTGCCTTCCTCCGGTATTTTTCTTTCTCCCGAAATAGAAATTCCGTCTGAAGTCACCTGGATATTCAGTTCGTCTGACTTCATTCCCGGCAACTCAGCCCGCACATAATAGTTACCGCTGTCTTCAGTCACATTGGTCAAAGGAAATACACCGGCTGCAGGCATGGAAATAGCATCGCCTGATAAGGCACCATACAGCTCACTCATCTGCCTTCGAAGACGATCCAGTTCATCAGACGGCCTTCTGAATCGCCAAGTCGGAATATTGAACAACCTTCTGTAAATCATGATAACATCCTCCTTTCTTTGATAATCTAAACGTTTTTTATGTACAGATTCAACTAAATATTTAAATTTATGGAACACAGCAAATAATTTTTAACTAAAAAATATAACAGGATTTAAAGTTGTCAAGATTAATTTTATATTTTTCTATTGCATTATTAATTAATACATTTATAATAAAGTAATGAAAAAAGAGCGGAGGTTAATATCATGGGAAATGACGATAAAAAAAAACCAGCAACAGGATTTTCCTTACCCCTGGCATCAACATCTAAGTTAAAAGGAAAACAATCCGTTCGAGCCACCTTTAGGCTATCGGAAGGGTGCATAGAGGCTATTGGTATTGTGGCCAATCAAATGGGTATAAAACAGAAATCTCTTTTTGATCATTTGGCTGAGGATATAAAAATTTTAGAGTCAATAGCCCATGAAATCAAAAACGCGACCTTTAATCAACATAACCGTATTCAGAAAACTTTTGTGATCAGCAGGAGATCACTGTCTTCATTTGATGAGATCTCGACAAGTTTTAATGCACCCCGAGATGCCCTTGTCGAACTTTCAATTCAACGTCTATTACCGATCATTGAAAGAGAACGGAAAAAACATGAAAAACGAAAAGATTTTTTCACTAAGATCAACAGGCATTACAAGGAAGGAGAAAAGATACTTAACGCTATCAGAAAACAACTGGGCGATGATGACCCAATTATCAATAAATTTGAAATGGTAATGTCCAGTTATGAATCCGCAAAAAGCAATATAGAGGCATTTATTGATAGGAGTAGAGGTATTGAGAAATTTGACTCAGATGATATGAATCCTTAATTCTTGAATTAAAGGAATCGTTCTGATCCAGATATCTTGCAATTTGAACAAATATCCTAATGGTTTCAAACCTTTTGATACGATTAACATATCTAGTGCTCAGTTGCAGCATTTTAATGAAAACCTGGTCATCCCCTCAACACTACATATGGTATATTTTCGTTCAGAATCAAGGCGGTATTTAATTCACGATGCCTTGCCTGAACCACCTCAGGCCGTTCAAGATTATTTATACAAGATTTCTAAAGGAAATCAACACATTTTGAGGCTTGGAATTGTAGCGGTGAAAGGTTACAGTCAAGAACTGGGTACGATTGAGCTTTGGCAAATGATCTCAATCTTTTTTTTTGAGAGAAAGCAGCTCTTGCATGGATTTGTTAAGTTCGGGAAGTATAAATGGTTTTTCAAATACCTTATCAGCTTGGGTTTCTATAATGAACCCGTCAGGATAGGCCTCCCATCCAGTTATGGCAATGACTGGTGTGCCTGGGAATCTTTTCCTAATTTCTAAAATGAGGTAACTCCCACTTATTTTGGGCATAACGAGATCTGTTATTACCAGATCAAATCCTTGTTTTTCAGTTTCAAGCAATTTCATCCCTTCTAAGCCATCAGAAGCAGTTACAACATCGTAGTTTTCATTGGTTAAATAATTGTAAAGAACCTTAAGAATCTGCCTGTCGTCATCAACTACAAGCACCTTAAATGTCTTGTCTGTTTTATTTAATTCGCTATCCATTTTAGTTTTTCTCTCCCTGGAGGATTTATCCGTCTCTTACTCCCTGCCCTTCTTCCCCACCCCCGTTTATGGGCATCCCGGAAGTTACCATTTGCCGTTTTGTTAGTATTTAATTAGAGGTCTTATCAATATATCAATACCCGTCCCTAATATTCCCAACAATATCCGGGATCAGATACAGCTTGACAAAAGTAGACGATTCCTGAACCAGCGGGTGACTTCTAACTATTATCATAGACGATTCGGTTTGGGAATCTTATATTTTTTGGGTTATCTTGCCTTAGCAAATAACAATGATGTCAACATGTTGAGATAAGCGCTGTGTGTCTGGACTCAGGTTGAACATCGTTGTGAAATCCGGGCGGTTTTTCCCCCTTACATATTGTACCAAAAACTGCATGAAAAAATTTAAATTTGAAAACATAAAGAAATACACAATGAAAAAGTATAATGCCGACCGAATAGGGTTTAGGTGAATATATGGAATTTGTTTCCTGATCCCCGACCCCCGACCCCCGACCCCTGACAACTTTCAATCAAGGGAGGCGGGTTGCAGTATCATTGCTGTGCGGGTTGGAAGGTATAAGCTGAGCAGATTTCGTTCCCGCCCCATTGAATTATCGAATATGGTCAGATGGTGTTGATCCGGGTGTAAGCGGTTGTGGCCTCCGTATGCGGTCATGTCCGTGTTAAAAATCATGCGGTATTTTCCAGGCGGTGCTTCGAAACGAAAGTCAGTGTGAGAATAAGTGGGATGAAAATTAAATGCGAATATAAGGCCGGCGCGCTTAAAGATGATTACCTTGTCCTCGGAATGCTCGAACAAAAGATGCAAACCGAAAGATTCCAGGAGCTTAAAACGTTGGGCCAGTGCAATCATATCTTTGTCAAAATGAGCAAGAAAACGATATTTAAGCGTGGTGTCATCCACTAAATTCCACTGACGCCGTGCATATCGGTAGGACCATTGATTTCCTTCACGCGGGAAATCGATCCATTCGGGATGTCCGAATTCATTACCCATAAAGTTGAGATAGCCGTTGCCGGCGGTTGAAAGTGTGATAAACCGGATGAGTTTATGGAGGGCCAAACCCCTGTCTACCTTAATATTCTCACAGCCGGCGTCCATGGCGGCATACATGTCTGAACCGATAAGCCTAAAGATAAGCGTCTGGTCACCAACCAGCGCCTGATCATGGGATTCGGCATAACTAATTGTCTTTTCGTCCTTGCGGCGGTTGGTTAATTCATGCCACAGGTGTCCCATGTTCCATTCTTCATCCGGTGTGTCCTTTACCAGGCGGATCCAGTAGTCGGGTACCCCCATGGCAAACCGATAATCAAATCCGATGCCGCCTTTAGAGATCGGTGCAGCCAGTCCCGGCATGCCGCTGATATCCTCGGCGATGACTACGGCATCGGGCTTAAGGTCGTGAATCAGCCGGTTGGCCAGCGCCAGATAGGTAAGGGCATCTTCGTCCACGCTGCTATTAAAGTAGTCATCATATGAAGTAAACGCTTTTCCCAGGCCGTGATGGTCGTAAAGCATGCTGGTAATTCCGTCAAAACGGAATCCATCGATTTTGTATTCATCGAGCCAGAAACGACAATTGGAAAGCAGAAAATGAAGCACCTGATATTTACTGTAGTCAAAGCAGCGGGAATCCCAGGCCTCGTGCAAACCCCGGGAGCCTTCATGAAAGAATTGATACGGTGTGCCGTCAAAGCAACTCAGTCCTTCGGTCTCGTTGCGGACGGCATGGGAATGGACCATGTCCATGATCACCGTAAGGCCCGCAGCGTGGGCAGTGTCGATGAGCGCCTTTAGATCTTCGGGGGTTCCAAAGCGGGAGGAGGCTGCAAAGAAATTCGAGACATGATAGCCGAAGGATCCATAGTAGGGATGCTGCTGAATGGCCATGAGCTGTATGGTGTTGTAACCGGCCGCAACGATCCGCGGGATGATCTTTTCAGTAAATTCCTGATAAGTACCGATACGCTCTTCTTCCTGGGCCATGCCCACGTGGGCTTCATAAACAAACAGAGCCTCAGGCGAACGCTGAAAATCCGGGTGCTGCCAGGGATAGGGGGACGGCGGAGACCAGACCTGGGCATTGAAAATCAATGTTTCCGGGTCCTGCACCACGCGCCGGGCATAGACGGGAATGCGATCTCCTTTACCGCCGGGCCAGTGCATACTGAGCCGAAAGAGATGCCCGTGGCCCATTGTGTCCGAAGGTATACGAAGTTCCCACACGCCCTCAGGGTCGATCCGTTGCAAGGCAAACTCTTTTTTCTGTGTCCAATCGGTCATATCTCCGATCAGATAAATGGCACTGGCATTGGGCGCCCATTCCCGGAAAATCCATTCATTGCCGCGAAAATGCAAACCATAGTATTCGTGCCCGGAGGCAAAGTCGGCCAGAGTCATTTTTTCTTGAGTAAGTCGACCCTCGGTCTGGCGGGTACGATCGAGCCGACGCTGTAAGATTTGTTCGTACGGCTGCAGGAAAGGATCATTGTCAAAAAGTTGCTTTAGCAATTCCTTTGGCCGTTTAATTTCAAGAGAGCCTTTAGTCTCTTTGGGTTTCCGGATTTCAGTCATTTCCAATGCAATCGGATTTCGTATTTGTCGTGTCTTTATGTTAAATAATTAAGGGGCGCTCCAGCATCTTCTCATAAAGCTCGATATATTGCCGAGCAGTTGCGGCATGGGTAAATTGGGCGGCACTTTCGGTCATGACCCTTTTGATTTGCTTTGCCTTTGTCCGCTCCGGCAAATTATAAAAGTTCATGGCCTGGTTGATGGCATAGAAGAGGCCATTGGCGTCAAAGGTTTTAAACAGAAAGCCGTTACCGGTATTGTTTTCAACATCCAGATCACTAATCGTATCATGGATCCCTCCGGTATCATGGGCCACCGGAAGAGAGCCGTAAAGCGGGGCGATCATCTGGGGAAGGCCGCAGGGTTCAAATCTCGAAGGCATCAGGATAAAATCCGAAGCGCCGTAAGCCAGATGCTCCAGCCTGTTGTCAAAATCGCAGATTGCCACGCGCTGCTTAAATCCGTGATAATTCACAATGTCTCTGAATACCATCTGATAATCACCGTTAGCGACAAAAACGACCTGCAAATTTTGGTCCCAATATTTCGAAATGACCTGATAAAAAATTTCCACCAGCAGTTGGCATCCCTTTTGAACCGGATCGAGTCGGGACGGCCAAAAGAAGACGGGCGCTTTCTTGTCCTTAATCAACCGCAGTTTTTCTTGTAGAAACAGTTTGTTTGCGCCTTTGCCCGCGACATAGTCCCGGGCACGGTATTTTTGTTTGAGATTATTATCTTCAATAGGATTAAAGGCAGGATCCGGTGCATTCAGTATCCCAACGGCACAGCCGGCATTATATTTATGGGTGAGTTGCTGTTGTATGGGCTGCTCGACAAAAGGATGGTGCCCGTTGACGATTTCCTTTAAGAATGTCGGGCTGACAACATTCACAAAATGCGCGGCAAAGATTCCGCTGGTCAGCATATCTATAGGGTTGGTATCCCGCACGTCCCAATAATTGGTCGCCATATTTTCGTAATACATATTTTGCCAAAACTCGGCGGCATCAATGCCTCTGTCCTCAATGTAAGCCAAGGTTGTTTTTACCGTGTGCACATTGTGAATGGTAAAAAGGCATGGAATTTCCATATGTCTGGACATTGCCGGAATCAAACCGGTCATCCAGTCATTACAATGAATCAGATCCGGTTGAACCTGAGGGACGATATGACTGATCACCTCGCGCTGAAACGCCAAGGCGAGTTTAATGTTTTCTTCTCCATAGGCAGAATACACCCGGTTGATGTAATAAAAGGCCCGGTCTTCCGCCAGGTGGATGCGATCATCGGGCATTTTGCGATGGATTCTACGGAGCTCTCTTTTTAAAACAGGGGCCAGGCCGTTACTGAAGATGGCACGATAGTCCGGAAGGGCGACGTGGACATCGGCTCCCTGCTCAAACAGAGCGCTGATCAGGGCGGCCGAAACGTCGGCCAGTCCCCCTGCTTTAGCAGTGAAAAAAGAGGCCAAGCCTCCCATACGGTCCGGCAAATAGGTTATCTCCGGGGTTACGATCAGTATGCGCGGATTTTTTTGGGAATCGCTCATGATTTTGGTACTCCTTCTCCGGGTTAGGACCAGGTTATAAATCCGGGAGCGAATCGGATGCGGTCATCTCCCCGGGGTACGGCTCGGCATGTAAAACCGTATCGACCCGCCGCTCGGCAGGAGATGGTGCAGGCAAAAAGGTATTGCCCGTTTCCCCGGTCCTCCTGCACGGTCATGATTTCCTTGCGTCCCCCCGCCAGTGCATCCACATCTTTCAAAAGGCCGTAATAGATCTGGATCTCTACTTCTTCGGGACGCAGTTCGCCGAGATGTACCAACGAAGTTACATGAAATGTCTCTCCCACCCTAAAAGGTCCGTCCGAACTTCTGACCGGAGGCTCGATCTTGATGTTCTGCCAGTGGTTGCGCAGTCTCTGGTATTGAACGGCCTGGGCTTTGGCCTCGGCAATATCGTTTTCAAGCAGGGCTTTCATCCGATGTGCTATGGGAGCATAAAACCGTTTTTCATATTCACGGACCATGCGGTGGCTGCAAAAATCAAGCATGGCCATTTTAATGGATGCTTTCATCATTTCAAGCCAATTTAAGGGAATATTACCGTTTTTGCGTTCATAAAAACAGGGGATGACATCATTTTCCAGAACGTTATACAGTGCCTGGCTTTCCACTGAGTCCTGGTAGGCGTGGTCGGAAAATTCTTCCCCGCGGCCGATGCGCCACCCTGTTTCTTCCGAATATCCTTCCGCCCACCAGCCGTCCAGCGTGCTGACATTCAGAACACCGTTAAGGGCCGCTTTCATGCCGGATGTACCGCAGGCTTCCATGGGCCTGCGGGGCGTGTTGAGCCACACATCGGCACCCTGCAAAAGGTACCGCGCAATGTGGGGGTCGTAGTTCTCGATAAAAATGATGCTGTGGCGTACACTGGGTCGTCGGGCAAATTCTACGAGGCGACGGATCAGCTCTTTGCCCTCCTGATCCTTGGGGTGGGCTTTGCCTGCAAAGACAAACTGAACCGGATGCGTCTTGGAGTTAATAATGGCTTCAAGCCGGTCGGGGTCTGCCAGTATCAGGTCCGCCCGCTTGTAAGTGGCGAAGCGGCGGGCAAAACCGACGGTCAGGGCATCATGATCCAGAACGGTTTCAACTTCCTCCACCATTGCTTTGGGTGCGTTGCGCCGTTCATATTGCTGCTTCATAAGTTTGCGGCAGATGCTGATCAGGCGGGAACGATTCATTTCACGGGCCCGCCACAGTTCCTCGTTGTAGATTTCGTCAATGCGCTTGAGGAGATTGGCATGCCAGGTATGCAGGCTCCAGTCCGGGCCGATGTAACGCTCAAAGAGCAGGGCGTTCTCGCGTGAAATCCATGAAGGGACATGCACACCGTTGGTAATATGGCTGATGGGAATTTCAGAGTCGGGCCTTCCCGGCCAAACGTGGGACCACATGCGCCGGGCCGTAACACCGTGCAGTTCGCTGACCCCGTTACAGTACTGAGCCGTCCGCAGGCCTAAAACAAACATGGAAAACGGGCTGGTCGCATCAGGGTTTGCGGGTTGCCCCCAGGTAATAATTTTTTCGACTTTGGTCCCGAGCCGTTCCTCAAAGGATTTGAGATAGGGCTTGACCTGTTCAGGGGTAAATTCATCGTGTCCGGCAGGCACCGGGGTATGGGTGGTAAAAACCGTTGTTCGTGGAACGATCTCCCAGGCGGTTTTGAGATCAACGCCATGGGTCTTTATCACCTGCGCCAAGCGTTCGAGGCTGGCAAAAGCCGGGTGCCCTTCGTTCATATGGCAGACTGTCGGTTGGATGCCCATGGCGTCGAGAGCCCGCATCCCGCCGATACCCAGGAGTACTTCCTGGGCCAACCGGGTTTTGCCCTCGCCGGGATAAAGTGTAGCGGTGATGTCTCGAATTTTAGCAGGATTTTCTCCGATATTGGCGTCAAGCAGATAAAGGGGGACGCGGCCGACCATGATTTTCCAGACGATGGCATGGATTTCACCATCGGGTCCTGAAATTGAAACCATAAGGTCGTTGCCGGATTGATCCAGAGCCCGTTTTGCCGGCAGATTAAAGATGTCGGTTTCCGGATACTCCTCCTGCTGCCATCCATCCTGGTTCAGAAACTGATTAAAATAACCCTCCCGATAAAGCAGTCCCACGCCAACCAATGGCAGCGCTAAGTTGGAAGCCGCCTTTAGGTGGTCTCCTGCAAGAATTCCGAGCCCTCCGGCGAACAGGGGAACACTTTCATGAATTCCAAACTCCATGGAAAAATAGGCAATGATTTCCTTTTGATCAAAAGGTGTGTCTGACCGGTTTACGGGACCTAGAACTTGGCCGGCATAAAGTTCTCTCACGCGCTTTTGATGCGCCAAAAAACTGTCGTCTTTTGCCAGATCCTCAAGGCGTTTTTGATCGATATAGGTCAAAAAAACAACCGGATTTCTGCCGGCCGCTTCCCAGAGTCCGGGATCGATCCGGCGAAAAAGCTCCTGGGCATCATGCTGCCAGCTCCACCACAGGTTGCGGGACAACATTTCCAGAAACGATAGGGGTTCCGGAATGGAAGGAAATACTTGAAATGTCTGTAATCGGCTCATTTTTAATAACCCCGGCAATATAAATTATTGGAAAACTTCTGGCGCTACCGTACCTGGTAGTGGAAAATATCATAATTTTGGCATTTGTCATCTATACTTGTCAAATGCCAATATTAAAATCGGGTAACCCTATCAGTAAATTTTCCCTGAAAAACCTGGTTCTTTGGGCCAAGCCTGCCCCGCATTGCGGGGGTCAGAGATGTTTGGCTATGCCTGAAATAATCCTTAATCGTAATCGTACTCTTAATCATACTCGTAATCAAAAAGTTCGGTATAATTAGTCAACTGCTAAGAACGATTAGGATTACGATTAAGAGTAAGAATGCTTGATAAACGTTTTGATTGATCCACAACCTGGCAAATTAACCCCTATGGGGTGAAACCAAAGCCGGGTCCTCTGGGTCCGGATTCTTTATTTGTGTTTCCATATTGGTTGGCGTTTTTCCAGAAAAGCCGCCATACCCTCC